>NZ_JBIWEL010000008.1:0-177459 GCF_044762525.1 Pseudomonas sp. NPDC096950 | reverse complement strand
ACGGGATGCAGAACGCCGCCTGCACGGGCAAGGCCCTGGCCGAGCTGGAAGACAACGTCCGCTACAACGATGCAGTGATCCGTAACCTGGTCATCCGTCGCGAAGAAGCCGTTACCGGCCAATCCGAGATGCTCAAGGCTGAAGAAAACCGCAGTGAGCGCCGTGAGCGTCGCGACCGTCCTGAGCACTCCGACGCCGAAGGCGTTGACAGTGATGACAGCGACAACAGCGATAACGCTGACGAGTAATCCACGGACCTTTTGAGGAGCCTATTACATGGCACGTTTCTTCCGTCGTCGTAAATTCTGCCGCTTCACCGCTGAAGACGTGAAAGAGATCGATTACAAAGATCTCAACACCCTGAAAGCATACGTATCCGAGACCGGCAAAATCGTTCCAAGCCGTATCACCGGTACCAAAGCTCGTTATCAGCGTCAGCTGGCCACCGCTATCAAGCGCGCCCGCTTCCTGGCCCTGCTGGCCTACACCGACAGCCACGGCCGCTGAGACCGGGCAGTCGACACGTAGCAAAGGATTGAATGCATGCGCGCCATAGCTGAGTTCATCATGCGCGGCCGCGTGCAGGCCACTCTGGTAGTGGCTGGATGCGCAACATTGCCGTTGTTGTATTGGTTGGGTGCTGCCGCTGGATGCCTTGTGCTCCTGCGGCGCGGATTGAAGGACGCCCTGGGCGTTCTTGCTCTGGGACTGCTGCCGGCCTTGGTCTGGTGGCTTTACTCCGATGACCCACGGGCACTTCTGGTGCTGCTGGGGTCTTCGGGCCTTGCGTTGGTTTTGCGCGCAAGCGAGTCCTGGAACCGCGTGCTGCTGGTCAGCATAGCGATGGGAGTGGTGTTTGCAGTGGTGCTGGGGACAGCTTTTGCTCCCCAAATCGAGATGCTGGCGCAGGCCTTGATAAAGGTCATGCCGTCGCTACTCGGTGATGTCTACCAGAAGTTGTCGGTAGATGAGCAAGCGCGTTTCGCGTCCCTGATTGCACCGGTCCTGACCGGCCTGATTGCGGCCTTGTTGCAAATCGTCAGTGTGCTGAGCCTGATTGTCGGGCGCTACTGGCAGGCGTTGTTGTACAACCCGGGTGGTTTTGGTCGCGAGTTTCGCGCCATCCGATTCCCGCTGGGGCTGGCGATGTTACTGCTGGCGTTCATGCTGCTGGGGCCGAACTTCGGTTCCCAGTTGGCGATGTTGACGCCGTTGTGCAGTGTACCGCTGGTGTTCGCCGGACTGGCCCTGATTCACGGGCTGGTGGCGCAAAAGCGACTGGCCAGGTTCTGGCTGGTGGGGTTGTACGTCACGCTGTTGCTGTTCATGCAGCTGATCTATCCGTTGCTGGTGGTCTTGGCCATCGTCGACAGCCTGATTGATTTTCGCGGTCGTCTGCAGTCGAAAGACGCCGATAACGCGAACGGTGAAGGTTAAAAGTTAAGAGGATTTTCACATGCAACTGATCCTTCTGGAAAAAGTCACCAACCTGGGCAACCTGGGTGACAAAGTGAACGTTAAGGCTGGTTACGGTCGTAACTACCTGCTGCCTTACGGCAAAGCTACCGCTGCGACCGCTGCCAACGTGGCTGCGTTCGAAGAGCGTCGCGCTGAGCTGGAAAAAGCCGCAGCAGACCGCAAAACTTCGGCTGAAAGCCGTGCCGCCCAACTGGCTGAGCTGGAAGTGACTATCACTGCCACCGCCGGTGACGAAGGCAAGCTGTTCGGTTCGATCGGTACTCACGACATCGCTGATGCACTGACCGCCTCTGGCGTTGAAGTTGCAAAAAGCGAAGTTCGTCTGCCGAACGGCACTATCCGTAACGTAGGTGAATTCGACGTAGCCGTGCACCTGCACGCCGAAGTTGAAGCCACCGTACGCGTTGTCGTGGTAGCAGCTTAAGCAGCACTTGTCGGCTGGCACCCTCGGGTGCTTGCCGGTAACATCGGGCACGATCCTGTTTACAGGTCGTGCCCTTTGTCTTTCTGTAATCCCTGCTTTTCATAAAATAACCAAGTGGCCATGAACGATATCTCCGCTCCTGAGCAATACGATCTGCAAACCGCTGCCCTGAAGGTGCCGCCGCATTCCATCGAGGCCGAACAGGCTGTGCTCGGTGGTTTGATGCTGGACAACAACGCCTGGGAACGCGTGCTCGATCAAGTATCGGACGGCGATTTCTATCGACATGACCACCGCCTGATCTTCCGTGCGATCGCCAAACTGGCGGACATGAACTCGCCAATCGACGTCGTGACCCTGGCCGAGCAATTGGACAAGGAAGGTCAGACCTCGCAAGTGGGTGGCCTCGGTTACCTCGGCGAACTGGCAAAAAACACGCCGTCCGTCGCCAACATCAAGGCGTATGCGCAGATCGTCCGTGCCCGGGCGACCTTGCGTCAACTGATCGGCATCGCCAGCGAGATTGCCGACAGCGCCTTCAACCCGGAAGGCCGCACCGCTGAAGAAATTCTCGACGAAGCCGAACGGCAGATCTTTCAGATCGCCGAGGCCCGGCCAAAAACCGGCGGCCCGGTGAGCGTGAATGACCTGCTGACCAAGGCCATCGACCGTATCGACACCTTGTTCAACACCGACAACGCCATCACCGGCCTGTCCACCGGTTACACCGACCTCGACGGGATGACCAGCGGCCTGCAGCCGTCCGACCTGATCATCGTCGCCGGCCGTCCGTCCATGGGTAAAACCACCTTTGCGATGAACCTGGTGGAAAACGCCGTGTTGCGCAGTGACAAGTGCGTCCTGGTTTACTCGCTGGAGATGCCAGGTGAATCGCTGATCATGCGTATGTTGTCGTCCCTGGGCCGTATCGACCAGACCAAGGTCCGGGCCGGTCGCCTCGACGACGACGATTGGCCGCGCCTGACCTCGGCGGTCAACCTGCTCAACGACCGCAAGCTCTTCATCGACGATACGGCAGGTATCAGCCCTTCGGAGATGCGTGCGCGGACCCGACGCCTGGTGCGTGAGCACGGCGATGTCGCCCTGATCATGATCGACTACCTGCAATTGATGCAGATTCCAGGCTCCGGCGGCGACAACCGGACCAACGAGATTTCCGAAATCTCCCGTTCCTTGAAAGCCCTGGCCAAGGAATTCAACTGCCCGGTGGTGGCGCTCTCGCAGCTCAACCGCTCCCTGGAGCAACGGCCGAACAAACGCCCGATCAACTCCGACCTCCGGGAATCCGGAGCCATCGAGCAGGATGCTGACGTCATCATGTTCGTGTACCGGGACGAGGTGTATCACCCGGAAACCGAGCATAAAGGCATCGCCGAGATCATCATCGGTAAACAGCGGAACGGTCCGATCGGTACGTCGCGACTGGCGTTTATCGGCAAATACACCCGATTCGAAAACCTCGCGCCGGGCAGCTACAACTTCGACGACGAGTAATTAACCTGTGGGAGTGGGCTTGCTCGCGAAGGCGGTATCACATTCACCAAATTTGCTGAATGACACACCGCTTTCGCGAGCAAGCCCGCTCCCACATGGGTTGCGCGCAATTTCCGACCATAGCCGTCGGAATTGGTTATTTTTTGTGCTATATTCCGCGCCCGCGAAATTCAATGAAAGCCAACACCGGTTATCGACATGATGCAAGCAGCCAAGCCGTTATTTGACTATCCCAAGTACTGGGCCGAATGTTTCGGGCCAGCGCCATTCCTGCCCATGAGCAGGGAGGAGATGGATCAGCTTGGCTGGGATTCCTGCGACATCATCATCGTCACCGGCGATGCGTACGGTGACCATCCGTCGTTCGGCATGGCGATCATCGGCCGGCTGCTGGAGTCGCAAGGCTTCCGCGTCGGGATCATTGCCCAGCCGAACTGGCAGTCCAAAGACGACTTCATGAAGCTCGGCGAGCCGAACCTGTTCTTCGGTGTCGCGGCCGGCAACATGGACTCGATGATCAACCGCTATACCGCGGACAAGAAAATCCGTTCCGATGATGCCTACACCCCCGGTGGCCTGGCGGGCAAACGTCCGGATCGCGCGAGCCTGGTCTACAGCCAGCGCTGCAAGGAAGCCTACAAAAACGTGCCGATCGTCCTCGGTGGCATCGAAGCGTCCCTGCGCCGCATCGCCCACTACGATTACTGGCAGGACCGGGTGCGCAACTCGATCCTGATCGACGCCAGCGCCGACATCCTGCTGTACGGCAACGCCGAGCGTGCGATTGTCGAAGTCGCCCAGCGTCTGTCCTACGGTCACAAGATCGAAGACATCACTGACGTGCGCGGCACCGCGTTCATCCGTCGCGACACGCCGAAAGACTGGTACGAAGTCGATTCCACGCGCATTGACCGTCCGGGCAAGGTCGACAAGATCATCAACCCGTACGTGAACACCCAGGACACCCAAGCCTGCGCCATCGAGCAGGAAAAAGGCCCGGTTGAAGATCCGAGCGAAGCCAAGGTCGTGCAGATTCTGGCCAGCCCGAAAATGACTCGCGACAAGACCGTGATTCGTCTGCCGTCGGTTGAGAAAGTCCGTGGCGATGCGGTGCTCTACGCTCACGCCAACCGCGTGCTTCACCTGGAAACCAACCCGGGCAACGCCCGCGCGCTGGTGCAGAAGCACGGCGACGTCGACGTCTGGTTCAACCCGCCGCCGATTCCGATGACCACCGAAGAAATGGACTACGTGTTCGGCATGCCTTACGCACGGATTCCGCACCCGGCGTACGGCAAGGAAAAAATCCCGGCCTACGACATGATCCGTTTCTCGGTGAACATCATGCGTGGCTGCTTCGGCGGCTGTACCTTCTGCTCGATCACCGAGCACGAAGGCCGGATCATCCAGAACCGTTCCGAAGAGTCGATCATTCGCGAAATCGAAGAGATCCGCGACAAGGTCCCAGGCTTCACCGGCGTCATTTCCGACCTCGGCGGCCCGACCGCGAACATGTACCGCATCGCCTGCAAGAGCCCGGAAATCGAATCCGCGTGCCGCAAGCCATCGTGCGTGTTCCCTGGCATCTGCCCGAACCTGAACACCGACCACTCGTCGCTGATCCAGTTGTATCGCAGCGCCCGTGCCTTGCCGGGTGTGAAGAAGATCCTGATTGCTTCCGGCCTGCGTTATGACCTTGCGGTCGAGTCGCCGGAATACGTCAAGGAGCTGGTGACCCACCACGTCGGTGGTTACCTGAAGATCGCCCCGGAACACACCGAGGAAGGTCCGCTCAACCAGATGATGAAGCCGGGCATCGGCAGCTATGACAAGTTCAAGCGCATGTTCGAGAAGTACTCCAAGGAAGCCGGGAAAGAGCAGTACCTGATCCCGTACTTCATCGCCGCCCACCCGGGCACCACCGACGAAGACATGATGAACCTGGCCCTGTGGCTCAAGGGCAACGGCTTCCGCGCCGACCAGGTGCAGGCGTTCTACCCGTCGCCGATGGCCACCGCCACCGCGATGTACCACTCGGGCAAGAACCCGCTGCGCAAGGTCACTTACAAGAGCGACGCCGTGACCATCGTCAAGAGCGAAGAGCAGCGTCGTCTGCACAAGGCGTTCTTGCGTTACCACGATCCGAAAGGCTGGCCGATGTTGCGTGAAGCGCTGACCCGCATGGGCCGCGCCGACCTGATCGGGCCGGGCAAGACCCAGTTGATCCCGCTGCATCAGCCGGCGACCGACAGTTACCAGAGCGCCCGTCGCAAGAACTCGACGCCGGCGGGTAGCCACAAAGTGGCCGGGGAAAAGACCACCAAGATCCTGACCCAGCACACCGGCCTGCCGCCGCGTGCCAGCGATGGTGGCAACCCGTGGGACAAGCGTGAACAAGCCAAGGCTGCGGCGTTCGCCCGCAACCAGCAGGCGGCCAAGGAGCGTAAGGATGCGGCCAAAGGCAAAGGGCCGAAGCCCGCGCGCAAGCCGGTTGTACCGCGCTAAACGCTGACCGCTGATAACAAAACGCCAACCCTCGGGTTGGCGTTTTGCGTTTCTGGCGCAGTAAAACCTGTTTCAAGGTCAGAAAATGGGGTGTGGCAACTGACCTCTTCGCGAGCAAGCCCGCTCCCACATTGGAATGCGTTCCCCTGTGGGAGCGGGCTTGCTCGCGAAGAGGCCGGGACAGTCGCTGAATTCCGGCTGACACCCCCGGCACGCCACATTTACGTGCAATCCCCTCAAACCAAATTCCCGCGCCGCCCGATTTTGGTGCTGTACTGCCTTAAGCAATCTATGAAAGCACCAGCGCTGCGCGATGGCATAAGTCTTGCGCGCTGTCGAATACGCTTAAGGCTCGCAGGAGGCACGCCGTGTCGATTCATGTCGCATTGCATCACGTCACGCATTACCGCTACGACCGCGCCGTCGAGCTCGGTCCGCAGATCGTTCGCCTGCGCCCGGCAGCCCACAGTCGCACGCGGATTTTGTCCTATGCGCTGAAAGTCTCGCCCGAGCAACATTTCATCAACTGGCAGCAAGACCCCCAGGGCAACTACTTGGCGCGCCTGGTGTTCCCGGAGAAAACCGATGAGCTGCGGATCGAGGTCGATCTGCTGGCGGAAATGGCGGTGTTCAATCCGTTCGACTTCTTCCTTGAGCCCTACGCGGAAAAGATCCCGTTCACCTACGCCGCCGATGAGCGCAAGGAGCTGGCACCGTACCTGGAAACCTTGCCCCTGACGCCGAAGTTCAAGGCTTATCTGGACGGCATCGACCGCACACCGCTGCCCAGCGTGGATTTCCTCGTCGCCCTCAACCAGCGTTTGAGCGAAGACATTGGCTACCTGATCCGCATGGAGCCAGGCGTACAAACCCCCGAACACACCCTCGAACATGCGTCCGGTTCCTGCCGCGATTCGGCCTGGCTGCTGGTGCAATTGCTGCGCAACCTCGGACTGGCGGCGCGTTTCGTCTCCGGTTACCTGATTCAGCTCACCGCCGACGTCAAAAGTCTCGATGGTCCCTCGGGCACCGAAGTGGACTTCACGGACTTGCACGCCTGGTGCGAGGTTTACTTGCCCGGCGCCGGCTGGATCGGCCTGGATGCGACGTCAGGGCTGTTTGCCGGTGAAGGACATATTCCGTTGGCCTGTAGTCCCGATCCGGGCTCAGCGGCACCGATCAGTGGCTTGGTGGAACCGTGCGAGTGCGAGTTCACCCACGAAATGTCCGTGGAACGGATTTGGGAAGCGCCACGGGTTACAAAGCCCTACACCGAAGACCAGTGGCTGGCGATTCAGGCGCTGGGGCGGCAAATCGATGCCGACCTGCTGGAGGGCGACGTGCGCCTGACCATGGGCGGTGAGCCGACCTTCGTCTCCATCGATGACCCGGACGGCGCCGAGTGGAACACCGCCGCCCTCGGCCCGGACAAGCGGCGTCTGTCCGCCGAATTGTTCCAACGCATGCGCAAGCACTACGCGCCCAAGGGCCTGGTGCATTTCGGCCAGGGCAAGTGGTACCCCGGCGAGCAACTGCCGCGCTGGTCGCTGAATTGCTATTGGCGGCGTGATGGCGTGCCGATCTGGCACAACAGCGCGCTGATCGCCGATGAGCAGGAAGACTACGGCGCCGATGGTGAACTGGCCGGGCGTTTTCTCGCGAGTGTCGCCGAACGCCTGAAAATTCCGACACGCTTTGTGTTTCCGGCCTACGAAGACAATTTCTATTACCTCTGGCGCGAAGGCGCTTTGCCGCTGAATGTCAGCGCCGAAGATTCACGCCTGGAAGAACCGTTGGAGCGGGCGCGCCTGCGCAAAGTCTTCAGTCAGGGCCTGGATAAGGTCATCGGCCAGGTCCTGCCGCTGGCGCGCACCGCCAAGGGCGATCAATGGCAGAGCGGTCGCTGGTATCTGCGCGACGAGCATTGCCGGTTGGTGCCGGGGGATTCGCCGCTGGGTTATCGCTTGCCGCTGGGGTCGCAGCCGTGGGTGAAAGCGGCGGAATATCCGTTCATCTACCCCAACGACCCGAATCAGGAATTCCCGGCGCTTCCGGACACTCAGCAGTTGAACAGCCCGGGCAACGCGGCGGAAGCGATTGAACGGGATATCGAGATCGACGAGTCCGCCGATTGGCTGACCCGCACCGCGTTCTGCGCGGAAGCGCGGGATGGCCGCTTGTACCTGTTTATGCCGCCGCTGGAGCGGGTCGAGGATTATCTGGAACTGGTCACCGCCATTGAAGCCACCGCGCAGGAACTGCATTGCCCGGTGTTGCTGGAAGGCTATGAACCACCGAGCGACCCGCGCCTGAGCAACTTCCGCATCACCCCGGATCCGGGCGTGATCGAGGTCAATGTGCAACCGTCCGCCACATGGGATGAATTGGTTGAACGCACCGAATTCCTCTACGAAGAAGCGCGCCAGACTCGCCTGACCACCGAAAAATTCATGATTGATGGTCGACATACCGGCACTGGCGGCGGTAACCATTTCGTACTGGGCGGCGCGACACCGGCTGACTCACCGTTCCTGCGCCGCCCCGATCTGCTGCGTAGCCTGATCAGTTACTGGCATAACCATCCGTCCTTGTCCTACCTGTTTTCCGGATTGTTCATCGGCCCGACGTCCCAGGCGCCGCGGGTGGACGAAGCGCGTAACGACTCGTTGTATGAGCTGGAAATCGCCTTCGCCCAAATGCCCAAACCGGGAGAAGAATGCGCGCCGTGGCTGGTGGACCGACTGCTGCGCAACCTGCTGATCGATGTCACCGGCAACACCCACCGCGCTGAATTCTGCATCGATAAACTCTATTCACCGGACGGCGCCACCGGGCGTCTCGGCTTGCTGGAATTGCGCGCCTTTGAAATGCCGCCCCATGCGCGCATGAGTCTGGCCCAGCAGCTGTTACTGCGGGCACTGGTGGCGCGGTTCTGGCGCGAACCTTATGCGCCGCCGAAACTGGCGCGCTGGGGCACCGAGCTGCACGATCGTTTCCTGTTGCCGCACTTTATCGAGCAGGATTTCGCCGATGTCATCGTCGATCTGAACGCCGCCGGTTATCCGGTGCGCGCCGAGTGGTTTGCGGCGCACCTGGAATTCCGCTTTCCCAAGGTCGGCGATTACGCCGTCAGTGGCATCGAGCTGGAAGTGCGCCAGGCGCTGGAGCCTTGGCATGTGCTGGGCGAGGAGGGCGCGGTCGGCGGCACGGTGCGTTATGTGGATTCGTCACTGGAGCGCTTGCAGGTCAAAGTCACCGGCCTGGCACCGCAGCGTTATCTGTTGACCTGCAACGGCATTCCGGTGCCGTTGCAACCCACTGGCCGGATCGGCGAATTCGTCGCGGGCGTGCGGTTCCGCGCCTGGCAACCGTTCAACTGCCTGCAACCGACCATCCCGGTCCACGCGCCGCTGGTGTTTGACTTGCTCGATACCTGGATGGAGCGCTCGCTGGGCGGCTGTCAGTACCACGTCGCTCATCCGGGCGGGCGCAACTATGACAGCCTGCCGGTGAACGCGAACGAGGCGGAGAGTCGGCGCATGGCGCGTTTCTTCCGAATCGGACACACCCCTGGGAAACTTCCTATACCTAACGTCACGATTAACGACGAGCTGCCGATGACACTCGATTTACGACGTTTCTAAGCCCTACGCGACACTCGGATTTTTCGTATATCCGAGCGTCATGAGCCTGCGTTAGTCTGACCGTTCTTTGCTGTCTGACGAGCTTTCCATGCCTGACCTGCTTGACCGCTACCCGCTGACGGCGGGCACTTATCACGAACTGCTCGACGACAGCGGCGCGGTGCGTCCGCACTGGCGTCGGCTGTTCGACCAATTGCAGCGCAGCACCCCGACGCAACTGGTGCAGCGCCAGGCGTTGCTGACCCGGCAAATCCAGGAAAACGGCGTGACCTACAACGTCTACGCCGACCCCAAGGGCGCCGATCGTCCGTGGGAACTGGACCTGTTGCCCCATGTGATCGCCGCCGATGAGTGGCAGCAACTGTCCGCCGGGATTGCCCAGCGCGCGCGCTTGCTCAACGCGGTGCTGGCGGATTTGTATGGTCCGCAGCGTTTGATCGCCGAAGGCCTGCTGCCGGCCGAACTGGTGTTCGGGCACAACAACTTTCTATGGCCTTGTCAGGGGATTTCTCCACCTGATGGGGCCTTTTTGCATCTGTACGCGGTGGATCTGGCGCGCACCCCGGACGGTCGCTGGTGGGTCACCGCGGACCGCACCCAGGCGCCGTCGGGTGCCGGTTATGCGCTGGAAAACCGCACCATCGTGTCCCGGGCCTTTCCCGAGTTGTACCGCGATCTGAAGGTGCAGCATCTGGCCGGGTTCTTCCGTACGTTGCAGGAAACTTTGGCCCGTCAGGCGCCGAGCGACGATGAAGCGCCGCTGATCGTGCTGTTGACGCCGGGGCGGTTCAACGAAAGCTATTTCGAACATTTGTACCTGGCGCGCCAGCTCGGTTATCCGCTGGTGGAAGGCGGCGACCTGACGGTGCGTGACGCCACGGTCTATCTGAAAACCTTGAGCGGTCTGCGGCGGGTGCACGCGATCATGCGTCGCCTCGACGATGACTTCTGCGATCCGCTGGAACTGCGTACCGACTCGGCCCTCGGCGTGCCGGGGTTGCTGGAAGCCGTACGCCAGGGCCGGGTGCTGGTCGCCAATGCCCTGGGCAGCGGCGTGCTGGAATCGCCAGGGCTGTTGGGCTTCCTGCCGAAGATCAATCAATTCCTGTTCGGCGAAGAATTGATCCTGCCGTCCATCGCGACGTGGTGGTGCGGTGAAGCGCCGGTGCTCGCGCAAGCCCTGGAAAAACTCCCGGAATTGCTGATCAAACCGGCATTCCCGTCCCAGAGCTTTGCGCCGGTGTTTGGCCGTGACTTGAGTGAAAAACAGCGTCAAACGCTGGCCGAACGCATGCAGGCGCGGCCTTACGCTTATGTCGCGCAAGAATTGGCGCAGTTGTCCCAAGCCCCAATCTGGCAGGCCGAGGACGGTCAACTGCAACCCCGGGCCATCGGCATGCGCGTGTATGCGGTGGCCAGTCGCGAAGGTTATCGGGTGCTGCCCGGCGGCCTGACCCGTGTCGCCGCCGAGGCCGACGCCGAAGTGGTGTCGATGCAGCGCGGTGGCGCGAGCAAGGACACGTGGGTGCTCGGTGAGCGCGCCCCGAGCGGCGAACAATGGAAAACCCAGCGCACCATCGGCGTCCACGATCTGGTGCGACGCGATCCCTATCTGCCGTCGCGAGTGGTGGAGAACCTGTTCTGGTTCGGTCGTTACTGCGAGCGCTGCGATGACAGTGCGCGGTTGCTACGGATCATGCTGGCGCGCTATGTCGATGGCGATGATCCGCAAGCGCTGGAAGCGGCGGTGGATCTTGGTGAGCGGCTGAACCTGCTGCCCGACGAAGGCGAGTTGCCGGAGCGCTTGCTGGCCGCATTGCTTGGCGATGACTGGCCATTCAGCCTGCGTTCCAACCTGCAACGTCTGCAATGGGCGGCCTCGCAAGTGCGCGGCAAGCTCTCCCGGGAAAACTGGCAGGCGCTGGTGGAGTTACAGCGCGAGGCCATGGAGCTGGAAACCGAGGAACCGGATTTCGGCGAGTTGCTGGATTTCCTCAACCGCTTGGTGATGTCCCTGGCGGCCCTGTCCGGTTTTGCCCTGGACGACATGACCCGGGACGAAGGCTGGCGTTTCCTGATGATCGGCCGGCGCATTGAGCGCTTGCAGTTTCTCAGCGGCAGCCTCGCGGCATTTCTGCGTGGTGCGGGTGCCTTCGATCAGGCCGGGCTGGAATGGTTGCTGGAGCTGGGTAACAGCAGCATCACCTACCGCTCGCGCTACCTGGCGGTGGCGCAGTTGATTCCGGTGCTCGACCTGTTGCTGCTGGATGAGCAGAACCCGCACGCGGTGCTGTTCCAGTTGAAACTGGTGACCCGCACATTGAAGCGCCTGAATGACGATTTCGGTGCGCCGCGAGAGGCGGGGCTGCCACGGTTGGTGGAGCGCTTGATGCACTTCGATCTGGGCTGTCTGGAGAACTCGTTGTTTGGCGAGGCCAGCGTTCACGCGGCGGTCGAGGGCTTGGCCGATTTGCTGCAAGAGATCGCCGATGCCAGCGGCCAGGTCTCGGATCGCCTGGCGCTGCGCCATTTTGCCCATGTCGATGATGTCAGCCAGCGCACGGTGTCCGTCTGATGAATGCTCGTTACCAGATTTTCCACGACACCCATTATCACTACGACAGCCCGGTGTCCCTGGCCCAGCAGTTGGCGCATTTGTGGCCGCGCGCCTGCACATGGCAGCGTTGCACCGCCCAGGCGTTGCTGATTAGCCCGGACCCGACGACCCGTCGCGATGAACTGGACGTGTTCGGCAATCCGCTGACCCGCCTGGCTTTCGAGCGCCCCCACGATGAACTGCTGGTGAACGCCGAGCTCACGGTCGAAGTGCTGGCCCGGCCGATCCTGGATTTCAATCAATCCCCGGCCTGGGAAGAAACCCGAAATGCCCTTACTTATAGCAGCCAACCGCTTTCGCCTGAGCTGCTGGAAGCCTGTCGTTATCGTTTCGAATCGCCGTACGTGCATTTGAAGCGCAACTTCGTCGAGTTCTCGGAAAGCTGTTTTCCTGCGGGACGGCCGCTGCTACTGGGTGTCCAGGCATTGATGGAGAAGATTTTCAGCGAGTTCACCTTCGATGCCGAGGCGACCCAAGTGGCCACGCCGCTGGTGGAAGTGCTGGAGCGTCGACGCGGGGTTTGTCAGGACTTCGCGCACCTGATGCTCGCCTGTGTGCGCTCGCGGGGTCTGGCGGCGCGGTACATCAGCGGTTATCTGCTGACCCAGCCACCACCGGGCCAGCCGCGACTGATCGGCGCCGATGCGTCCCACGCCTGGGTATCGGTGTTTTGCCCGGTGCTTGGCTGGGTGGATTTCGACCCGACCAACAATGTGCAACCGGCGCTGGAACACATCACCCTGGCCTGGGGCCGGGATTTTTCCGATGTCTCGCCGTTGCGCGGGGTGATTCTTGGCGGCGGCAATCATGATCCGGAAGTCCGAGTGACCGTGATGCCACTGGATTAACAGAAATCCCCTTGTGGGAGCGGGCTTGCTCGCGAATGCGGTGTATCAGTCGATATCAATGTGGCTGACACACCGCATTCGCGAGCAAGCCCGCTCCCACAGGGGTTGGATGGTGTGACAGTGAAAAGGAGGAAATCCGATGTTCCCGGTTTCAATCAAGGGTGTCCTGCAATCCCCCGAAGGCTTGGTCGTGCTGATGCTCAACGAGCGTGACGAATGGGAATTACCCGGTGGGCGAATCGAGCTGGGTGAAACAGCACCGGACTGCCTGGCACGGGAAATCGCCGAGGAGCTGGACGTCGAAGTGGGGGTGGGAGAGCCGCTGGATTCGTATCTGTTCGAGGTGATCCCCGGCAAATACGTGTTTATCTCGACTTACCGCTGCCAGTTGCTGGGCGGTTTTGTGCCGAAAGTCAGTCATGAACACAAGGAGATCGGGCTGTTTGATCCGGCGAATCTGCCGGGCAACTTGCCCAAGGGGTATCGCGATTCGATTCACAAAGCGTTGGGCCTGTGAGGGTCAGCAGCGACGCTGCTGACCCTGGACACAGATCCGGTGAGCCTGATCAGATCATCGGGCCCTGAGGGTCTCAGGCGTCGGGCGCCTGATCTTTCGGTGCTTCAACATCATCTTCTGCCGCTACTTCACCTTCTGCATCCGGGTTCAGTGCTGCTGCTTCTTCTTCAGCTGTAGCTTTCTTGCGCTGAAGCTTTTCCTCTTTCTTCTGCTCCTTGGCCAAGTCTCTCTGACGTTTGGCGAAGGAATAATTAGGTTTAGCCATGGGCGATCCTCTGGGGTCGAAGGTGAGGTTGAGCGGCGCATATTCTGCCCTGTATCGGTGCCTAGCCGTTAGCTGGGTTTTTGCTCGGCCCATTTTGGCAGGATCGAGGGTTGCCAGGCGTCCAGTGCATCGAGCAGGGTTTGCGGCGATTCGCTCACTTGCAGCATGTCACGGTGTGGTGCGCGAACGAAGCCTTCGCCGACGATATGATCAAGAAAAGCGGTCAATTGGCCATAGAAACCGTTTACTTCGAGCAAACCGAGGGGTTTTCCGTGGTAACCGAGCTGGCCCCAGGTCCAGACTTCGAACAGTTCTTCGAGCGTGCCGAGGCCGCCGGGCAGCGCGATAAACGCATCGCTGAGTTCAGCCATCCGCGCCTTGCGCGCATGCATGCCGTCGACCACTTCCAGGCGCGTCAGGCCGCTGTGGCCGATTTCCTTGTCCTTGAGGCTTTGCGGGATGATCCCGATCACTTCGCCACCCGCCGCCAGTGCCGCATCGGCGACGATTCCCATCAGCCCGACGGCGCCGCCGCCATAGACCAGGGTCAGCTTGCGCTCGGCCAATGCTCGCCCCAGGGCGACAGCCGCTTCACGATAAGCCGGGTTGGTGCCAGTGCTGGCACCGCAAAATACACAAACGGACGCGATAGACATGCCTTACTCCATGGTCAGGTTGGCCACAGAGTAAAGGCAGGCAAGCATCGATCCAAGGGTTAAACCTCGCGTTGAGGTGTTTCGTAAGTGCCGCTGGCGCCACAGGCGTAGGCGGCGAGCAAACTGCGTAATAAGCTGTTGATGGACATGACAGGCGCTCCAGATAAGGGATGACGACTTGAGGATAAGGCCGACCCAGACGTCTGGCTGTTAGATTGTTTCGATGAGTGTCATAGCCCGAAAGTTGTATACAATTTTTGATTCAGGTCATAGGAACTTGCGAAGTTTTCAGGCAGTCTTCTGTCCATTCGCGATTTTGTTAACCCTGCCTTGGAGATTCACCATGTTTGCCAAACTTGTTGCGGTATCCCTGCTGACACTGGCCAGCAGCCAATTGATGGCTGCCGAATGCAAGACCACCGTCGACTCCACTGACCAGATGTCCTTCAACACCAAAGCCATTGAAATCGACAAGAGCTGCAAGACCTTCACCGTCGAGCTGACTCATTCGGGCAGCTTGCCGAAAAACGTCATGGGCCATAACTGGGTGCTGAGCAAAGAGGCTGACATGCAGCCGATCGCCACCGCAGGCCTGGCCGCCGGCATCGATAAGAACTACCTGCCCGAAGGCGACGCACGCATCATCGCCCACACCAAGATCATCGGTGCCGGCGAGAAAGATTCGGTGACCTTCGACGTGTCGAAACTGGCAGCTGGCGAAGCGTACGGTTTCTTCTGCTCGTTCCCTGGCCACATCTCGATGATGAAAGGCACGGTTACCCTGAAATAAGTCGGCCACCGCGTTATCGTTCTTCGCGAGCAAGCCCGCTCCCACAGAAGATCTTCTGCGAACACAGTATTTGTGTTCAGCACAGATCCAATGTGGGAGCGGGCTTGCTCGCGAATGGGCCTTCAGCATCGATCAATGCTTGAGCCAAAGAAAAGCCCGCTGCGGATCAACTCCTTCAGCGGGCTTTTTTTATTCACTGATCAAGGCGCAAACGGCATCACACGTTTGTGATGCGTCTTTTTGTACGTATCACAGATGATCTTGAACGCTTCCTCACGCACCGGCTCGCCGTGCAGAAACGCGTCGATCTCGGCATAGGTCACGCCGTGGGACGCCTCGTCCGGTTTACCCGGCGACAGGTCTTCAAGGTCGGCAGTCGGGATTTTTTCCACCAGCGATTCCGGCGCGCCGAAGCTGCGGGCAATCGCCCGCACCTGATTTTTCACCAGCCCGCTCAACGGAGCCAAATCGCAGGCACCGTCACCAAACTTGGTGAAGAAGCCCATTACCGCTTCCGCCGCGTGATCAGTACCGATCACCAACCCGTGGGCCGCGCCGGCGATGGTGTACTGGGCGACCATGCGCATCCGCGCCTTGGTGTTGCCGAGCACGAAATCCACCGACACCGCGTGCTGGCCTTCGAAGGCCGCGACTTCAGCGGCCAGGGATTTGACCGCCGGGCCGATGTTCACTGTGTGGCGTTCGTCCGGGGCGATGAAATCCACCGAAGCCTGGGCGTCGTGTTCATCGAACTGGGTTTCGTACGGCAGGCGCACGGCGATGAACTTGTAGCTGTCATCACCGGTGCGGGTGCGCAGTTCGCGCATGGCACGCTGGGCCAGCAGGCCGGCGGTCAGGGAATCGACGCCGCCACTGATGCCCAGCACCAGGGACTTGAGCCCGGAATTGACCAGGCAATCCTGGATAAAAGTAATCCGCCGGGCGACTTCAGCCTCAAGGGCCGCTTGGTCGGCGAATGGCGGCTGAACCTTCAACTGATCAGCAATCTCACGCTGTACGGCTTGCATGAATTCACTCCTTGCTAGGAATACTGGAAAGGGCAGGTACTTTGAAAACATGTCGCAAATAGGCGACGAAATTCGGGTCTTTGCAGTGAGTCTTGCCTGGCTCGTCGGAGATCTTCGCCACCGGTTGGCCGTTGCAGGCGGTCATTTTAAGCACGATGCTCATCGGTTCAACACCCGGAATATCACAGGTCAGGTTGGTGCCGATGCCGAAACTGACATTGATCCGACCCCGCAGCGCGCGGAATATTTCCAGGGACTTGGGCAGCGTGAGGCTGTCGGAGAACACCAGGGTCTTGCTCATCGGGTCGATGCCGAGCTTGTGGTAGTGGGCGATGGACTTCTCCGCCCAGAGCACCGGATCACCGGAGTCATGACGTAAGCCGTCGAAGAGCTTGGCGAAATACAGGTCGAAATCGCCGAGGAAGGCATCGGTGGTGATGCAGTCGGTCAGGGCGATCCCCAGCAAGCCGCGATACTCGCGGACCCAGCAATCGAGGGCGGCAATCTGGCTGTCGATCAACCGTGGGCCGAGTTGCTGATGGGCCATGATCCACTCGTGGGCCATAGTGCCCAAGGGTTTCATGTCCAGCTCCCGGGACAGATGCACGTTGCTGGTGCCGACGAAGCGTCCGGGGAAGTCGTGCTTGAGCACGTTCACCACTTCTTCCTGCACACGGTACGAAAACCTGCGACGGGTGCCGAAATCGGCTACCTGCAACTCGGACAATTCGTCGCTGCTGGCGTTGGCGGTCAGCCAGTCGAACTTGCGATAGAGCTGCTCGCGCGCTTGCTCGAGGACGACTTCCCGGTAACGATAGCGGTTTCGCACTTCGCTGACGATCGCCAGCATCGGCACTTCGAACAAAATCACATGCAGCCACGGCCCGCGCAGGCGGATGAACAACTCGCCGTTTTCAATGCCGGTGTGGACGTAGCGCAGATTGAAGCGGAACAACCCGAGAAACCGCAGGAAATCCGGCTTCATGAAGCTGATGCGCTCAAGGAAACTCAACTGGTCGGCGCTCAGGCTCAACTCAGCCAGGCGCTCGATCTGGTAGCGGATTTCCGCCAGGTACGGGCGCAAATCCTCACTGTTACGGCAACGAAACTCCCATTCGACTTCCACGTTAGGGTAGTTGTGCAGCACCGCCTGCATCATCGTCAGTTTGTAGAAGTCGGTGTCGAGCAGGTTCTGCACGATGCGATCGCCAAATACGCTCTCGCTCATAAGGGAATCTCCAGGCTGGCCGCGGCCCGTGGTCGCGACGTTTCAGCTGTATCAATGAATGGGGCTAGTGGCGCATATCGGCGGTGGTGATTGCCAGCGATTTTTTTTGCTGTAGCAGATCCCGGTGGGAGCGGGCTTGCTCGCGAAGGCGGTGGGTCAGTCAATATTAATGTTGAATGTGCCGGCCTCTTCGCGAGCAAGCCCCCTCCGACAGGGATTGGGGTAACTCTAAATCTGTGGTGTGTCCGGGCTATCAATCTGCTCCAGCATCCACTTCACAAAGTCCCGCACCTTGGGCACTTCCGCCGAATGTTCGGGGTAGGCCAGGTAATACGCGTCGGAGCTCGGCATCGCATGCTGCCAGGGTATGACCAGTTTGCCGTCCGCCAATTCCTCTTCCACCAGAAACCTTGGCAACAACGCCACGCCGCAGCCGACTTGCGCGGCGCGGATGCACATATAAAAGGTTTCGAAACGCGGGCCGTGGTAGCTGTGTTCGGTGTGGTAGCCCTGGCTGTCGAACCAGTCGTGCCAGGCCTGAGGCCGGGAGGCGTTTTGCAGCAGGACCAGGTCGGTGAGTTGCGTCGGGTCGGTGAACGGTGTATCCGGCAGGCTACCCGGTGCGCAGACCGGCACCAGCTCTTCGCCGAACAGCTTCAGGCTTTCGGTGCCCGGCCGCGAGCCTTGGCCGAAATAAAAGGCCAGGTCGCTGCGGCCTTGCAGTAGGTCGTCGGCTTCCTGCTCACTGCACAAATCGAGGTGAATCGACGGATGACGCAGGCGCCAGCCTTTCAGGCGCGGCACCAGCCAGCGGGCGCCGAAGGTCGGTGGCGTCGAGACGCGCAGGACTTCGGTGTCACCGCCGTAGGAACGCAGGTAGTGGGTCGACATCTCGACCTGAGTGAGGATTTTTCGTACCTCCACCAGGTACAAATCACCGGCCGGGGTCATTTGCAGGCGTCGACGCACCCGGCGGAACAGCAGGTGTTGCAGCAGCTCTTCGAGTTGCGCGACCTGTTTGCTGACGGCGCTCTGGGTCAGGTTCAGCTCTTCGGCGGCCCGGGTGAAGCTCAGATGCCGGGTCACGGCCTCGAAACACTGCAATGCGGTGATCGACGGCAAGTAGCGTTTATTCAGCATGGGTGGTCCTTTTTCTTGTATCTCTATGCTTTTCTTAACCGGCAGATGCGAAGCATGAATAAACGGAATGATATCTCGCTTAATGGTCGTTTGTTGGCTCGTCTCGGTGGCGCTACAACTACAGGTCTGATCAGCCGTGAAATTCCGGCTGCACGATTTCCGTTTTCTGCTTGAGGAGTGACCCATGGTTGCCGCATTGCTTGATCGTCTTGGTGTGAACCCGGCCCTGTACCAGAACGGCAAAGTGCCGGTGCATTCGCCGATCGATGGCAGCCAGATTGCCGCCGTGAACTGGGAAGGCGCTGCCGAAGTCGAGCAACACATCAGTCGCGCAGATCATGCGTTCGAATTGTGGCGCAAGGTCCCGGCACCGCGCCGTGGCGAACTGGTGCGCCAACTGGGCGACATCCTGCGTGAATACAAGGCCGATCTCGGTGAGCTGGTCTCCTGGGAAGCCGGCAAGATCACCCAGGAAGGGCTGGGCGAAGTGCAGGAAATGATCGACATCTGCGACTTCGCCGTCGGTCTGTCCCGCCAGCTGTACGGCTTGACCATCGCTTCCGAGCGTCCTGGCCACCACATGCGCGAAACCTGGCATCCGCTGGGCGTTGTCGGTGTGATCAGTGCGTTCAATTTCCCGGTCGCGGTCTGGGCCTGGAACACCACGCTGGCGCTGGTCTGCGGTAACCCGGTGATCTGGAAACCGTCGGAAAAAACCCCGCTAACCGCTCTGGCCTGCCAGGCACTGTTCGACCGCGTGCTGAAAAACTTCTCCGACGCACCACCGCACCTCAGCCAAGTGATCATCGGCGGCCGCGATGCCGGCGAAGCACTGGTGGATGACCCGCGTGTCGCGCTGATCAGCGCCACCGGCAGCACCCGCATGGGCCGTGAAGTGGCGCCGAAAATCGCCGCACGCTTCGCTCGCAGCATTCTCGAACTGGGCGGCAACAACGCAATGATCCTCGGCCCAAGCGCCGACCTGGACATGGCCGTTCGCGCGATCCTGTTCAGCGCTGTCGGCACCGCCGGCCAGCGTTGCACCACCCTGCGTCGTCTGATTGCCCACGAATCGGTGAAAGAAGAAATCGTCACCCGCCTGAAGGCTGCGTACTCCAAGGTTCGCATCGGCAACCCGCTGGAAGGCAATCTGATCGGCCCGCTGATCGACAAAAACAGCTTTGAAAACATGCAGGAAGCGCTGGAACAGGCTCTGAGCGAAGGCGGCCGGGTGTTTGGCGGCAAGCGTCAACTGGAAGACAAGTTCCCGAATGCCTACTACGTGTCCCCGGCGATCGTGGAAATGCCGGAGCAAAGCGACGTGGTTCGCGATGAAACCTTCGCGCCGATCCTCTACGTTGTGGGCTACACCGATTTCGCCGAGGCCCTGCGCCTGAACAACGCTGTACCCCAAGGCCTGTCTTCGTGCATCTTCACCACCGACGTGCGTGAAGCCGAGCAGTTCATGTCCGCCGTGGGCAGCGACTGCGGCATCGCCAACGTCAACATCGGCCCGAGCGGCGCGGAAATCGGCGGCGCGTTTGGTGGCGAGAAGGAAACCGGCGGTGGTCGTGAGTCGGGCTCCGACGCATGGCGCGGCTACATGCGCCGCCAGACCAACACCGTGAACTATTCGCTGGAGTTGCCGTTGGCGCAGGGGATTACCTTCGACTAAGTACAACGCTTGAACCCATGAAGATCCCCTGTGGGAGCGGGCTTGCTCGCGAAAGCGGTGTGTCATTCAGCACAAATGTTGGATGTGACGCCGCCTTCGCGAGCAAGCCCGCTCCCACACTGGGAATGGTGTGTTGGTTAGGTTTCTGATTGGAGTCTGGCAATGCCGTTACGCGAAGAGTGTCTGTGGGAAAAACTGACGCCACAAAGGCCCGACAATGCGGCGCTCAAGGGTGAAGTGAAGGTTGATGTCTGCGTCATCGGCGCCGGGTTTACCGGGCTGTCGGCAGCGGTGCATTTGTTGGAGGCGGGTAAAAGCGTCTGTGTGCTGGAAGCTCATCGCGCCGGGCATGGCGGGTCTGGACGCAACGTCGGGCTAGTCAATGCCGGGATGTGGATTCCGCCGGACGAGATCGAAGCCGGATTCGGCGAAGCGGTGGGCAGTCAGCTCAACCGCATGCTCGGCGCGGCACCGTCCCTGGTGTTCAGCCTTGTGGATAAGTACAACATCGATTGCCAATTGCGCCGCGAAGGCACGCTGCACATGGCGCACAACAGCCGTGGCGAAGCGGATTTGCGCAGTCGTGAAGAACAATGGAAACGTCGCGGCGCCCCGGTCGAACTGTTGACCGGCCAGGCCTGCGAACAAGCCACCGGGACCAAAAAGATCGCCGCCGCGTTGCTGGATCGACGTGCTGGCACGATCAACCCGATGGCCTACACCACCGGGCTGGCCAAAGCGGCCATCGCCCTCGGAGGTCAGCTGTTCGATCATTCCCCGGTAACCCGCCTCGAACGTCAGGGCCAAAAGTGGTCAGTGCAGACCGCCCAAGGCTCGGTGCTGGCCGATCAGGTGGTCATCGCCTCCAACGCCTACACCGAAGGCGACTGGACAGAACTGCGCCGCAACTTCTTCCCCGGTTACTACTACCAAGTGGCCTCGGTCCCGTTGACCGAAGACGCCGCGCAACAGATCCTGCCCGGCGGCCAGGGTTCCTGGGATACGCGCCAGGTACTCAGCAGCATCCGTCGCGACAAAGATGGACGCCTGCTGCTCGGCAGTCTCGGCAACGGCAATCAGAAACCGACCTGGTTCTTGAAAGCCTGGGCCGATCGGGTCCAGCAGCACTATTTTCCGTTCCTCAAACCGGTGGAATGGGAATGCACCTGGACCGGTTGCATCGCGTTTACTCCCGATCACCTGATGCGTCTGTTCGAGCCGGCGCCCGGTTTAGTGGCGGTCACGGGGTACAACGGCCGGGGCGTGACGACGGGAACTGTGGTCGGCAAAGCCTTTGCCGACTATTTGTGTAACGGAAATCCTCAGGCGCTACCGATTCCGTTCGCACCGATGCAGCCCCTGGCAGGTGTTGGCCTGCGCAGCTGTCTGTATGAGGCCGGTTTTTCGCTGTATCACGCAGGCCAGTGCTTGCGGATCGTGATTTGATTGTTGAAATGTGTTGCTGGAAGCGGCGCTTTTTCGCGCAGCGACTAGCCTGTAAAAGGTGCGGGTTGTAGCAGTACCGCACCAGCAGTGTGCACTTCGGTGACGCACGTTGTTACAGGCTGGTTGCACGTCGTTTAGTGCCGCGGTTGCAATGATGGCGCGTGCGGGTTGCGCCTTTTTAAAGTAATGGTTTCACCTCCCGCGGTTTAGACGGTTGCACGCCCAATGAAAATGGGATCGAAACAGTCGAAATAACAATAAAGCAGCGACTTTTTTCAGAATAAAAAACCGATGGCACGGCCCTTGCTCTGAGCAACCAGAGAAGTCGCAGTGCCAACTAAAAAAAAACCTTGGAGCACCACCTCATGTCCCAGACGTTTTACAAGAAAGGCTTTCTGGCCCTCGCAGTGGCAACTGCGTTGGGTGTTTCTGCGTTTGCACAAGCTGATGTGAAAATCGGTGTGGCAGGTCCAATGACTGGCGCCAACGCGGCATTTGGCGAGCAGTACATGAAGGGTGCACAGGCAGCAGCCGACGCGATCAACGCATCGGGCGGCGTCAACGGGGAAAAAATCGTACTGGTCAAGGGCGATGACGCCTGCGAACCGAAACAGGCTGTGACGGTCGCCAAGGACCTGACCAACCAGAAAGTCGCTGGCGTAGTCGGCCACTTCTGCTCCTCGTCGACCATCCCGGCCTCCGAGATCTACGACGAAGCGGGCATCATCGCGATCACTCCAGGTTCCACCAACCCACAAGTTACCGAGCGCGGCCTGAGCGCCATGTTCCGTATGTGCGGGCGTGACGACCAGCAAGGCATCGTGGCGGGCGACTACATCGTCGACGTGCTCAAGGGCAAGAAAGTCGCCGTATTGCACGACAAAGACACCTACGGCCAAGGCCTGGCGGATGCCACCAAGGCTCAACTGGTCAAGCGCGGCGTAACGCCAGTGCTGTACGAAGGCCTGACCCGCGGCGAGAAAGACTTCAGCGCCGTGGTCACCAAGATCCGTGCGGCCGGTGCCGACGTGGTCTACTTCGGCGGCCTGCACCCAGAGGCGGGTCCACTGGTTAAACAGCTGCGTACCGAAGGCCTGAAAGACGTGAAATTCATGTCCGATGACGGCATCGTGACCGACGAACTGGTGACCACCGCTGGCGGCCCGCAATACGTCGACGGCGTGCTGATGACCTTCGGCGCCGACCCGCGTCTGCTGCCAGACAGCAAAACCGTAGTGGACGAGTTCCGCAAAAAAGGCACCGAGCCTGAAGGCTACACCCTGTACGCCTACGCTTCGGTCCAGACCCTGGCTGCCGCCTTCAACGGCTCCAAGTCCAACAGTGGCGAAAAAGCCGCCGAGTGGCTGAAGAAAAACCCGGTCAAGACCGTCATGGGCGAGAAGACCTGGGACAGCAAGGGCGACTTGAAAGTCTCCGACTACGTGGTTTACCAGTGGGACAAGGACGGCAAATACCACCAGCTGGAAAAACAGAAGTGATATGAACTGCTGACTTGCCCGGCGCCTTGTGCGCCGGGCAGTCAAAGAACATGTCCGTGCAGTACCTGTCTTTTCTCGTAGAGCTGCACACAACCGTGTTGCACTGGCGGCTGAACCCCGGTCCGTTGCAACCCGCTTCTGTGCAGTCTCTCAAATGCGTGAGATTGCGTTATGGATGGTATTTTCCTGCAGCAACTGGTCAACGGTCTGACCCTCGGGTCGGTCTATGGCCTGATCGCCATCGGCTACACAATGGTCTATGGCATCATCGGCATGATCAACTTCGCCCACGGCGAGGTTTACATGATTTCCGCTTACCTCGCGGCAATCAGTCTGGCTCTGCTGGCTTACTTCGGTATTGAATCCTTCCCTCTGCTGATGCTCGGCACACTGGTCTTCACCATCGTCGTCACGGCGGTGTATGGCTGGGTCATCGAGCGTGTCGCCTACAAACCGCTGCGCAACTCCACACGACTGGCACCGCTGATCAGCGCCATCGGTATTTCCCTGATCCTGCAAAACTACGCACAGATCGCCCAGGGCGCTCGCCAACAGGGTGTTCCAACCCTGCTGACCGGTGCATGGCGCGTTGAAGTCGGTACTGGCTTCGTCCAGCTGACCTACACCAAGATCTTCATTCTGGTGGCAGCGTTCGTCGGCATGGGCCTGCTGACCTATGTCATCAAGTACACCAAGCTCGGCCGCATGTGCCGCGCCACCCAGCAAGACCGCAAGATGGCCTCGATCCTGGGGATCAACACCGACCGCGTGATTTCCTACGTATTCATCATCGGTGCAGCGATGGCGGCCCTCGCCGGCGTGCTGATCACCATGAACTACGGCACGTTCGACTTCTACGCAGGCTTCGTTATCGGGATCAAGGCGTTCACCGCCGCGGTACTCGGTGGCATCGGTTCGCTGCCTGGCGCGATGCTCGGCGGGATCATCCTCGGGATTTCCGAGTCGCTGTTCTCAGGTCTGGTGAACTCGGACTACAAAGACGTTTTCAGCTTCTCGCTGCTCGTTCTCGTTCTGGTCTTTCGGCCCCAAGGCCTGCTCGGCCGTCCTCTTGTGTCGAAGGTGTAAGCGATGTCTTCAACCACTAAAAAAACCATTGATCTCAAAAGAAGCCTGGTTGACGCGATTCTTGCCGGCCTCGTTGCCCTGATTGTGTTCGGCCCGATTGTCGGCGTGGTCCTCGACGGCTACGGCTTCAACCTGCAACCGACACGGGTGGCGTGGATTGTCGCCATCGTCATGGCTGGCCGCTTTGCCTTGAGCCTGTTCCTGCAAACCCCCAAGGGCCTGAGAATCCTCGAAGGCTTTGAAAGTACCGGCTCCGGGGTTCATGTACTGCCGCCCGATTACAAAACCCGTTTGCGCTGGATCGTGCCACTGGTGATTGTCATCGCCGTGGTGTTTCCGTTCTTCTCCAACTCCTACCTGCTGGGCGTGGTCATCCTCGGGTTGATCTACGTGTTGCTGGGCCTGGGGCTGAACATCGTGGTTGGCCTGGCCGGCCTGCTCGACTTGGGTTACGTGGCGTTCTACGCCATCGGTGCCTACGGTCTGGCACTCGGTTATCAATACCTGGGCCTGGGTTTCTGGACGGTGCTGCCACTGGCGGCGATCACCGCGGGCCTGGCCGGTTGCATCCTCGGTTTCCCGGTGTTGCGCCTGCACGGTGACTACCTGGCGATCGTGACCCTGGGTTTCGGTGAAATCATTCGCTTGATCCTCAACAACTGGCTGTCCCTGACCGGCGGCCCGAACGGCATGCCAGCGCCGTTGCCGACGTTCTTCGGCCTCGAGTTCGGCAAACGCGCGAAGGACGGCGGGGTGCCTTTCCATGAGTTCTTCGGCATCGCCTACAACCCGGACGTGAAGTATTACTTCATCTACGCGGTGTTGTTCCTGGTGGTTCTGGCCGTGCTGTACATCAAGCATCGCCTGGTCAAGATGCCAGTCGGCCGTGCCTGGGAAGCCCTGCGTGAAGACGAAATCGCCTGCCGCTCCATGGGCCTGAACCACGTACTGGTCAAGCTCTCGGCGTTCACCATCGGTGCATCGACGGCGGGTCTGGCGGGTGTGTTCTTCGCGACCTATCAAGGCTTCGTCAACCCGACCTCGTTCACCTTCTTTGAATCGGCCCTGATCCTCGCCATCGTGGTACTCGGCGGCATGGGCTCGACCATCGGTGTGGTGATTGCAGCCTTCGTGCTGACCGTCGCCCCGGAACTGCTGCGTGGCTTCGCGGAATACCGCGTGCTGCTGTTCGGCGTGCTGATGGTGTTGATGATGATCTGGCGACCGCGCGGCCTGATTCGGATCAGCCGTACCGGTGTGACCCCGCGTAAAGGAGTAGCGCCATGAGCGAAGTCGTACTCTCGGTCGAGAAGCTGATGATGCACTTCGGCGGCATCAAGGCGTTGAGCGATGTCAGCCTCAAAGTCCACCGCAACTCGATCTTCGCCCTGATCGGCCCCAACGGCGCCGGCAAGACCACGGTGTTCAACTGCCTGACCGGGTTCTACAAGGCCTCCGGCGGCAAGATCGAACTCAATGTGCGTGGCGAGAAGACCAACGTTATCCAATTGCTGGGTGAATCGTTCAAACCGGTGGATTTCGTTTCACCGAAATCCTTCTTCAGCCGCATGTACTACAAGATGTTCGGCGGCACCCATCTGGTGAACCGGGCCGGCCTGGCGCGGACCTTCCAGAACATTCGCCTGTTCAAGGAAATGTCGGTGCTGGAAAACTTGCTGGTGGCCCAACACATGTGGGTCAACCGCAACATGTTGGCGGGCATTCTCAACACCAAGGGCTACCGTAAGGCTGAAAGCGATGCGCTGGACCACGCGTTCTACTGGCTGGAAGTGGTGGATCTGGTGGACTGCGCCAACCGGCTGGCCGGTGAACTGTCCTACGGCCAGCAACGTCGCCTGGAAATCGCCCGGGCCATGTGCACCCGGCCGCAGATCATAGGAGTCGTCGAACAGGCCGGCGGCCTCAACGCTGATGTAACCGAAGCGCTGTTCGTGATGATCCGGCTGCTGCGCGACGAGCACGATCTGACCGTGGTGCTGATCGAACACGACATGGGCATGGTAATGAGCATTTCCGACCACATCGTGGTGCTGGACCACGGCATCGTCATCGCCGAGGGCGGGCCTGACGCCATTCGTAACGACCCGAAAGTGATTGCGGCCTACCTGGGCGCTGATGAAGAGGAAGTGGTGCTATGAGCCAACCCATCCTCGAACTGAAGGATCTGGATGTGTTTTACGGGCCGATCCAGGCCCTGAAGAAAGTCTCGCTGCACATCAACGAAGGCGAAACCGTCAGCCTGATCGGCTCCAACGGCGCCGGCAAGTCGACCCTGCTGATGTCGATCTTCGGCCAGCCCCGGGCGGCTGACGGGCAGATCATCTATCAGGGTGTGGACATCACCCACAAATCGTCCCACTACATCGCGTCCAACGGCATTGCTCAATCGCCGGAAGGGCGGCGGGTGTTCCCCGACATGACCGTCGAGGAAAACCTGCTGATGGGCACCATCCCGATTGGCGACAAGTACGCCAAGGAAGACATGCAGCGCATGTTCAAGCTGTTTCCACGGCTTGAAGAGCGGCGGACCCAGCGGGCCATGACCATGTCCGGCGGCGAGCAGCAAATGCTCGCCATCGCTCGTGCACTGATGAGCCGGCCGAAGTTGTTGCTGCTCGACGAACCAAGCCTGGGCCTGGCGCCGATCGTGGTGAAACAGATCTTCGCCACCCTGCGGGAACTGGCGAGCACCGGCATGACCATCTTCCTGGTCGAGCAGAACGCCAACCACGCGCTCAAGCTGTCGGACCGGGCATACGTGATGGTCAACGGCGAGATCCGCCTCACAGGCACCGGCAAGGAGCTGCTGGTGAATGAGGAAGTGCGTAACGCTTATCTCGGCGGGCACTAATTCTCTGCTGAAGTAATCCACAGCCCCGACGAGCAATCGCCGGGGCTTTTTTACATCCCCAAAACACCACAAATCCCCCTGTGGGAGCGGGCTTGCTCGCGAAGGCGGCGTTTCAGCCACTTTGATGCTGGATGTGCCGCCGCCTTCGCGAGCAAGCCCGCTCCCACAGGTGTCTGCGGTGTGCTTTCGGGAAATTGTGGAAAACAATATTCACAAGCTCTCAAAGCGCGACATAAAGCCGCTGCAAATAGTTGTTTTGTCACGCTTTTGACTTGTCCCCGTTTGCTGTGGAGCTGGCTGTGAATAACGTGGGAGTAGCTGGCTGAGCGCCTTTGAAACCGTGGCTTTCAGGCTTGTGGTTGTTTTTTGATCAGGCGTTTTTCCCTAAGCATGAGCCGCCGTTGTCAACCTTTTTGTTGTGGGTCAAAAGCGCCAGATCCGAGGCGCGCCAGCCTGTGGATAAGTCTGTGGTTAAACTCTGGAAAGACTCGGCTGAGGGCCGTCGTTGCTGGCTTGGCGCCATCGTCGGTGTGTGCGGAGGATCGTGCAAAATGCCATGGGCTACACGGTGGCCTCTTGAGGGTCAAGCAAAAAAGTTTCTATTCTGCTCGCAAAGCCTTATGCACAGCGGCTTCCAGCTTTTGCACTTGCCCCCAAAGACTGTGGACCGGCCTGTGGATAACGTGCGCGCACATGGCTGCAAGCCACGGCGTGTAAGGCGTTGCCGTGGTTGGTTGTTTTTCGTACAGAAAAGACCGGGGAACGAGGTTGCCGGTAAGGGCCGCGCCGGGCATGCTGGCGGCTGATTTTCTATTCCAATGGCTGCCGATCAGCCGAAGCAAGGAGAACACGATGTCCAACACCCTGTTTATCACCGGCGCGACGTCCGGTTTTGGCGAAGCCTGTGCCCGTCGTTTTGCCGAGGCTGGCTGGAAACTGGTGCTGACCGGGCGTCGTGAAGAACGCCTCAATGCCCTGTGCGCTGAGCTGTCGAAGCAGACCGAGGTCCATGGCCTGGTGCTCGACGTGCGTGACCGCAAGGCCATGGAGGAAGCGATTGCCAACCTGCCGCCGTCCTTCGCCAAGCTGCGCGGGCTGATCAACAACGCCGGCCTGGCCCTGGGCGTGGACCCGGCGCCCAAGTGTGATCTGGACGACTGGGACACCATGGTCGACACCAACATCAAGGGCCTGATGTACAGCACTCGGCTGCTGCTGCCGCGCCTGATCGCCCATGGTCGCGGCGCCGGCATCGTCAACCTTGGCTCCATCGCCGGCAACTACCCGTACCCGGGCAGCCACGTGTATGGCGCGAGCAAGGCGTTCGTCAAACAGTTCTCCCTGAACCTGCGCTGCGACCTGCAAGGTACCGGCGTGCGCGTCAGCAACATTGAACCGGGCCTCTGCGAAAGCGAGTTCTCCCTGGTGCGTTTCGCCGGTGACCAGGAGCGTTACAACGCTACCTATGCCGGTGCCGAGCCGATCCAGCCGCAGGACATTGCCGATACCATCTTCTGGGTTCTCAACGCGCCGGCGCACATCAACATCAACAGCCTGGAGTTGATGCCGGTGAGCCAGACCTGGGCGGGTTTTTCGATTGAACGTAATGGTGGCAAGGCTTAAGACCGCGTTATCGTTCTTCGCGAGCAAGCCCGCTCCCACAGGAAAATATGTTGTGTCCAGGATTGCAGGTACACCATAACTCCAATGTGGGTGGGCTTGCTCGCGAAGGAGCCGGAACTGACAAAACAGCGCATAAGGTAGACTCCTCCCCCAACAACCCCACCGCACCCCGCGGTTTTCAGGGTTTTCAGAGGAGGCTACGTGAGTAACCGAGGTGAGCAGTCGCTGCTCAAACAATCGACGATCCTGATGTTCGCCGTGGCGATCGCCGGGATCGTCACCGGTTTCGTTTCAGGTGCCCAATCCATCCTGTTCGATGGTTTTTTCTCGTTGATCGCGACCTTTATCAAGGTCCTGATGCTGATCACCGCCAAATTAATCGCCAAAGAAAGCAACCACCGCTTCCAGTTCGGCTTCTGGCATTTGGAGCCGATGGTGTTGCTGATCGAAGGCAGCTTCCTGTTCTTGATTGCGATCTATGCCTTTCTCAACGGTGTGTTCGGCATCATCAATGGCGGCCGCGAGATCGAGCTGGGGCTGGTGATCATCTACGCGGCGGTGTTTACCGTCGTCGAGTTCGCGTACTTCTTCTACGTTCGCCATCGCAATCGCAAGCTCAAATCCACGCTGATTCAGTTCGACAACATCAGCTGGCTGGTGGACGCGATGCTCTCGGTGGGCCTGCTGGTGAGTTTCCTCACCGCGCTGCTGCTCAAGTCCCAGGGTTACGGCCAGTGGGCGGTCTACGTCGATCCGCTGATTTTGATTCTGCTGGCCCTGAGCATGTTGCCGCCAGCCTTCAAGATCCTGCGTCCGGCGTTGCGCGACGTATTGGGGATTGTCCCGGATCAACTGAACGACACGGTGCGCCAGGTGATGGACGCGGCCAAAGTCGAGCATGGTTTCGACGACTACAGCTCCTACGTGCAGAAGCACGGGCGGGCGCGGTTTATCGAGATTCACGTGGTGTTACCGGCGGATTACCGACTGGAAAGCGTGGGGCAACTGGATGTGCTGCGCGAGGAGATATCCGCGAAGCTGGGTCAGGCGGATGCGGCACGATGGCTGACCATCAGTTTTACCGGGGATCGGAAGTGGATTTCCTGACAGTTCGGTGACCTTTTCGAGGCCATTCGCGAGCAAGCCCGCTCCCACATTGGAATGCATTCTCCTGTGGGAGCGGGCTTGCTCGCGAAAGCAATCTATCGGTCAGCGCAAATATTCAACCAACCCACGATAACAAGTCGCCAAGTGATAAGGCGTGGTCGAAGGCATGTCCTTGCGGCTGACTTCGCCCACGGCATCACGGCACTCATACCAGCCACCCGCATGCAGGAAGCGTTGCTGCAACGCCTGCAATTGACGCAGCACTGCCGCTTCACTGTCAGGCCGTAAAGTCAGCGCCCGCAGATACTCGGCCTGGGCCCAGATTCTTTCGGTGCCATCCTTCGGGCAGCCATCCAGATCAAGCATCGCCCGCACCGCGCTGGTCTGTGGATCAACACCCAATTGCTCGCTGAGCGCAAACGCCCGATCCAGCGACGCATGGAGCTTCGATCCACGCAGCAATGGCGAGGATTCCAGCAGGAAATACCATTCGAATTGATGCCCCGGTTCGAACCAGTTATCCACAGCCCCCAACGGCTTTTCCATCAACACACCGGTCTGCGGATCGATGAAGTGCTTCTGCATGGCTGTGCATAACTCAACCAGCGCGCCTTGGGCGGCAGCGTCTTCGCGAACGGAAAGGGTGGCGAGGAAGGCTTCGGCCAAGTGCATCAGCGGGTTTTGCAATGGCCCGGTCTTGAGGGAAGACCAGTCCCGCTCAAGGCACGCTTCGTACAGACCGTCGTCCGTGGCGAAGCGCTTGGCTACAACTTCCAGTGCCGCATTGAGCACGGATTCCACCAGCGGCTCACGCACCTTGTCCCAATAATGAGCGCAGGCGAACAGGATGAAGGCGTGGGTGTAGAGGTCTTTGCGCTGGTCCAGCGGCGCGCCTTGCGGGTCGATGCTGTAGAACCAGCCGCCGTGCTCGGCATCGTGGAAATGCTGCTGCAAGGAGCGGAACAGCGCCGCCGCACGTTCTTGAGCCTCCGGCACCTGGCCGATCAGGCTCGAAAACAGATACAGCTGACGGGCGCAGGCCATGGCGCGATAGCGTTGCGGTGGCAAGGGTTGGTGCCCGGCGTCCAGCGCTTCATAGGGCAGCGCCATGTCGGTGTTCCAGCCGGGGCCTTGCCAGAGCGGCACGATCACGTCCTGGAAGTGCTGTTGCACCGAGGCGAACAGGGCGGTCAATTCAGGCTGGGAGGCAGAGCGGGAAACAGGTGGCATTGGCTGGCGTCGTCACGGCAGGGGCGATTGCGCGACATGTTAGCAGCCTGGGAGAGGTGGTGTCTGTCAGGCCGCCTTCGCGAGCAAGCCCGCTCCCACAGTGGATCTGTGTACACAGGACCAATGTGGGAGCGGGCTTGCTCGCGAAGGGGACAGAACAGTCGATAAAGAATCAGCCCGCCAACAACCAAACCCCAGTCGCCGCCGAAGCCGCACCCGCCACGCGAATCAAGGGCGCCGCCGCTTGCGGCAGAACGCGAACCACCGCGTAACCCAAGCCATGCAACGCCGCCGTCGCCACCACAAATCCTGCGGCATACGCCCAAGGGCTCGACATGTCTGGCAATTCCAGACCATGGGCCACGCCATGGAACAAGGCAAACAACGCCGTCGCGCCAACGGCCACGCTCAACGGCGGACGCACCGCCAGCGCCACAGCCAGGCCCAGCGCCAGCACCGACGCGGCAATCCCGCTTTCCATAGCCGGTAGGTTCAGTCCTTCAAAACCCAGCAAGCCGCCGATCAACATGGTGCCGACGAACGTGCATGGCAGCGCCCAGCGTGCCGCGCCTTTTTGCTGAGCCGCCCACAATCCCACCGCGACCATCGCCAGCAGGTGATCAATGCCCCCAATCGGGTGGCTGATACCGGCGATCAAACCGTTGTCGCCATGGCCCGGGTGGGCGAAAGCGATGGCCGGGGTCAGCAGCAGGGCCAGGGCGCCCAGGATGCGTTTCAGTGTCATGGATAAGCTTCCTTGTTGAAAAGTCGTGATCAGGCTGCGGTCAGCAGGCCCTGGCGTTCGATGAAGGCGATGATGTCTTCCAGGCCCAGGCCGGTCTTCTGGTTGCTGAAGACGAACGGCTTGCCGTTGCGCATGCGTTTGGTGTCGCTGTCCATCAGTTCCAGCGATGCGCCCACCATTGGTGCCAAGTCGACTTTGTTAATCACCAGCAGATCGGATTTGCAGATCCCCGGCCCGCCCTTGCGCGGCAACTTGTCGCCGGCCGAAACGTCGATCACGTAAATGGTCAGGTCCGACAGCTCCGGGCTGAAGGTCGCCGAAAGGTTGTCGCCGCCGGACTCGACGATGATCAGATCCAGCCCCGGAAAGCGCCGGTTCAACTGATCCACGGCTTCGAGGTTGATCGAAGCGTCTTCGCGGATCGCCGTGTGCGGGCAGCCACCGGTTTCCACGCCGATAATCCGCTCGGGCGCCAGGGCTTCATTGCGCACCAGAAAATCGGCGTCTTCACGGGTGTAGATGTCGTTGGTCACGACCGCCAGGTTGTAGCGGTCGCGCAGGGCCAGGCACAGGGCCAGGGTCAGCGCTGTTTTACCGGAACCGACCGGGCCGCCGATGCCGACGCGCAGAGGTTGTGTGTTCATGTGCTTCTCCAAAATAAAAGGCCCTAGGAACGGAACAGGCGGCTGTACTGGCGCTCATGGGCCATGCACGCCAGGGACAGGCCGAACGCGGCGCTGCCATAGTGTTCGGGATTGATTCGAGTGGCGTTGTGCTGGGCTTCCTGCAACAGCGGCAGCAATTGGCTGGTCAGGCGTTGGGCGGCTTGCTGGCCCAGGGGCAAGGTTTTCATCAACACCGCCAATTGGTTTTCCAGCCAGCTCCAGAGCCACGCGGCCAAGGCGTCTTGCGGACTGATGCCCCAGGCGCGAGCGGCCAGGGCCCAGCCGAGGGCCAGGTGCGGCTCCGGGCGTTGTTCGAGAAAGGCCCGGGCCGGCGCATCGAGTTCTGGCAAACCATTGAGCAGTTGCTGCAACGAATAGCCCATCTGCCGGCTCTCCTGATGCAACTCGCGGGTTTCGCGGCTGGCGCGATGTTCCTCGCAGCGTTGCAGCAGTTCGGCCCAATTTTCTTGCGAGGCGGCCACGCAATGGGCGAGCAGCAGCGGCGCTTCGAAGCGGGCGAGGTTGAGCAGCAACTGATCACTGATCCAGCGCCGGGCGCTGTTGGCATCCGTCACGCGGCCGTTATCCACCGCCATTTCCAGACCTTGGGAATAGCTGTAGCCGCCAATCGGCAACTGCGGACTGGCCAGGCGCAGCAGCGCCCAGGCTGGGTTCATAGACGTACGCCGAACTGGTGCAGTTTCGGCGGATAGTTGAAGTCTTCGTCGCCATGGCGCGAGTGGTGATGGCCGCCACCGTAGGCGCCGTGTTCCGGCTGGAACGGCGCTTCGATGTTTTCGACCTTGGCATCGAGTTGTTCAAGCATGGCTTTGAGCACGTAATCGTCGAGCAGGCGCAACCAGCCGTCACCGACTTGCAGGGCGACGTGGCGATTGCCCAGGTGATAGGCGGCGCGGGTCAGTTCGAAAGCATTGGCGCAGGTGACGTGCAGCAGTTGTTCGGGGCGGGCGCAGACGCGGACGATGCGCCCGTCTTCGGCCTGCAGGCATTCGCCGTCATACAGCGGTGGCTGGCCGCGCTCCAAAAATAACCCGACGTCTTCCTGCTCGGCACTGAAACAGCGCAAGCGACTTTTGCTCCGGGCTTCGAAGGTCAGGTGCAACTCGGCGGCCCAGACGGGTTGAGGGTCGATTCTGCGGTGAATCACCAGCATCGGAAAGCTTCCAGCAAAGGACAATGCTCAGGCTAGAGCAAGGGGCTTGCCAATCGGGCGATGCGTAGGAAAACCCTGTCGGAGAGTAGTAGTTGTTGCAGGATGTTGCAGGGTTTTGAGTCATGTTGGTGCGTGAAGGATTCTTCATGCACCAAATGTGGGAGTGGCGGTGCGGCGATCCCGACTTGCTCGCGAAGGCGGTTTGTCAGTCGAAGTTGATTTCGCCTGACACACCGCCTTCGCGAGCAAGCCCGCTCCCACAGGGGATTTGTGTTATTCCGTGCTGCCGAGGCCTTGCCAATGCTTGAGGCCGATGAAGATAAAGCGCAGCTGCTGAGTGATTTTTGCTTGGGGCGTCAGGTGCTCGGGCAACGCTTCAACCGGCGGATCGATGATGTCGGGCAAGGTTGCAAACACACTTTTAACAATCAGGTCAGCCATGACACTCAGGCCGGCTAGGTCCAGATGCTGCAGCTTTGGCATCAGCGACAGGTCTGAAGCCAGGTCGGAGCTGATGTCTTCGCGCAAGCGGCCGATGGCTTGGCGCACTGGTAATGAACCGCCGTATTGCTCGCGAGCCAGAAACAGGAATTGCGAGCGGTTGGCGCTGACCACATCGAGGAAGATCCGTACCGACGCATCAATGATGCCGCCCATGACGAATTCGTTGTGGCGGACCAGGCGGATGGTTTCGCGGAAGGTCTGGCCGACTTCACTGACCAGCACCAGGCCCAGTTCGTCCATATCGGCAAAATGCCGGTAGAAACCGGTGGGCACGATCCCGGCGGTTTTCGCCACTTCGCGCAGGCTCAGGCTGCCGAATCCTCGGCCGCATTCCATCAAATGGCGGGCGGCGTCCATCAGGGCGTTGCGGGTCTGTTGTTTCTGTTCGGCGCGGGGCAGCATCGCAAGGGTGTTTTCTGGAAAGGACAGCGGCGCACTCTAGCAAATCGGCTTTGCCGGCGTCGAACGGGGATAGGGATCAAGCGAGGAGAAGTGTGGCTCTATATAAAGTCAAAAGCCCAATCCGGGGATTGGGCTTTTTTTCAGGGCCGCCATGGGCTCAGCTCACAGCACTGTTGCGTTCGATTACACGGTCACCACCACCTTCAGCAAGGGTTTGGCCTTGTGGGGTGCGGTCCGAACCATCAGAAGCGAGGGTCTGGCCTTGTGGAGTGCGGTCCGAACCATCAGCAGCGAGGGTTTGGCCTTGTGGAGTGCGATCGGAACCGTCGGAAGCCAGGGTTTGGCCCTGTGGAGTGCGATCCGAACCGTCGGAAGCGAGGGTTTGGCCTTGTGGAGTACGATCGGAACCGTCAGCAGCCAGGGTTTGACCTTGTGGGGTTTTGTCGTAGCCGTCTTGGGTGATCAAGCCTTTTTCTTTCAGGCGATCATTACCACCTTCGGCAAGGGTCTGGCCTTGTGGAGTGCGATCCGAACCATCGGCTGCGACGGTTTGGCTGAACACCGAGTGGCTGTCTTTGACTTGTGGTGTGGCTTGATCAGCAGCTGGCAGAGCAAAAGCGGTGCTGGCTAGCATCGAAAGGGTCAGGCTAAGCAGTAATTGGCGTTTCATGATGGGTTGCTCCTTGGGAGGGCGATAAAGTGGGTACGAGGGTAATGCTACTCTCGATAAGTCGATATAAAAGTTCATAAACGCAATGGTAATAATCAACAGAATTGATTGTTTGACGCAGAGGCTCTAGAACGGGCGTTTCCGGCGGGTCGTTTTGCACCGAGGTGGGTATTTTCGACCCACTCGTGCCGCACAAAAGTGCGGGGCCGGTAACGCCAGAAGCGGGCGCACTGTGTCCGTGGCCGATTATTTGAACGTTAAGAGGCATTTTCGGTTAAACCTGCGAGCCGTTTCCCAGTCGTAGATTTCAAGGCAGGCCGATTCTGGCCTACCGTTTCAAACGTGCGTCGCAGTCAGGGCGCTCAGTCGTATTCAGGAGCCCTGTGCAATGACGCGCACTTCAAAAATAATCAGCTGGACCTTAGCCACGCTTGTTGTCTTGCTGGCGATACTGGTTCTGATCATCGTGTTCTTCGATTGGAACCGGATCAAACCACCGCTCAATGCCAAAGTTTCCGAAGAGCTGCATCGCCCGTTCGCCATTAATGGCAACCTCGCCGTGGTGTGGCGGCGCGAGCTCGATGAAGGCGGCTGGCGCGCCTGGGTGCCATGGCCGCATGTGGTGGCGGAGGATCTGAGTCTGGGCAACCCGGACTGGTCGAAGCAGCCGCAGATGGTCACCCTCAAACGCGTCGAACTGCGCATCTCGCCCCTGGCCTTGTTGGCGCAACGGGTGGTGATTCCGCGAATCGACCTGACCGAGCCGAACGCCGACCTCCAGCGCCTGGCCGATGGCCGCGCGAACTGGACCTTCAAGTTCGACCCCAAAGACCCGAACGCAGAACCGTCGAATTGGGTGGTGGACATCGGCGCCATCGGTTTCGACAAGGGCCACGTCACCCTCGACGACCAGAGCCTGAAAACTCAACTCGACCTGTTGATCGATCCGCTGGGCAAGCCAATTCCATTCAGCGACATCGTCGGCGACAAAGCGGCGAAAACCGCGGTCGAGAAGGGCGGCGCACCTCAGGACTACGCGTTCGCGATCAAGGTGAAGGGCCAATACCACCAACAGAAACTCGCCGGCGAAGGCAAGATCGGCGGCCTGTTGGCTTTGCAGGACGCGGCCAAGCCGTTTCCGCTGCAAGCCCAGGTGAAGATCGCCGACACCAGCGTCGAACTGGCGGGCACCTTGACCGATCCGCTGAACCTCGGTGCCTTGGACCTGCGCCTGAAACTGGCCGGCAGCAGCCTCGCTAACCTGTATCCGCTGACCGGCGTCACCCTGCCGGACTCGCCGCCTTATGCCACCGACGGTCACTTGACCGCCAAGCTGCATGACGCGGCTGGCGCGCAGTTCCGCTATGAAGGCTTCAACGGCAAGATCGGCGACAGCGATATCCATGGCGACCTGGCGTACGTCGCCAGTCAGCCGCGGCCGAAACTCAGCGGCTCGCTGGTTTCCAATCAACTGCTGTTTGCCGACCTCGCGCCATTGATCGGCGCCGATTCCAATGCCAAGCAAAAGGCCCGTGGCGGCGAAAGCAAGCAGCCGGCGGACAAGGTGCTGCCGGTCGAAGAGTTCAAGACCGAGCGCTGGCGGGATATGGACGCTGATGTCGAATTCACGGGCAAACGCATTGTCCACAGCGAAAAACTGCCGTTCACCGACCTTTATACCCATCTGGTGCTGACGGATGGCGTGCTCAGCCTGGAGCCCCTGCGCTTCGGCGTGGCCGGCGGCAAGCTCGATGCGCAGATTCGCCTCAATGGCCGTACCGAACCGTTGGAAGGCCAGGCGAAGCTCACCGCTCGCGGTTTCAAACTCAAACAGTTGTTCCCAACTTTTGAACCGATGAAAACCAGTTTCGGCGAATTGAACGGCGACGCGGATATCTCGGGTCGCGGCAATTCGGTGGCCAAGTTGCTGGGCACGTCCAACGGCAAGCTGAAAATGCTGATCAACGACGGCGCCATCAGCCGCGAGTTGATGGAGCTGGCCGGGCTCAACGTCGGCAACTACGTGGTCGGCAAGATCTTTGGCGACAAAGAAGTGAAGATCAACTGCGCGGCGGCGGACTTCGACATCAAGACCGGCCTGGCAACCACCCGGTTGTTTGTCTTCGATACCGAGAACGCAATCATCTACATCGATGGCACCGCGAACATGGCGACGGAACAACTGGACCTGACCATCACCCCGGAATCCAAGGGTTGGCGGTTGATTTCGTTGCGTTCGCCGCTGTACGTGCAGGGCAAGTTCATCAAGCCGAGCGCCGGGGTGAAAGCCGTGCCGTTGTTGCTGCGTGGCGCGGGGATGGTGGCGCTGGGCGTGATTGCTGCGCCGGCGGCAGGGTTGTTGGCGCTGGTGGCGCCGAGTGGCGGCGAGCCTAACCAGTGCGCGCCGTTGCTGGAGCAGATGAAGGCTGGGAAGGCGCCGGTTACCGTCAAGCCAACCAAGTAAATCTATGGCGTCTGTGAAGACGCCTTCGCGAGCAAGCCCGCTCCCACATTAGATCTGCGAATGAATACAGGTCAAATGTGGGAGCGGGCTTGCTCGCGAAGGCGGTCCCGCAGGCGCTACAGGTCTTTCAGAATGTCAGCCATATCGTCGGCATGCTCTTCTTCCTGAGCCAGGATGTCTTCGAAGATGCGCCGGGTGGTCGGGTCTTTTTCGCCGATGTACTGGATGATCTCGCGGTAGCTGTCGATGGCTATCCGCTCGGCGACCAGGTCTTCGTAGACCATCTCCTTGAGGTTGTTGCCGGCCACGTATTGCGCATGGGAGTTTTTCGACAGCAGGTCGGGGTTGAACTCCGGCTCGCCGCCCAGTTGCACGATGCGCTCGGCCAAGCGGTCGGCGTGTTCGGCTTCCTGGTTCGCGTGTTCGAGGAATTCGTCGGCGGCCACATGGGCCTTGAGCCCGTTGGCCATGAAGTAGTGGCGCTTGTAGCGCAACACGCAGACCAATTCGGTGGCCAGCGATTCGTTGAGCAGGCGCAACACCTCGTCGAGGTCGGCACTGTAGCTCTCGGTCACGGCGCCGTTTTCGACATTCTTGCGGGCCCGCTCACGCAGGGTGGTTACATCAGACAAATGCATGTCGCTCATCTCGATCTCCTGGAGGCTAATCCGGTTTGCGTCACGCCTCTAGGGACGTGATCGCTACTTAAGGTGTGAGTGATGAGCGCTGCAGAAAGTTTTATGTAATTGAACCAGCGGTCAGCCTTTGTTGATCTGGATCACGCAAGACATGCCCTGACGCCTGCGCCTCTTCGCGCAGCCATTCGAAAAACGCCCGCACTGGCGGATGCCGTTCGCGTCCCGGCACGCAAAGGGCGCTATAGCCTGCGCCATCCACCTGAACCTCAGACTTGTAAGGCACCAGCAAACCGCTGGCCACGCTTTCGGATACCAGAATGTTGCTGGCCAGCACCAAGCCTTGCCCGGCAATCGCCGCTTGCAGGGCGTAATGCTCTTCGTCGTATTCGCGTACCGCCGGTTGACCGGTCAGCCAGGTTTCGCCGGACTCCGCGCACCAGGCCTCCCAGCCGTGGGCGTACAGCTTGGAATTGTGCCAGCGCACGCTGATCAATGTCGGCACTCGGCTGCCGGCCAGCGCCACTTGTTCGGGCGAACCATAAACGCCGAAGGATTCATCGAACAGGCTCTGTCCATACAGGTTCGGGTAGTCACCGAGGCTATAGCGCACCACCAGATCAACGCTGGCGTCCTGATGCAGGTCGATGACTTCGCAATGGGTATCGAGCCGCAGGTTGATCCCGGGATGCCGGGCATAGAAACGCCCCAGTCGCGGCACCAGCCACAACGCGGCGAACGCGGCGGTGGTGGAAATCGTCAGGCTGGCGCTGCTGCGTTGCGGTCGCAGGGTGTCGACGCTCTGCGCCACGTCCAACAAAGCACCGTGCAGGCTCTGGAACAGACGTTCGCCGCCCTCGGTGAGGCGCACCTGTCGCGGCAGCCGTTCGAACAGCGCAATGCCGAGCCAGTTCTCCAACGCACGAATCTGATGGGAAATCGCCGTGGGCGTCACCGACAGTTCTTCGGCGGCGGCCTTGAAGCTCAGCAAGCGCGAGGCGGATTCAAAGGCGCGCAGGGCGGTCAGCGGCAACGAGGCGAACATGAATACTCCATGGATGAAATTAATTCATCCTGACTGACTTTTGATCATTTGAAGAGGGTGATTGTGAGCCACAAGCTGCACGCCATAAGCAGTTTTCAGTGTAGCCCTTCAGGAGATTCAGATGAGCACAATTCTTGCGATTCATGCCAGTCCCCGTGGTGAGCGTTCCCATTCCCGGCGCCTGGCGGAGGTTTTTTTGTCGGCGTGGCAGGCGCGCCATCCGCAGTCGCGCCTGACCCGTCGTGAGGTCGGCCGGGCGTTGATTCCGCCGGTCAACGAGGCGTTCGTCGCGGCGGCGTTTTACCCCGAGCCCGAGGCCCGGCCGCTGTCGATGCAAGCCGATCTGGCGTTCAGTGATGAACTGGTCGGCGAGTTGCTCGGCCACGATCTGCTAGTGATTTCCACACCGATGCACAACTTCAGCGTGCCCAGCGGCCTCAAGGCCTGGATCGATCAGATTGTGCGGCTCGGTTTGACCTTCAATCACACCCTGGACAATGGCGTGGCGCAGTATGAGCCGCTGGTAAAGGGTAAAAAGGCGCTGATCGTCACCAGTCGCGGTGGGTTCGGCTTCGGGCCGGGCGGGGAGCTGGAGGCGCTGAACCACGCCGATACATTGCTGCGCACGGCCCTGGGTTTCATCGGTATCACTGACATCACCGTGATCGCCGCCGAGGGTGAAGAGTCGGCTGAGCGGACATTCCAGGTTTCCGTCGCCGAGGCCGAACAGCGCCTGCTGGCATTGGCCGGGGAGTTCTAAATGGCCTGGCTGTTTTTGCTGATCGCCGCCGGGTTTGAAGTCACCTTCGCCATGGGCATGAAGTACGCCGAAGGCTTCACCCGGCTCTGGCCGTCGGTGATCACGGTCGTGGCGGCGATTGCCGGGATTTACTTCCTGACCCTGGCCATGCGCGAATTGCCGGTGAGCATCGCCTACCCGATCTGGACCGCCATCGGTTCATTGGGCACGGTGTTTCTCGGCTTTGCGCTGTTGGGCGAAAGCCTGACCGTGGTGAAACTGGTATCGGTCGGGTTGATCGTGACGGGTGTAGTGGGGTTGAAGTAAAGCGTGTTTGGCGGATGTCATAGACTGGTCATGTTCGCTGGCGATGCTTGGCTGATGTCTTGCATCCCGCCTTGCGCCACCTCACAGATCACAAGGATGTCCGCCCATGTCGCAAGGTTCCGCCACGCGTTACCCGTTGGTGCTGGTCCCGGGAATGCTCGGGTTTATCCGCTTGCTGCTGTATCCCTACTGGTACGGGATCGTCGCGGCGTTGCGCCGGGGTGGCGCGACGGTGTTTGCGGTGCAGGTGTCGCCGCTCAATTCCACCGAAATACGCGGCGAGCAATTGCTGGCGCGGATCGACGAAATCCTGCGGGAAACTGGCGCCGAGAAGGTCAATCTTATCGGCCACAGCCAGGGCTCGCTGACCGCACGTTACGCCGCCGCCAAACGCCCGGACCGGGTGGCTTCGGTTACATCGGTAGCTGGCCCCAATCACGGCTCGGAACTGGCGGATTACCTGCACAAGCATTACCCGGCGGACAGCGCCAAGGGCCGGTTGCTCAGTTTTTTATTGCGGGTGTTTGGTGCGTTGATGAGCCTGCTGGAAACCGGCTATCGCGGACCGAAACTGCCGGTAGATATCAACGCGTCCCACCATTCCCTGACGACCGAAGGCGTGGCGCAATTCAACCAGCGTTATCCACAGGGCCTGCCTGAAACCTGGGGCGGGCAGGGGCCGGAAGAGGTCAACGGCGTGCGTTATTACTCCTGGTCCGGGACGTTGCAGCCGGGCAAAACCGATCGCGGCGGCAATCTGTTCGACGGGACCAATCGTTTTTGCCGGTTGTTTGCGACAACGTTCGTGCGCGAAGCCGGGCATTGCGACGGGATGGTCGGGCGCTATAGCTCGCACCTGGGGACGGTGATTGGGGACGAATATCCGCTGGACCACTTCGATATCGTCAACCAGTCGCTGGGGCTGGTGGGGAAGGGCGCGGATCCGGTGCGCTTGTTTGTGGAGCATGCGGCGCGGTTGAAAGCCGCCGGGGTTTAACCTTCAGACCGAGTCATCGTTCTTCGCGAGCAAGCCCGCTCCCACAGGGGAACGCATTCCAAATGAGGAAGCTGGCTTGCTCGCGAAGGCGCCCGCTCAGGCAACGCGAATCTTGCGGCCCAAAACGGTGGTCCACCGCTCCGAAAGAATCACCCCACCCAACGTCAACATCCCACCCACCAGGTGATACATCGCCAACTGCTCATGCAGCACCACCGCCGCAATCAGCGCGGTAATCACCGGCAGCAAGTTGAAAAACAGTGTGGTCCGGCTCGGGCCCAGGCGCACCACGGCTTGCATCCACATCAATGGCGCAACCATCGAGGCCAGCAGGCAGGCGTAGAGCACCAGTGGAATGTTTTGCATCGTCAGGCCGATTTTCGGCGAGATCACGAACAGCGGAAACAGCACCAGCACCGCCACCCATATCTGCATATACAACAACACCAGCGGCGGCAGACGCAGCTGCCATTTCTTCAACAGCGTGCTGTAGATCGCGTAGGCCAGGGTCGCGATCAGCATCATGGCGTCGCCCATGTTCACCCCGTGCTCCAGCAATGCACACAGGCTGCCCGACGACACCACCACCAAAACCCCGGCAAAGGACAACACGGCACCCGTCAGCGCTCCGGCGGTCAGGCGTTGGCCGAGGCTGATAATCGCCATCGCCAGGGACATCAGCGGCATCAGCGACAGGATGATGCCCATGTTGGTGGCCGAGGTCAGGCTGGCGGCGAAGTAGGCCAGGCTCTGATAAACCGCCATGCCGAGCACGCCGAGGACGAAAATCTTGCCCAGATTCGGGCGAATCATCGGCCAATGGGCAATCACCGGTTTGAGCAGAAATGGCGTGAACAAAATCCCGGCGAGCAGCCAGCGGTAGAAGCCGATCTCGGCGGGAAAAATCGCGCCGGCGGACATCTTGGTGATCACGGTGTTGCCGGCCCAGATAAAAATGGTCAGCAGGGGAAACGCGTATTGCATGGGAGAGAAACCAGAACATTGATGAGGGCCAATTATCCGCCTGTCTGGATGCAAGCCTATACTGCGATCCAGACAATCGGCCCCGGATGACGGACAGCATGACCAGTAAACACATCGATCTGCTAGATTTCAGCGAATTGCCGGCCCCGGTGTACTTCCGCTACGCCGACTTCGACACCCACGAATACGCCTCGGCGCACACCCACCCGTGGGGCACGCTGGAGTATTCGGCCAATGGCGTGTTGCACATGGAGATCGGCAACAGCCGCTTCATGTCGCCGCCGCAGTACGCGGTGTGGGTGCCGCCGCACACCGAGCACAGTTTCTACAGCAACCAGCCGATCAACTACCGCGCGGTGTGCCTGGCGCCGTTGCTGTGCCGTGATCTGCCGCCACAGGCCTGCACCCTGGCGATCAGCGACATTCTCAAGGCGATCCTCAAGGACTTCGCCGCCCGGGACGTGAAAATCCCCGAGCGCGAAGCCGACGTACGCCTGGCCCAGGTGCTGGTGGATCAGTTGCAACTAGCGCCCGAGCACGCGTGTTATTTGCCCTACGCCAGCAGTCCCGGGTTGCTTGGGATACTCGAAACCTTGCAGGCCGAACCTGGGGATAACCGGCCATTGGCGGACTGGGCGGCGCAGATTCACGTCAGCGAACGCACCCTGGCCCGGCAGTTCGTGCGCGAGTTGGGCATGAGTTTCGGCGAGTGGCGACAACGCCTGCGGTTCCTGGCGGCGATCGAGGCGCTGGACAGCCAGCGCAGCATTCAGGACATCGCTTTTGACATGGGCTACAGCACCGGTTCAGCGTTTATCGCGATGTTTCAACGCCAGGCCGGATGCACGCCGGAGCAATATCGACGCAGTCATCTTGAGACCAGGTGAAGGTGTAACGGGGTTTGTCTACACTTCAGGGCGAGGCCGCATCCATCGGTGCGGTAACAAGGAGAAAACTCCATGAAGATGTTGCGTGTCCCTTTGTTGATGATCGGTTTGCTGCTCTGCTCCCAGGGCTTCGCCGCCACGGCCCAACAGAACAAAATGACCACCTGCAATGCCGACGCTACCGCGAAAAGCCTCAAGGGCGATGAGCGCAAGACATTCATGAGCACGTGCCTCAAAGCCGCCCCGGCCGCCAATGACGCCAAAGCCCTGACCCCGCAGCAAGAGAAAATGAAAACCTGCAACGCCACCGCCGCCACACAGGCGCTCAAGGGCGATGCGCGCAAGGCGTTCATGAGTGATTGCCTGAAGAAAAAGTAGGAATTGGTCCGGAGAATGTGGGGGCTGTGAGGGCCTCTTCGCGAGCAGGCTCGCTCCCACATTTGCCCGGTGAACACAGATCCACTGTGGGAGCGAGCCTGCTCGCGAAGAGGCCAGTCAGGGCACTGAAAAAAGCCGTCAGTCCCCCCACTAAGGTCGACCTACACAATCCCTAGTGCTGGCCCCGGATCGCTGGCAGACTGCCCATCCTTTTATGTCGTTCGTTTTGAGGCTGTATGCCAACGTTTTCTCAACGTCACGTCTTGCTGTTAATCAGTTGGGTCATCATCTTCGGTGGTTTGCTACTGGTCATCCCTCTGCGCCTGCTGCCGAGCCTGCTGGCCGGGTTGTTGGTGTTCGAACTGGTCAACATGCTCACGCCGCAATTGCAGCGGCTGATCGAAGGTCGCCGCGCCCGCTGGCTGGCGGTGGCGTTGCTCGGCACGTTGGTGGTCAGTGTGCTGGCGTTGATCTTCGCCGGTGCAATCAGCTTCCTGCTGCACGAAGCGGAAAACCCCGGCGCTTCCCTCGACAAATTCATGCAAGTGGTCGATCGCGCCCGCGGGCAACTGCCGCCGTTCATCGACGCCTACCTGCCGGCCAGTGCCGCCGAGTTCCGGGTGGCCATCGGCGAGTGGATGAGCAAACACCTCAGCGACTTGCAACTGGTGGGCAAGGATGCGGCGCACATGTTCGTGACGCTGCTGATCGGCATGGTGCTGGGCGCAATCATCGCCTTGCAGCGTGCGCCGGACGTGACCAAGCGCAAGCCGCTGGCCGCCGCCCTGTTCGACCGCTTGCACCTGCTGGTCCAGGCCTTTCGTAACATTGTGTTTGCGCAGATCAAGATTTCCCTGCTCAACACCTTCTTCACCGCGATCTTCCTCGCGCTGATTCTGCCGATGTTCGGCATCAAGCTGCCGTTGACCAAAACCCTGATCGTGCTGACGTTCCTGCTCGGCCTGCTGCCGGTGATCGGCAACCTGATGTCGAACACCCTGATCACCATCGTCGGCTTGTCGCTGTCGATCTGGGTCGCCGTGGCGGCGCTGGGCTACCTGATCTTTATCCACAAGCTCGAATACTTCCTCAACGCGCGCATCGTCGGCGGGCAGATCAGTGCCAAGTCGTGGGAGTTGCTGCTGGCAATGCTGGTGTTCGAAGCCGCGTTCGGCCTGCCTGGAGTGGTGGCGGGGCCGATTTATTACGCGTATTTGAAGAGTGAGTTGAAGCTGGTGGGGATGGTTTGATCAGGTCGATGTGTATTGCCTGATCTGGCCTCTTCGCGGGCAAGCCCGCTCCCACAGGGAAATGCGGTCAAATGTGGGAGCGTGGCTTGCCCGCGAAGGGCGCGACTCGGTTCTGGATCAGTCCATCGACCCGTAACGCTTCATGGCCTCAATCGCCAAACCGCTGCCGATACTGCCAAAGATGTTGCCTTCCACATGCCGTGCGTTTGGCAGCATCGCCGAGACGCTGTTGCGCAGCGCCGGAATCCCGCTCGAACCGCCGGTGAAGAACACCGTATCCACCTGATCAACCCGCACGTTGGCGTCGTTCAACAGTTGCGTGACGCTGTTGCGCACGCGCTCCAGCAGGTTGTCGATGGCTGATTCGAACAATGCGCGGGTCAGTTCCACGCTCAGGCCTGGCTCGATGCGGTCCAGCGGCACGTGGCGGCTGTCGGCGTGGGTCAGCTGGATCTTGGTTTCTTCCACTTCCATGGCCAGCCAGTGGCCGGCGCGCTGGTCGATCAGCTTGAACAGGCGATCGATGCCGCCAGTGTCTTCGATGTCGTAGCGCATGCTGCCCAGGGCCAGGGTCGATTTCTGCGAGTACACCGAGTTGATGGTGTGCCAGGTCGCCAGGTTCATGTGGTGGCTGGTGGGCATGTAGGCGCCACTCTTCATGCGGCTGCCATAGCCGAACAGCGGCATCAGGCCTTGCAGGCTCAGCTGCTTGTCGAAATCGGTCCCGCCGATGTGCACGCCGCCGGTGGCGAGGATGTCATCGTGGCGGTTGTCGTGCATGCGGCGCTCGGGCGACAGGCGCACCAGCGAGAAGTCGGACGTACCACCGCCGATGTCGACGATCAGCACCAACTCTTCTTTTTCGATGGTCGACTCGTAGTCGAACGCGGCAGCAATCGGTTCGTACTGGAACGACACGTCCTTGAAGCCGATAGCGCGGGCCACGTCGACCAAGGTGTTTTCCGCTTCCTGGTCGGCCAGTTCATCGTCGTCGACGAAGAACACCGGGCGACCCAGCACCACTTCCTCGAACTCGCGACCGGCGGCGGCTTCGGCGCGCTTCTTCAACTGGCCGATAAACAGCCCGAGCAGGTCCTTGAACGGCATCGCCGTGCCGAGGACGCTGGTGTCGTGCTTGATCAGCTTGGAACCCAGCAGGCTCTTGAGCGAGCGCATCAACCGGCCTTCGTAGCCTTCCAGGTACTCGTGCAGCGCCAGCCGGCCGTACACCGGGCGGCGTTCTTCGATGTTGAAGAAGACCACCGAAGGCAGGGTGATCTTGTCGTCCTCCAGCGCGATCAGCGTTTCCATGCCGGGGCGCAGCCAACCGACGGTGGAGTTGGACGTGCCGAAGTCGATACCACAGGCACGGGCTGGGGATGCGTTTTTCATGTCTTTCGAGTTCCGGTTAAAAAACGGCCGCGCAGTGTATGCCAGTGCGGCGAAGATTCGAAGGCCGACTATCCGCTAAATCATCATCAATAGCGCCTTGATAAGCTGGCCCGATGCCCCAAACTTGTCTGCATCGACCCTGGCAGCCATTTGGCGGTCGCAAGAACCGCCAGCCGCTGCCGATAAACTTCTGATGCGCTGCCCGGTCACAACCTTGAGATCGGTCAACCCGGTGGCTGTTAATGCGCGCATGCTGCCGGTGACGGCGCGATTTTGATAACGGATGGTGATCCTTAGATGGACTTCAAAGACTATTACAAGATTCTCGGTGTGGAACCGACCGCGGACGATAAGACGATCAAGGCCGCCTATCGCAAGCTGGCTCGCAAGTACCACCCAGACGTCAGCAAGGAAAAGGACGCCGAGGCCAAGTTCAAGGACGCCTCGGAAGCCTATGAAGCGCTGAAAAGTGCGGACAAACGCGCCGAATACGACGACTTGCGCAAATACGGCCAGCACGGCCAGCCGTTCCAGGGCCCGCCGGGTTGGCAGGGGCGTGGCGGCGGCGGTTTTGGTGGCGGTCAGGACACGGGCGATTTTTCGGACTTCTTCAGTTCGATCTTCGGCAACCGGGGTCCTGGTTTTGGTGGTGGTGAGTCGCGTCGCAGTACGGGACGTCGAGGGCAAGACGTGGAAATGGAACTTGGGATTTTTCTGGAAGAAACCCTCTCGAACGAATCGAAGAAGGTCACCTTCCAGGTGCCGCAATACAACGCAGCCGGCCAGCATGTGAGCAACACACCTAAAAGCCTGAACGTGAAGATCCCGGCCGGTGTGACCGACGGCGAGCGTATCCGCCTCAAGGGCCAGGGCGCTCCGGGGACCGGCGGCGCTGCGAATGGTGACTTGTTCCTGATCATCCGTTTTGCACCGCACCCTAAATTCGACGTCGAAGGCGAGAACCTGATCATCACTTTGCCGCTGGCACCGTGGGAACTGGCGCTGGGCGCGGAAGTGGCGGTGCCGACCCTGACCGGCAAGATCAACCTCAAGGTTCCGGCCGGTAGCCAGAACGGCCAGCGCATGCGCGCCAAGGGCCACGGTTTGATGAACAAAAAGGGTGAACGGGGCTTCCTGTTCGTGCAACTCAAGGCCGTCATGCCTAAAGTCTTGGATGATGAGACCAAGGCGTTGTGGCAGGAACTGGCGAAGAAAGCCGCATTCGACCCGAGAGAAAATTTCTGATCCGCTAGAACCATGGAGCTACTGACTATGAGCAGTCCCCTGATCGTTCAACTGGACATGGCAGAATTCTGTGAGGCGACCGACCTGTCGGACGTCTACGTGATCGAAATCGTCGAACACGGCATCCTCGAACCTCAGGGCTCCGCGCCCAAGGATTGGCGTTTCAACGATTACGAACTGGCCCTGGCCAAACGCGCCGCCAAGCTGCGGCGCGACCTGGAACTGGAATGGGAAGGCGTCGCCCTGGCGCTGGACTTGCTTGAAGAGGTCCAGCAACTGCGGGCTGAGAACCGGATGCTCAAGCAGCGGTTGGGGCGGTTGGTGGTTGAGTAGGCGGTTCTGATGTCGCTGTGTTGTCTATTCGGGCGCTTTCGCGAGCAAGCCCGCTCCCACAGGGGATTTGTGTACACCGCAAAACCCTGTGGGAGCGGGCTTGCTCGCGAAGAACGATAACCCGGTATCAAGCCTTGCGCGGCAACACCACCGTAAACAAAGTCCCCGCCACCTCATTCGAACTGACCTCAATCGTCCCCCGATGAGCGGTCACCACTTCCTTGACGATAAACAATCCCAGGCCAAGGCTGGTCGATGGCTGGCCGAGTTCTTCACTGGCCGTGCGCACCAGCGGGTCGAAGATTGTGCTGATCGCATCCTCCGGAATCGGTACGCCAAAGTTATGCACCGTAAGGCGCACCGCGTCGGGCTCGCCGATGAGGGTCACCGTGACATCGCGTTTGTTCGTGCCATGCTGCAACGCATTGCCGATCAGGTTCTGCAACAACTGCGCGATGCGCCCGGCATCCCAGGTGCCTCGGGTGTCGCCTGTGATGCTGATGATGGGATCGCACTCGGGGTTGCCGGCGCAGGCCTGGGCGATCGCCTCATGCGCCGCATCGGCCATGTCCATCGGGCCGGGTTCGATCGGCAGGCTCTTGCCCAGGCGACTGCGCACCAGTTCCAGTAAATCGGCGACCATCACCGCCATGTGCCGGGTGCCACGCTGGATATGGTGCAAACAGGTCAGGGCATCGCCTTCAAGATTCACTTTGCGCTGCAACAACTCGGTGGACATGCTCACCGCCTGCAACGGTGCGCGCAGGTCGTGGCCGAGGATCGCCAGGAAGATGTCGCGCGAGTGGTTGACCTGCTCGGCATAGGCCGCCGTCGATTCAGCCAGGGCTTCGTCAATGGCTTCGTTGAAGCGGATCATGTCCTGGAAGTACGCCATGTCCGGGGCTTGCAGGCTATTGACCCACAGGCGAATCACGGCGGCCCGCAGATGGCGGAACTCGGACGTCATCTGCACCAGATCGAAACCGACGTTATGCCGCAGTTCGCCATGGCTGGCGGCGGCCTGATCCAGGCTTGGGGTTTTTTCCGGGCCGTCACCCATGGCCTTGGCGGCTTGTTCCTGGGCGGTCTGGGCGGTGTTCATGTCCCGGGCGGCCGCCAGCAGAATGGAGCGGGCGTGATCGCGCAGGGTGATGCGATCGAGGTTTTCATCCGGTGTGATGACGCGGGCGAAGTGCTCCCACTCATCGACGATACGATCAACCTCAACCACGATGAATTCGCTTAGGCGCATGGACGATGGTTCCGAACAAAAAATGACCGATGATGGAGCAGCATCTTAGCCCCTTCAGGAGCGGGTAAACACTGTTGAATGTGGCCTGTCAGGATGCGGGAAAGCGCAGGTGGTATTCACCGGTCGTCGATATTCCTGTGTACGGATCGCCTGTGATTGATCAAGCCCCGATGTGTTGCGCATCGGGGCTTTTTGCGGCTTAAAACAGGAAGTAACGCTGAGCCATTGGCAGGATTTCCGCCGGCTCGCACCACAGCAACACACCATCGGCCTTGACCTGATAAGTCTGTGGATCGACGTCGATGTTCGGCAGGTAATCGTTGTGGATCAAGTCGGTTTTCTGCACCTCGCGGCACCCTTTGACCACGGCGATTTTCTTCTTCAAACCCAGCGCCTCGGGCAATCCCGCTTCCTGCGCGGCCTGACTGATAAAGGTCAGGCTGGTGGCGTGCAGCGAGCCGCCGTAGCTGGCGAACATCGGGCGGTAGTGCACCGGTTGTGGCGTCGGGATCGAAGCGTTGGCGTCGCCCATCAGGCTGGCGGCGATGGCGCCACCCTTTAGGATCAGCGTCGGCTTGACCCCGAAGAACGCCGGGCGCCACAGCACCAGGTCGGCCCATTTACCGATTTCGATGGAACCCACTTCATGGCTGATGCCGTGGGTGATCGCCGGGTTGATGGTGTACTTGGCGATGTAGCGTTTGGCGCGGAAGTTGTCGTTGCCTTCAGCGTCCTGGGGCAACGGGCCGCGCTGCTTTTTCATCTTGTCGGCGGTCTGCCAGGTGCGGGTGATGACTTCACCGACGCGGCCCATGGCCTGGCTGTCGGAGCTGATCATCGAGAACGCACCGAGGTCGTGAAGGATGTCTTCGGCGGCAATCGTTTCGCGGCGGATGCGGCTTTCGGCGAAGGCTACGTCTTCGGCAATGCTCGGGTCCAGGTGATGGCAGACCATCAGCATGTCCAGGTGTTCGTCGATGGTGTTGCGGGTGAACGGACGGGTCGGGTTGGTCGAGCTCGGCAACACATTGGCAAAGCCGCAGGCCTTGATGATGTCCGGGGCATGACCGCCACCCGCGCCTTCGGTGTGATAAGTGTGGATGGTACGGCCCTTGAACGCGGCGAGGGTGGTTTCGACGAAACCGGATTCGTTGAGGGTGTCGGTGTGGATCGCCACTTGTACGTCGTACTGATCGGCGACAGTCAGGCAGTTGTCGATGCTGGCCGGGGTGGTGCCCCAGTCTTCGTGCAACTTGAGGCCGATGGCGCCGGCCTTGACCTGCTCGATCAACGGTTCTGGCAGGCTGGCGTTGCCCTTGCCGGTGAGGCCGATGTTCATCGGGAACGCATCCGCCGCCTGGAGCATGCGCGCCAGGTGCCACGGCCCGGAGGTGCAGGTCGTCGCATTGGTGCCCGTGGCCGGGCCGGTGCCGCCGCCGATCATGGTGGTGACGCCGCTCATCAGCGCTTCTTCGATCTGCTGCGGGCAGATGAAGTGAATGTGCGTATCGATGCCGCCGGCGGTGAGGATCATGCCTTCACCGGCGATGACTTCGGTGCTGGCGCCGATGGCGATGGTCACGTCCGGTTGCACGTCCGGGTTGCCGGCCTTGCCGATCCCGGCGATGCGCCCGTCCTTGAGGCCGACGTCGGCCTTGACGATGCCCCAGTGGTCGACGATCAGGGCGTTGGTGATCACCGTATCGACCACCTCGGCGGCGAGCAATTGGCTCTGGCCCTGGCCATCGCGGATGACCTTGCCGCCGCCGAACTTCACTTCTTCGCCATAGGTGGTGAAGTCTTTTTCCACTTCGATCCACAGCTCGGTGTCGGCCAGGCGCACCTTGTCGCCGACGGTGGGGCCGAACATGTCGGCGTAGGCTTGACGGGAAATCTTCATGTGTTCGCCTTGGAATTCAATTGAATATGAAATCGTTCGCTGCGCTCACTTTCGCGAGCAGGCTCGCTCCCACAGGGGAATGCGATCACCTGTGGGAGCGAGCCTGCTCGCGAAGGGGTCAGTACAGACACCGCATTAATCAGAGGTCACCCATGACCCGCCCGGCAAACCCGAAAACTCGCCGATGCCCGGCCAGATCGACCAGCTCGACCTCGCGGCTCTGCCCCGGTTCGAAGCGCACGGCGGTGCCGGCCGGGATGTTCAGGCGCATGCCGCGGCTGGCGGCACGGTCGAAGGTCAGGGCGTCGTTGGTTTCGAAAAAGTGGTAATGCGAGCCGACCTGGATCGGCCGGTCGCCGCTGTTGGCCACCTTCAGGCTGAGGGTGCGGCGGCCCGCGTTGAGCTCGATGTCGCCGGGCTGGATCTGGTATTCACCGGGAATCATCCATTCACTCCTTGCAGAATCTTGTAGTAGAGGGCGGTCGGCCGATAGTTGCCGGCGGGGTCGCAGGCGTAGTCGGGGATCTGCCCGGCGCGGGTGTAACCCAACGCCTTGTAGAAGTCTTCGGCAGGGGAGCCGGCCTCGGTGTCGAGGTAGAGCATGCCGCGCTTGTGCTGGCGGGCGGCGAGTTCCAAAGCACTCATCAATTGCTGGCCGAGGCCGCGACGGCGGGCGTGTTCACGCACCAGCAGTTTCTGCACCTCGGCACGGTTCAGGCCGTTGGCCTTCTGGCACAGGGTCAACTGGACGCTGGCCTGCACCTGCTCATCCTTGACCACCACCCACAGCAACACATTGCCTTTGTTCAGGTTGGCCTGGACCTCATCGAAATAGGCCCGGGCCTGAGTCGCATCGAGGTCGGCCATGAAACCGACGCTGGCGCCATACCCCACGGCGTCCAGCAGCAAATCGATCAAACCCTGGCGATAGTGCGCAAAGCTTTCAACATTCACGCGACGCAGTTGGGCGGCGTTCATCGGTGTTACTCCTTGTTGGCGATCGGCGGCTCCGCGCCTGGATTGAGGGTCAATTGCATGAAGGTCAGGTCCAGCCAGCGACCGAACTTGGTGCCCACCTGGGGCATCTGCCCGGTGATCAGGAAACCGGCGCGTTCATGCAGACGAATAGAAGCGGCATTGCCGCTTTCGATGGCGGCGACCATCACATGCTTGGCGCAGCCTCTGGCGCGCTCGATCAGCTCGACCATCAATTGCGGGCCGAGGCCGTTGCCGCGCTGGTCGCTGCGCACATAGACCGAGTGCTCGACGGTGTGGCGAAAGCCGTCGAACGGCCGCCAGTCACCGAATGAAGCGTAGCCCAGCACGGTGTTATCACCGTCGACGATCACCAGGATCGGATAACCCTGGGATTGCCGGGCGCTGAACCATGCCTGGCGGTTGCCCAGGTCCACGGCCTGTTCGTTCCAGATCGCGGTGGTGTTGAGTACCGCATCGTTGTAGATGTCGCGGATCGCCGGCAGGTCGGCGTGCAGCGCATCACGAATGAGATAAGTCATGGCGCGGCCTCAGGCGATCGGTTGGTGGACGGTGACCAGTTTGGTGCCGTCGGGGAACGTCGCTTCGACCTGGATCTCGGGGATCATTTCCGGGATACCTTCCATCACCTGTTCGCGGCTCAACAGGGTGGTGCCGAAGTGCATCAACTCGGCCACGGTGCGACCGTCACGGGCGCCTTCGAGCAGCGCCGCGGAGATGTAGGCCATGGCTTCCGGGTAATTGAGTTTCACGCCGCGAGCCAAACGCCGCTCGGCGACGAGGCCGGCGGTGAAGATCAACAGCTTGTCTTTTTCGCGTGGGGTCAGGTCCATCGTTGGGAATCCATCTGGGCAGATAAAAAAGGTATTCGGATCTGTAAATACAAAACCCCTGTGGGAGCGGGCTTGCTCGCGAAAGCGGACTGGCATTCAACATTTTCGGTGTCTGATACACCGCTTTCGCGAGCAAGCCCGCTCCCACAGGGGAATCGTGTTTCAGGTGCTCCATATTCTTGGGGGGACGGCTTCTCGGCCGAGCAACGCTGGCCTGAGCAATCGCCACAAATCTATAAGCCAACCCCGTGCCAACAATGCCTCGCTGGCCAAACATCGCGCCACCAACAGCCCGGGCAACTGGGTCAGATCCCCGCGTACGTCATTGGGCAGCGAGCGGCAGGTTTCCAGCAGTTCACTGTCGATTTCCCCGGTCACCAGCAACGTCGCAAACACCGGTTGGCCGTCCAGCCCGATCGGCGAGTCGAGCAAGCCATCGTTCCCGACAATGCGCTGGCGTTCGTGCCAGAGCAACTGGCCGTCGCGGCGGATGTCGAGTTTTGCCTGGAAATGCCCGAGGTCGAAGCGTTCGCCACTGGCCGGGCGACCCAGTGCCACCACGTCCCAGTAGAACAATCGGGCATCGCCTTCAAGGTTGATCGAGGTGCTGAGTTCGGCCTGGGCTGCGCTGAAAATGATCGTCTCCTGGGGCAACCATTCCAGTGTCGCACCGGCCGCCACGTTCAAGTCCAGCTGCTGATAAGCGGGTCCGGCGGCGCGATACCACTTGGCGGCGCCGGGGCTGGTGATTTGCGCCCAGGCATCGCTGCCGACGCTGGCGCTGATGTCCAGCCGATCACCCCCGGCAATCCCGCCCGGCGGGTGGACGATGATGTGCTGGCACACCTCAGGCCCTTCGGCGTACAGGTGTTTTTGCACGCGCAGCGGACCTTGATGCCGGCGCAGGACCGGGCGCGTGCTGTCGCCGAAGCGGGCGTAGCCCAGCTCCAGCTCGGCGTGCCAGCTCGGGGTAAACAGGACAGTGGAGGCAGGTAAATTCATATCGTCTTATTATCGTTAGGACGCTACAGACTAGATCGTAACCAGTCCGCGCACACCTTCGGCTTCCATATTTTCACCGCGACCCTGTTGCACGATCTCGCCCCGGGACATCACCAGGTACTGATCGGCCAGTTCGGCGGCGAAGTCGTAAAACTGTTCCACCAGCAAAATCGCCATGTCGCCGCGAGCCGCAAGCTTCTTGATCACCGCGCCGATTTCCTTGATCACCGACGGCTGGATGCCTTCGGTGGGTTCGTCGAGGATCAGCAGGCGCGGACGGCTGGCCAAGGCTCGGCCAATCGCCAATTGCTGTTGTTGACCACCGGACAAATCACCGCCACGCCGCTGTTTCATTTGCAGCAGCACCGGGAACAGCTCGTAGATGAATGCCGGGACTTCTTTCGCCTCGCTGCCGGGGAAACGCGACAGGCCCATCAGCAGGTTTTCTTCCACGGTCAGCCGCCCGAAAATCTCCCGGCCCTGGGGCACGTAGGCGATCCCCGCATGCACCCGTTGATGCGGCTTGAACGTGGTGATCGGCTTGCCTTCCCAGTTCACCGCGCCTTCCTTGGATGGCAGCAAACCCATCAGGCATTTGAGCAGGGTGGTCTTGCCCACGCCGTTGCGCCCGAGCAGGCACGTGACTTCGCCGACCTTCACGTCAAACGTCAGGCCGCGCAGGATGTGGCTACCGCCGTAGTACTGGTGCAGTTTGTCGACTTGCAGCATGTTCAAAGTTCTCCTCGATTCCCTGTGGGAGCGGGCTTGCTCGCGAATGCGGTGTATCTGTCGCAAAGAGGTTGGATGTGCCGCCGTCTTCGCGAGCAAGCCCGCTCCCACAGGGGGGATGTATTTGCAGGTCTAGCGCCCGAGGTAAACCTCGATCACGCGCTCATTGTCCTGCACCTGCTCCAGCGACCCTTCCGCCAGCACGCTGCCCTGGTGCAACACGGTGACGTGGTCGGCAATCGAGCCGACGAAGCCCATGTCGTGTTCCACGACCATCAGCGAATGCTTGCCGGCCAGGCGCTTGAACAGCTCGGCGGTGAATTCGGTTTCAGCGTCGGTCATGCCCGCCACTGGCTCGTCGAGCAGCAACAGTTGCGGGTCTTGCATGAGCAACATGCCGATCTCCAGGAACTGCTTCTGCCCGTGGGACAACAACCCCGCCGGGCGATTGACCGACGTGGTCAGGCGAATGGTTTCCAGCACTTCGCTGATGCGATCTTTCTGTTCGCCGGTTAGGCGCGCCCGCAAACTCGCCCACACCGACTTGTCGGTTTTCTGCGCCAGTTCCAGGTTTTCGAACACGCTCAAGGCTTCGAACACCGTCGGTTTCTGGAACTTGCGACCGATGCCAGCCTGGGCGATTTGCACTTCGCTCATCTGCGTCAAATCCAGGGTTTCACCGAACCAGGCCTTGCCGTGACTCGGCCGGGTCTTGCCGGTGATCACGTCCATCAACGTGGTCTTGCCCGCGCCGTTGGGGCCGATGATGCAGCGCAATTCGCCGACGCCGATGTACAGGTTCAGATTGTTCAACGCCTTGAAACCATCGAAGCTGACGCTGATGTCTTCCAGGGTCAGGATCGTGCCGTGGCGCGTGTCCAGGCCGGGGCCGACACGTTGGCCGAAGCCGATGCTGTCGCGGCTGGTGCCGGCGTCCTTGTTCGGTTCCACCGGGAAAAACGCGGGTTCGAGCATAAATTCCGCCGTCGCTGTGACTCTCATTGTTCACCCCTTTTCTTCAGCAGACCGATCACGCCTTTGGGCAGATACAAGGTCACGACAATGAACAGGGCCCCGAGGAAGAACAGCCAGTATTCCGGGAACGCCACGGTGAACCAGCTCTTCATGCCGTTGACCACACCGGCGCCGAGCAACGGCCCGATCAGCGTGCCGCGACCACCCAGCGCCACCCAAACCGCCGCTTCAATGGAGTTGGTCGGCGACATTTCGCTCGGGTTGATGATCCCGACTTGCGGCACGTAAAGCGCGCCGGCCAGGCCGCACAACACCGCGCTCAACACCCACACAAACAGCTTGAAACCGCGCGGGTCGTAGCCGCAAAACATCAGGCGGTTTTCGGCATCGCGCAGTGCGGTCAACACGCGACCGAACTTGCTTTGCGCCAGGCGCCAGCCGATAAACAGGCTCGCCACCAGCAACACCACCGTGGCGAAAAACAACACCGCGCGGGTCACCGGTTCGGTAATGCCAAACCCGAGAATCGTGCGGAAATTGGTGAAGCCGTTGTTGCCGCCAAACCCGGTTTCGTTGCGGAAAAACAGCAGCATCCCGGCGAAGGTCAGGGCCTGGGTCATGATCGAGAAATACACGCCTTTGATCCGCGAACGGAAGGCGAAGAAGCCGAACACCAACGCCAACAATCCCGGTGCCAAAACCACCAGACACATGGCCCAGAGGAAGCTGCTGGTGCCGGTCCAGTACCACGGCAATTCGGTCCACGACAGGAAGGTCATGAACGCCGGCAACGCATCGCCCGAGGCCTGGCGCATCAGGTACATGCCCATCGCGTAGCCGCCGAGGGCGAAGAACAGGCCATGGCCCAGGGACAGCAAACCGGCGTATCCCCAGACTAGATCCAACGCGAGGGCGACGATGGCGTAGCACAGAATCTTGCCCACCAGCGTCAGCGTGTAGGCCGAAACGTGAAAGACACTGACCGGCGATAGCAGCGACAGCAGCGGCAACGCCAGCAGTAGAACAAGGATCACCGCGCCAACGACGACCGTGACTTTGGGGCCGGCCTTTTGCGTGGCCGTGACTATCAGAGGCTGGTTCATCAGTCGATCACCCGTCCTTTCAGTGCGAAGAGGCCTTGCGGACGTTTCTGAATGAACAGAATGATCAGCGCGAGGATCAGGATCTTGCCGAGTACGGCACCGATTTGCGGTTCGAGAATCTTGTTGGCGATACCGAGGCCGAACGCGGCCAGCACGCTACCGGCCAATTGGCCGACACCGCCGAGCACCACCACCAGGAACGAGTCGATGATGTAGCTCTGGCCGAGGTCCGGACCGACGTTGCCGATCTGGCTCAGCGCCACGCCGCCGAGGCCGGCGATGCCCGAGCCGAGGCCGAAGGCGAGCATGTCCACGCGCCCGGTCGGTACGCCGCAGCAGGCGGCCATGTTGCGGTTCTGGGTGACGGCGCGCACGTTTAAACCGAGCCGCGTTTTGTTCAGCAGCAGCCAGGTCAGCACCACCACAAACAATGCGAAGGCGATGATCACGATGCGGTTGTAGGGCAGCACGAGATTCGGCAGCACTTGAATCCCGCCCGACAACCACGCCGGGTTGGCCACTTCTACGTTCTGCGCGCCGAACAGCAGACGCACCAGCTGAATCAGCATCAAGCTAATGCCCCAGGTTGCGAGCAAGGTTTCCAGCGGGCGGCCGTAGAGGTGACGAATCACCGTGCGCTCCAGCGCCATGCCGATGGCGGCGGTGACGAAAAATGCCACCGGCAATGCGATCAGCGGGTAGAACTCGATGGCTTGCGGGGCGAAGCGCTGGAACATCAATTGCACCACGTAGGTCGAGTAGGCGCCGAGCATCAGCATCTCACCGTGGGCCATGTTGATCACGCCGAGCAATCCGAACGTAATCGCCAGGCCCAATGCCGCGAGCAGCAGAATCGAACCGAGGGACATGCCGCTGAATGCCTGCCCGAGCAACTCGCCGATCAGCAGTTTGCGTTTGACTTGAGCGAGGCTGGTTTCGGCGGCTGTGCGCACACTGGCATCGGCTTCGACGCCGGGTTCGAGCAAGCCTTCGAGACGCGTGCGGGCCAGCGGATCGCCGGTTTCACCGAGCAAACGCACGGCGGCGAGGCGCACGGCGGGGTCGGTGTCCACCAGTTGCAGGTTGGCCAGCGCGAGGCTCAGGGCGGCGTGAACGCTTTCATCTTTTTCGCCAGCCAGTTGCTGGTCGAGGAATTTCAGCTGCGCCGGTTTGGCACTTTTCTGCAATTGCTGCGCGGCGGCCAGACGGATTTTGGCGTCGGCGGCGAGCAATTGGTGGCTGGCCAATGCGGTGTCGATCAGACCCCGCAGGCGATTATTCAGGCGCAGGGTTTTCGGTTGGCCGTCGACGGTCAACTCGCCTTGTTGCAGGGCATTGATCAGTTCGACACGGGCCGGATCGGGCTGCGCGGCCCAGGTTTCCAGGAGTTTGGCTTGCTGCACGGGATTGGCCGCGACGAAGTCTTCGGCGTCGCCGGCCTGGGTGGCCATCGGCAATAAAAGCGCGATAGCGAGGATGAGGCGGTAAAGGGCGGTGGGCATTAGTGGTGTCCTGTTCAGCGGCGGCCGATGAGACTGTGTTCGGCTTTGAATCGACCCCTCACCCTAACCCTCTCCCCAAAGGGGCGAGGGGACTGACCGAGGTGATTGGCAGACATGCTGCGACTTGCAAAATCGAGCCGAACTCAGGCCTTGAAAAGCATGAAGATCGGCTCCCTTTCCCCCTCTCCCCTTTGGGGAGAGGGCTGGGGTGAGGGGTGGATTTCAAGTCTTCCCCAAAACCCGGATCCGCCTCAGTTGCTCTTCACCGCATAATCCGGCTTCTTGTCGTTGCCATCGATAAACGGGCTCCACGGCTGGGCGCGGATCGGGCCTTCGGTCTGCCACACGACGTTGAACTGCCCGTCCGCCTGAATCTCGCCGATCATCACCGGTTTGTGCAGGTGGTGGTTGGTCGGGTCCATCGTCAGGGTGTAACCGGACGGCGCGGCAAAGGTCTGGCCGGCCAACGCTTCGCGGACCTTGTCGACGTCGGTGGACTTGGCTTTTTCCGCCGCTTGCGCCCACATGTGGATGCCGACATAGGTGGCTTCCATCGGGTCGTTGGTCACCGCTTTATCGGCGCCCGGCAGGTTGTGTTTCTTGGCGTAGGCTTTCCAGTCGGCGACGAATTTCTTGTTCTGCGGATTCTCCACAGACTCGAAGTAGTTCCACGCCGCGAGGTTGCCCACCAACGGTTTGGTGTCGATGCCGCGCAGTTCTTCTTCGCCCACCGAGAACGCCACGACCGGAACGTCGGTGGCTTTCAGGCCCTGGTTGGCCAGTTCTTTATAGAACGGCACGTTGGAGTCGCCGTTGACCGTGGAGATGACCGCCGTCTTGCCGCCGGCCGAGAATTTCTTGATGTTGGCGACGATGGTTTGGTAGTCGCTGTGACCGAACGGGGTGTAGACCTCTTCGATGTCCTTGTCTGCCACCCCTTTGGAGTGCAGGAACGAGCGCAGGATTTTGTTGGTGGTGCGCGGGTAGACGTAGTCGGTGCCCAGCAGGAAGTAACGCTTGGCGCTGCCACCTTCTTCGCTCATCAGGTATTCCACCGCCGGGATCGCCTGTTGGTTCGGCGCGGCGCCGGTGTAGAACACGTTCGGCGACATCTCTTCGCCTTCGTATTGCACCGGGTAGAACAGCAGGCCGTTGAGTTCTTCGAACACCGGCAACACCGATTTACGCGACACCGACGTCCAGCAACCGAACACCACGGCCACTTTGTCCTGGGTCAGCAACTGCCGGCCCTTTTCCGCGAACAGCGGCCAGTTCGACGCGGGGTCCACCACTACCGGTTCCAGCATCTTGCCGTTCACACCACCCTTGGCGTTGATTTCGTCGATGGTCATCAACGCCATGTCTTTGAGGGAGGTTTCGGAGATCGCCATGGTCCCGGACAACGAATGCAGGATACCGACCTTGATGGTCTCGGCGGCCTGGACAGTCCAGGTCATGCCCATCGCGGCAATGGATGCCGTGAGTGTGAAAGCCTTGATCAAGCTGCGACGCTTCATTGTGCGATCTCCGTGAACATTAGTATTTTTTTTGATTGGCAGAGGCGGACTACTGAAGGCTGTTTTGCAAGGGCTGTGCCTGGTCGGGTTTTGGCAAGGAAATGTCGTGTTAGAGCGGTCGCGCGGGGAGGGCGGCGCACCAGGAAGGAACGCTGAGGATGCACTGGTGCGCAGGGTTGCGCCAGATTGGGGCGAACATGTGACAGACAACGCTGATCAAAATGTGGGAGCGGGCTTGCTCGCGAATACGGTGTATCAGGCAACATCAAGGGTGACTGACACACCGCATTCGCGAGCAAGCCCGCTCCCACAGGGTTCGATGGTGTTCTTGTGGGATTAGCGGCGGCGCATGAGGCCGATGAAGAACAGGCCGCCGATGGCAGCGGTGGCGACGCCGATCGGCAAGTCTTCCGGGGCGATGAGGGTGCGGGCGGCGACGTCGACCCAGACGAGGAAAACGCTGCCGAGCAAAACGCAGACGGGCAGTAATCTGCGATGTTCAGCACCGACCAACCGCCGCGCAATGTGCGGCACCATCAACCCGACAAACCCGATGGAGCCGCTGATCGACACCAGCACCCCGGTCATCAGCGAAGCAATCAAAAACACCCGCAACCGCACCGTACGAGCATTCAAGCCCAGCGTCACCGCCGTCTGCTCACCCGCCATCAACGCATTCAACGGCCGGGCCATGCCGAGCAACAACACCAGCCCGAGCAACACGCTCGCTGCCGGCACCGCGAGCAATTCCCAGCGCGCCAACCCGAGGCCGCCGAGCATCCAGAACATCACCGCCGAACTCGCGCGGTGATCGCCCATGAACAGCAGCAAATTGGCAATCGCCATCATCACGAACGACACCGCCACGCCGCACAACAGCAGCCGATCACTGTCCAGACGCCCGTTGCGATTGGCGATCATCAGCACGATCAGCATGCTCGCCAACGCACCGATAAACGCCGCAATCGGCAAGGTCAGCAACCCGACGATTTCACCGACATGCAGCACCACAATCACCGCGCCCAACGTGGCGCCGGATGTGACCCCCAGTAGGTGCGGATCCGCCAACGGATTGCGCGTCACCGCTTGCAACACCGCGCCGATCAACGCCAACCCGGCACCCACCAATGCGCCAAGCAACATGCGCGGTACGCGGATCAGCCAAACAATATGTTCCTGCCCAGCCGCCCAATCCGGCACACCGATACCAAACATCTTGTGCAGCAAGATCCGCCACACCACCTCCACCGGCACCCGCGCCGGGCCGAAGCCCAGGGACACCACGCACGACACCAGCAACAGGGCGCCGAGGGCGATCAGCAGCAAGGCATAGCGACGCTCGATCATTCGCCGTGGAACCCTTTGGCCAGGGTTTCAACCGCGAGCACGTTGTCGATCCCCGGCGTGGCCTGCACGTAGGGGATGACGATAAAGCGCTGGTTCTTGATCGCGTCCACCGATTGCAGGGCTTTGTTGTCGAGCAGGAATTGCTCCTTCTGCTCGGCGGTGACTTCGCCGTAGTCGACGATCACGATCACCTGCGGATTGCGCTCGACCACGTTCTCCCAATTGACCCGGGTCCAACTGGCCTCGACGTCATCCAGAATATTGCGCCCGCCAGCGGCATCGATCAGTGCTTGCGGCATGCCGAGACGCCCGGACGTCATGGCCCGGTCTTCGCCGCTGTCGTAGAGAAAGACGCGGGGTTTGTCGGCGGGAAGATCCTTGCGCACCTCTTCAGCTTGCACCTGCATGTCAGCGATCAAAGTGTTGGCGCGGTCCTGCACGTCGAAGATTTTGCCGAGGTTGCGCAGGTCGTTGTAAGTGTCCTCCAGCGTGGCCGCCGGACGCTTCATCACGAACGCGCAGGACTCGGTCAGTTCGTAGACGTTGATGCCCAGCGGTTGCAGGGTTTGCGGCGTCAGGTCACCGCCGACGCGCATGCCGTAATCCCAACCGGCGAAGAAGAAATCGACGTTGGCGTTGAGCAGGGTTTCCACCGACGGGTACTTGGCCGCCAGTTCCGGCAAACCATCGAGCAACGATTGCATGTCCGGGGTGACGGATTTCCAACCGCTGACGCCGCTGTACCCGGCCATGCTCGGCTTGAGGCCGAGGGCGAGCATCATCTGGGTCATGTTGATGTCGTGGCTGACCGCGTGTTTCGGTGCTTGCTTGAACGTCACTTCGCGGTTGCAGCTCTGGACGGTCAAAGGATATTTCGTCGCCTCGGCAAAGGCGTGGGCACTGCCCAGCAACAGGGCGACGCACAGCAGGGAACGCACAGTCATGGTTGGGTTATCCAGGTGATTCGGGGGTAGCCGTGGAGGGGGTGGCCATCGATCAGCGCTTCGACGCCGAATACATCGCGCAGCAGCGGGGCGGTCAGGACTTCTTTCGGTGTGCCGCTGGCGACGATGCGGCCGTGGTTGATCACGTACAGACGATCGCAGAACGCGGCGGCCAGGTTGAGGTCGTGGATGCTCGCCAAGGTGCCGATGTTCAGGCGTTTGACCAGTTGCAAAAGCTCAAGCTGATAGCGCGGGTCGAGGTGGTTGGTCGGCTCGTCGAGAATCAGCAATTGCGGTTGCTGGGCCAGGGCGCGGGCGAGGATTACTCGCTGCTTTTCACCGCCGGAGAGGGTGGCGAAGGCATGGTCTTCGAAGCCTTCGAGGCCGACGGATTTCAGGGCTTGGGTCGCGAGATTTTGGTCTTCAATCGTGTCGCCGTCGAACAGGCCTTTGTGCGGCGTGCGGCCCATGGCGACCACTTCCTCGACCGTCAGGCCGAAGGCGTCGGGAAATTCTTGCAGGACCACCGCGATGCGTTGCGCGCACCAGCGTGAGGATTGCTTCCAGACGTTGTGGTGCTCGAGCTGGACCTCGCCGGCCTCGGGTTTGCTGAAACGATAGGCGCAGCGCAACAGGCTGGTCTTGCCGCTGCCATTGGGGCCGATCAACCCGACAAACTCACCGGCGGCCACGTGCAGCGAGGCGTCACGCAGTTTGAACTGGTGATGGCAATGGCCGTGGCCCAGGGGTGTCCAGGCGAGGTTTGTGAGGTTGAGCGAGGTCATGCAGGTTCTCTAGAGGTTTTCGGTGCTGCTGATGACGCTTTCGCGAGCAGGCTCGCTCCCACATTTGACCGCGTTCCATGTGGGAGCGAGCCTGCTCGCGAAGGGGGCGCCACGGTTTAAAACTGATAATCGGCGGTGACGAAGAACGACCGCGGTTCACCCAAAATCCATTGCTGCCCCTCATTGTATTGGCTTTGCGCATACTGCCGGTCAAACAGATTGTTTACTTGCAACCCCAGCGTCGTATTGCGCAGCGCTTTCCAGGACAACGTGGCATCGACCACGGTGTAGCTCGGCAACTCATTCTGATTAGCCATGTCTGCGAAACGCGCATCGACATAGCGCACGCCAGCCCCGGCCTTCAGGTCTTCGTTGATTGCTTTGCTCAGCCACAGGTTGGCGGTGCGGCGCGGAACATCGGTCGGCCGATTGCCGTTGTACGAAACGGTTTCTCCGTTCGCTACGGCCGAAAAATCGTCGTACTTGGCCTTGACGATGGCGGTGTTGGCTTGCAGTTGCCAGGCGTGGGGCAGTTGCAGGTCGAGGCTGGCTTCGATCCCATTCGACGACTGCTGGCCGACCTGTTGCTTGAGCGTCGGGTTGCCCGGATCGTCGGTCAGCAGTTTCTTTTTGACGATGCGATACGCCGCCAGGGTGAACTCGCCGCGCTGATCCCAGAACAGTTGCTTCACGCCGATTTCGGTTTGTTTCGCAGTGGCGAGGTCGTATTGCTGCTGGTTCGGGCTCAGGGAAATCAAGCCGCCGACGCCGTCCGTGCTGGTGGCGTACTGGCCGTAGAACGAAGTGTCCGGTGTCAGCGCAAACACCAACCCGGCCTTCCAGTTGTTGCCGGTCAGGGTCTTGTCGCTTTGGCTGCCGTCCACCAGATTGTCGCGATCCACGTGCACGTAATCGCGACGCACACCGGTCACCAACGACCAGCGCTCGCTCAGTTGCGTGCGGTTTTCCGCGAACACAGACATTTGTTTGGTCGTGGACTGGAACTGACTGCGATACGGGTCGGCACTTTCAAAGCGCCCCGGTTGCGGGTGATACAGGTCCAGCGGTTGCCCGTTCGGCAGTACGTCGTTGAACGGCGAGTTGCTGTCGAGCTGGAAGCGGATGCGGTTGTAATCGACGCCGGTCACGGTCTGGCTGTCGAGGCCGAACAGAGTGTGCTTGAAGGTGAAGGTCTGGCGATCACCGATCTGTTCCTGGGTGTGGTCGATGCCGAAATAACCGCTGCGGCTGAGTTGCTGGGTGTCGCGGTTGAAGTTGTAGTTCTCGGCGTTCTGCCAGCGGCGCTGGGCCTTGAGGTAATACAGCTCGTTGCTCGAACTGACGTTGTCGGAGATCTGCCAGTCGCTGGTCAGGCGCGTCCACTGGTCGTTGTAGTGCTGCTTGTCGTTGCTGACGTTGTAGTTCTTATCCCGCAGGCTGTCCTTGAAGTGGCCATTGATCAGCGGTGTGCCGAAATAATTCATCGGCTTTTGATCGCCGTAATCGTGAGCCAGGGTGAACGCCAGATCATCGGTCGCCTGCCAGCGCAGGGCAGCGCTGATGAAGTCGCTGGCGGAATCGCCGCGATCCACCCAGCCATTGCTGCGCAGGCGATTGAGGTTCAAGCGATAGCTCAGCGTGTCGGTCAGCGAACCGCCGCTGTCGAAGGCTTGCTGCTGACTGTCGTAGGAACCGTAGCCGACGCGCAGGTGGTTTTCGATCTCGCCGTCGAAGGGCTTTTTCGGGATCACGTTGACCACCGCACCGGTCGCGCCCTCGCCGTACAACACCGACGCCGGGCCGCGCAGCACATCGACGCGCTCCGCCGACCAGGTGTCCACCGGGAACGTCGCCGTGCCCATGCCGGTGTACATGCGATTGCCGTCAAACAACTGCATCACCGAACCCTGCCCGGTAAACCCCCGCGCCGACAACGACGTGCCGCCATCGCCGGGCGAGCCAGTGCGGCTGATTCCGGTGCTGCGCGATACCGCGTCCTGCACGCCGCGATCACCACGGGCGCGAATCTGTTCCCCAGTCAGGCTTTCGACACTGGCCGGGGTTTCCATCGCTGTGAGGTTCAGGCGCGAACCGGCGGTGGTCGGCGTATTCAGGCTGACGATTTCATCGTCAACGGCGGTTGCGGTGATGGTGCCGGTGGGCAAGGTCAGCGCTTGCGCCTGGGCATTGTTGTTCAAGGCGAGCAGGCAAAGGCTGGACAAGAGGTACTTGTTCATCGGGGCGGTGAATCACTTCTGCAAAGAAAACCCGCAACATTCCTGTTGCGGGCAGGGCGGCTCATTCGCGTTATACAGTAACACTAAAAATGACCGGGAGATAAGCGCGCGAAGTCTACAGATCCCTCTAATGCGCGCATCTCGCCTGATTCATGATGAAGGTGAGGCGGATTCAGCTTGTCGGTTGAAACGCGACAGCAGCAGCCGATCCAGCACCCACATGACAATCAGCGAAGCCCCCACCAACGGAAAAATCACCGCCAGCGCGAGCATGATTGCCACCCCGGTTTTCCATTTCGGCAGGTCATGGCGCAGCGGCGGAACGCCGAACTTGCCCTGCGGACGACGCTTCCACCAGATCACCACGCCACTCACGGCACTGAGCAAAATCATCAGGCAAATCAGCAGCACCACAATCTGATTGAACGCTCCAAACATCTTGCCTTCATGCAGCATCACGCCGATTTCCGTGGCGCGGGCGACGCTGCCGTATTGCTCGAAACGCACATCGGCGAGGACATCGCCCGTGTACTGATCGACGTGCAGAGTCGCGTCGTTGCGCGGGTCATCGGCGAACACCGCGATGGTGAACACGCCGGTGGCAGTGGTCGGCAAGGTGATGCTGTAGCCCGGTTCGACCTTGCGTTGCGTGGCGATGTTTTGCACGTCTTGCAGGCTGATGGTCGGCGCGGCGGGACCGGCCGGTGCGGCGCCGTGGGCCATGTGTTCGGCGTGGTCGCCGGACATCGGCATCGGCGTGTTTTCCATCGCCCAAGGCACGGTCTGGCGCGTGGCAGTGTTGAGGCTGCGGGCCTCGACGTCGGACTTCGGCACGTTGTCCCACATCGCTGCCGGGAAGGTGTTCCAGACCTCGGCGTATTGTTTGCCCCAGAACCCGGTCCAAGTCATGCCGCTGAGTAGCATCACCAGCAGAAATGCCGCGCCCCAGAACCCGGTGACCGCGTGCAAATCACGCCACAGCACACGACCACGACTGTTCAAGCGCGGCCATAGCACGCCGGCAAACTGACCCCGCGGCCACCACAGGAACACGCCGGACACCACCAGCACCACGCCCCAGCCAGCTGCGAGTTCCACCAGCCGATCACCGACGGTGCCGATCATCAACTCGCCATGGATCGCCCGGGCAAGGGCTTGCAGGTTTTTCTTGGCGTCTTGCTCGCCGAGGATGTCGCCGTGGTACGGGTCGATGAAGACGTTGAGCTCGTGACCGGCATTGATCACGACAAACTGCGCGCTGCGTTCGGCGTTGAGCGGTGGCAGGTACTGTTTGATCTGGCCCTGTGGATACGCCGCTTTCACCCGCTTGAGCAGGTCATCGGCGGACACCGCGTGATGCCCGGCCGGAACGTTCATCAGGCTGCCGTACATCAACGGATCGAGTTGTGGTTTGAACAGGTAAATCAGGCCGGTCAGGGCCAACATCACCATGAATGGCGCGACGAATAACCCGGCATAGAAATGCCAGCGCCAGGCCAGGTTGTAGAAATTCGGTTTGGGCTGTTTCATCGGTTGTGCTCCGCTTTGGCATGGATCTGTTTTAGTTGTTGATGTGCGGTTCCTTCGCAACCTATCGCGAGCAGCTCACTCCTCCAGGTATTGCGCTGTCCCTGTGGGAGCGAGCCTGCTCGCGAAGCTTTTAAAAACTCATATCCACCTTGGTCCAGAGCGTGCGCCCCGGTTCGTTGATGGCTTGTGGATCATTGGCCGGGTAGCCGAAACCGGCGTTCCCCGCCAGGTTCAAGTGCTCGGCGTAAGCTTTGCCGAACAAATTGTCGACGCCCGTGCTGACCTTCCAGTTCTTGTTGATGCGGTACGCGCCGTTCAGCGAGAACACGCCGAAACCCGAACTCTTGTCGAAGTCCTTGCCGACCACGTTGCCCTTGTTCTGGTCGATGCGGTTTTGCGCCGCGACCACGCGCCACAACGCCCCGGCGCTCCAGTTGTCTTCGCTGTAGGTCAGGCCGAAACGCGCATCCAGCGGCGGCATCTGCGGCAGTGCCTTGCCGTCGCTGCTGTTCTTGCCCCAGGCGTAGGCCAGGGTCGCGTCGGCTTTCCAGTTGGAGGTCAATTTGTAAGCAGCACCGAGTTCACCGCCCATGATTCGTGCGTCGATGTTCTGCGCTTGCGAAGTGGTGCCCATCATTCCAGGCGTGTAGTTGAACAGGATGTAATCGCGCACCTGGCCGACGTAACCCGAGGCCCAGGCTTCGAGGTCTTCGGTCTTGTATTGCAGGCCGAAGTCGAGCTGAGTGGTTTTTTCAGGCTTGATCGAATCGAAGGCATTCACCGAACCGGCGGGCCCTGCATCGGGTGAAAACAACTCCCAGTAATCCGGGAAACGCTGGGCATGACCGAGGCCGGCGTAGAGCGTGGTCGCGCTGTCGGCCAGGTCGTGCTCGTAGCGCACGAAGCCGCTGGGTAAGGTGTCCGCGCGGGTGTTGTCGGCGGTCGGGTTCGGCATACTCATCATGCCGACGTCGACGGTCTGCCGATAATCCTTGGCCGAGGCGCGGTCCACCCGCGCACCGGTGATCACCCGATCACGGTCGGCGGCGTACCAGGTCAATTCGCTGAACACGCCGTAGTTATGGAAGTCGGCGTCCTTGGTGTACGGCAGGTCTTTATAAGTGTCGATGCCCATGCTGCTGCGCTGGCGGTGTTCGTTGGTCTGCGCGTCGAGGCCACTGATCAACTGCACATCGGCCCAGCGCCACGTGGCCTTGATCCGCGCGCCGAGTGTGCGGCGGTCGACGTTGGAGGCCATCGGCCCCGCCATCATCCCGGTGCCGGACGGCGTGCGCAGGGTGTAGTTGTCCATCACGTGGTCGGCGTAGTTGTAGTAGACCTGCGCCTCGACCTTATCCAGCACGTCGCCGATGTTGGACTTCTCGAAGCGCAACCCGAGGCTTTCGCGCTTGAACTGCGAACCGTCCATGCCACGCCCCGCGTAACGTGCTTCACCATCGCCCTTGCCGGCGGTCAGTTCCAGCAACGTGTCGGCGTCCGGGGTCCAGCCGACCGCGACATCGCCGTTCCACTTGTCGTAGCGCGACGCCACGGTGTCGTTGTTGCCGTCCTTGTAGTCGTCGGAATGCGCGGTGTTGCCGATCACCCGCACATAGCCCAAAGTCCCGCCCGCAGCGGCGTCCACCACTTTGTCGAAGCGACCGTTGGAACCGGCCAGGACGCTGGCGTTGACCCGGGTGCCGAGTTCGCCGAAGTGCTCCGGTTCGCGATCGAACAGGATCGTGCCGGCGGACGCGCCCGGTCCCCAGAGTACGGTTTGCGGGCCTTTGATCACGGTGAGTTTGTCGTAGGTTTCCGGGGAAATGTACGAAGTCGGCGCGTCCATCCGGCCGGGGCAAGCGCCGAGCATCATGCTGCCGTTGGTGAGGATATTCAGGCGCGAACCGAACATGCCGCGCAGCACCGGATCGCCGTTGGTGCCGCCATTGCGCACCAGGGCGAAGCCGGGAATGGTCTTCAGATAATCGCCACCGTCACTGGCCGGCACCGGTTGGCGCGGGTCCTTGGGGTTGGTGAAGATGGTCAACGGCGAACTCGGGGCGATGGCGGTGATCACCGTCGGGCTCAGTTCTTCGGTGTGCCCGGCTTGTTCATCGGCCAGCACCATCGGGGACAGCAAAATTCCGCACAGGACAGCGGTGGTATGGGTACAACTCAAGCGTGTGTCAGCAGAAAACCTGGACATGACAATTTCCATCGAACAGTCGTAAACGACACGGCCGACAGCCCCCCTGTGGGAGCGGGCTTGCTCGCGAAGGCGTCGTGTCAGGCGATATGGATGCTGACTGACACTCCCTCTTCGCGAGCAAGCCCGCTCCCACAGGTTGCGAGGGCTATCTTCTAAACCGTGTGAAATCGGGGAGGGTGTTTACGAAACGATGGGCGGAGCGCGGGTTCGAGCCCCGGGGAAGAACGCTTGCCGGGCATGGCCCAAGCGCGGGGAGGGGGTGGTGAAGGTGCTGGTGGGCGGTGTATCGAAGGCGACGAAAGTCTGCCCGCCGGTGAGCGCCGGGCAGTTGAACAGCAAGCTGCAATAGCCGCATTTTTCCCAGAGCGCGTGGTGTTCTGCTTGCGGTGGGCAGTGTTCTTTGGCCTGTTCGCCATGCCCGTCCATGCTCATGTCCATCGACATGCTCATGCTCATGGACATCGAGGCGCGTTGATCCATCGGCATCGACTGAGAAATCAGCGGACCGATAAAGATCATCAGCATGGCGAACAGGCTGATCCAGCTGCCGCGGGTCAGTCTCTGGGACGGACGGCGGGGCCTGGATGACCTGGCGCTAAGCGGGCGCATGGCGGTTGCGGCTCAGGTAATTACTGGGCGTGGGCGTGCATCTGCATGTCTTCCGGCGGCTTTTTCTGCACCGAGACTTCAACTGTCACGTCGCCGGATTTTTCGAAATGCATCGTCAGCGGGAAACGCTTGCCGTCGCTCAACAGGCTGCGGTCCTTCAGGTTCAGCAGCATCACGTGATAAGCCATCGGCGCAAATGTGACGTTGCCGCCGGCCGGAATGTCGACGCTCGCCACCTGCTGCATTTTCATCAGGTCGTTCTGCATGACGTGCTCATGCAACTGGGCGAGTTCCGAAATCGGCGAGTCGACACTCAGCAACCGGTCAGCGGTTTTACCGTTATTTTGAATCACGAAGTAAGCCGCCACGGTGGGCGCGTTGGGTGGCAACTCTTGCGACCACGGATGGGCGATTTCCAGCTCCCCGGCCTTGTATTCGTGGGCATTGGCAAAGCAGGCAGGCAGCAGCAACGCGGCCAGGACGATGAGTTTGTTCAACATGGCAGTTCTCCAGAACGATTCAAAACGCAGGTCAATTGCGAGAAGGAATCACACCAGAGGGGAAGCGCGGGGGTTGAGGCTCGGCCATTGCTGGCGCGGCGTGGGTGTATCGAGAGACGCGGCGGGCAGGCTGTGATTGGCCTCGAACCGCGCGAAATACAGCTGCGGCACATGCCCCGGCAACGCCACCAGGGGCGCGGAACCCGAGCAACACCAGCAATGCTGCATGTTGGAATGATCGTCGTTCTGCGGGGCTTTCTGCTCAATTTTGCCCAGGGAAATCGCCACCATCTTCGTGCCGCTGGACGTGCAGAAAGAGCCCCACAACAACTGTTCGGCAGGTGACTTCGCCGACTGCGCCATCGCACCGGTCATCGGCATGGCGAGCATATTGAACAGCACTGCAAAGCAGGCGATCCAGGCAAATGCGAGCCGTTGTCGGGACATGGGACAGATCCGGTTGGGTGGGCGATCAGGCGCGGCTATTTAGCCTGATCAGGGCCGATAAGTAAAAAAGCGGCGTGCGGTGTGGTGTCGCAGTGCCTCAATCAATAGAAGCAACAACCTGCGAGCAGTTTCCGGCTCACCGTTATGAAAGAGTGTAGCGACTTCAATTTGGAGTGCCTGGGCAAATTGCGGGTCACTTTGGATTCTTGCCTGGATGGTTTGTGTGACGTCCTTGACCGCTGCACGATTGAGGCTCCCATCGCCTGGGTCTTCGTCTTCACAGGCCTTGATGTAATTGCATAGATCGGCAGGTGTCTGGAGAAATTCGGTGATATCGAAACGAGTGAATTTTTCTGACATTTAGCTCTCTGGGAAGGTTGCTCTGGGTGCTCAGGAACATAGAACAGGGCCTGAAATACTACCAGTCAGTCGATTAGGACGATTTTGTGTATAAGGTCCGATAGAGAGGTAGGGCGTTTCGCATCCCTGTAGCAGCTGCCGAAGGCTGCGTTCGGCTGCGCAGCAGTCGCCAATCCTGTCGCTGAGGTTTACCTGAACACCGCGTTGCCAGAATTACGACTGCTGCGCAGCCGAACGCAGGCTTCGCCAGCTGCTACAGATATGGGGGGGACTCGACTCTGAGGGCAGTCAGTACCGCCGCCACCGACCCAAACTCCCGCCCAACCTTTGCCAACACCGGCCGCTTCAACACCAACACCGGCACCCCGCGCTCCCGCGCCACTTCCAGTTTCGGTTCAGTCGCGGTGCTGCCGCTGTTTTTGCTGATCAGTACGTCGATCTGCCGACGTTCGAACAGCTCACGTTCATCCTCGATCACGAACGGCCCGCGTGCGCCGATGACTTCGCAGCGTTGGTTGCCGGGGTAAACATCGAGGGCGCGCAGGGTCCAGAATTGCTCGGGCGGGATTTCGTGCAGGTGTTGCAGTGGCTCGCGGCCGAGGGTGAACAGCGGTCGGTGGAACGGTTTCAGGGCTTCGATCAGTTCCGCCCAATCGCTGACTTCGCGCCAGTCATCCTCAGGCTGTGGTTGCCAGGCCGGGCGTCGCAGGGCCCAGCACGGGATGCCGCACAACTGCGCGGCAGTAGCGGCGTTCTGGCTGATTTGCGCGGCATAGGGGTGGGTCGCGTCGAGCAACAGTTCAATGCCTTCATCGCGAATGAACTGCGCCAGGCCTTCCGCGCCGCCATAACCGCCGACACGCACCTGACAGGTCAAATCCGTCGGCACGCGACCGACGCCGGCCAGGCTGTAAATGTGTTCCGGCCCCAGCGTCCGGGCGATGGCCAGGGCTTCGGTCACACCACCGAGCAGCAACACGCGCTTCATTGAAAAGCTCCCGCATGACCAACAATCCCGCCCTGGCGATCAATCGCAAACACTTCGACCTGAACCTGCGCCGGCACTACGCTGCGGGCGAACTCCAGCGCATGCCGACACACTTCATCCCCCAACGCGATGCCGGCCGCACTGGCCATGGCCAGCGCCTGCTGACTGGTATTGGCCTCGCGAATCGATTGCTGCAACGCCACATCAGCGCCGATCGCTGCTGCCCATTCCGCCAGTTGCGGCAGGTCGATACTCGAATGCCGACTGTGCAGATCCATGTGCCCGGCCGCCAGTTTGCTGATTTTGCCGAAGCCGCCGCACAGGCTGAGTTTATCCACAGGCACTCGGCGCAAATGCTTGAGCACCGCGCCGACGAAATCGCCCATTTCGATCAGGGCGATTTCCGGCAGGTCGTAGACCCGGCGCATGGTGTCTTCACTGGCGTTGCCGGTGCAGGCGGCGATGTGCAGGTAGCCGTTGGTTTTGGCGACGTCGATGCCTTGGTGGATCGAGGCGATGTACGCCGCGCAGGAAAACGGCCGGACGATGCCGCTGGTGCCGAGGATCGACAAGCCGCCGAGAATCCCCAGGCGCGGGTTCATGGTTTTCAGCGCCAGGGCTTCGCCACCCTCGACGTTGACCGTGACTTCGAAACCGCCGCTGTAGCGCAGCTCTTCGGCGAGCAAGGTCAGGTGATCGCTGATCATCTTGCGCGGTACTGGATTGATCGCCGGTTCGCCGACGCCCAGCACCAGACCCGGCCGGGTGACGGTGCCAACGCCTCGGCCAGCAACAAATCGAACCCCCGGCTCGGCGCCCAGGCGCACGCGGGAATAAAGTAACGCACCGTGGGTCACGTCCGGGTCGTCACCGGCGTCCTTGATCGTCCCGGCCTCAGCGCCATCGTCGAGCAAACGGCAAAACTCCAAGCGCATCTGCACCCGTTTACCTTTGGGCAGGACGATTTCCACTGCGTCCGCCGAGATGCCGCTAAGCAACAGGCGTGCAGCGGCGAGGCTGGTGGCCGTGGCGCAGCTGCCGGTGGTCAGGCCGCTGCGCAATGGCGCAGGTTGTTCAGCGGTTTCGTCACGCATCGAACGGTTTCGTCACATCGAGCAAGGTAATCGGCAGCGCCTGGCGCCAGGTATCGAACTCGCCCAACGGTTGCGCCTGGGCAATGTGGATGCGGGTCAACTCACCGCCGTGTTGTTCGCGCCAGGCCATCAGGGTCATTTCGCTTTGCAGGGTCACGGCGTTGGCGATCAAGCGGCCACCGGGTTTCAGCGCAGCCCAGCAAGCATCGAGTACGCCGACGCGGGTGACGCCGCCGCCGATAAAAATTGCGTCTGGACGTTCGAGACCGGCCAAGGCGTGCGGCGCGCTGCCACGAATCAGTTGCAGTCCCGGAACGCCCAGGGCATCGCGGTTGTGTTCGATCAACAACTGCCGACCGTCATCCGCCTCGATGGCCAGCGCCCGGCAGCTCGGGTGCGCGCGCATCCATTCGATGCCGATCGAACCGCTGCCCGCGCCGACATCCCACAACAGTTCGCCGGGTGTCGGCGCGAGGCGGGCGAGGGTGATGGCGCGTACGTCGCGTTTGGTCAGTTGGCCGTCGTGCTGGAAGGCGGAATCGGGCAAACCGGCCAATCGAGACAGGCGCGGTGTGTGCGGTTCGGCGACGCATTCGATGGCGACCAGATTCAAGTCAGCGATTTCGACCGGGTTCCAATCACTGGCAACGCCTTCGATTCGCCGTTCTGCTTCGCCGCCCAAGTGTTCCAGGACGGTCAGCCGGCTCGGCCCAAAACCCCGCTCACACAGCAACGCTGCGATGGCCGCCGGACTCTGCCCGTCATTGCTCAAGACCAACAAGCGCACGCCGCTGAACAGGTGCGCATTAAGTGCAGCCACGGGGCGAGCCACCACGGAAAGCGTCACCACGTCCTGCAACGGCCAGCCCATGCGCGCCGCCGCGAGGGAACAGGAGGAAGGGGCGGGCAAGACCAGCATCTGCTCCGCAGGCACTTGCCGCGCGAGGCTGGCGCCGACGCCAAAGAACATCGGATCGCCGCTGGCCAGCACACACACCGGCTCGCCATGGCGCTCAAGCACCGGGGCCAGGGAAAACGGGCTTGGCCACAACTGCCGCTCGCCACGAATACACACCGGCAGCAAATCCAGTTGGCGCTGGCCGCCAATGATCCGCGAAGCGCCCAGCAGCGCCCGTCGGGCGTTTTTGCCCAGGCCCTTGAAGCCGTCTTCACCGATACCTACTACTGTCAGCCAGGGTGACATCTACCGTCCTCAAAAAAAGTCCGCAAACGGACTGTTCCGACGGGCAGGCTTTTCATGCCGTCGAACAAAGCAGGCATAATACCGCGCCTTCGCCCGCGAAGCGCCTTTCCCACATTGCCGGTCGCCCCCCTTGAACGAACACCCGATGTCCAACGCCTTACGCCCCTCGGCCTGCCCGGGGTTGCTGCGTATTGTCCAGGCGCTGGATGGCGGGATCTGCCGGATCAAGTTGAATGGCGGATCGATCAGTGCCGAACAGGCCGAAGCGGTGGCCGATGCTGCCGAGCGCTACGCCGGTGGGGTGATCGAGGCGACCAACCGCGCCAACCTGCAGATTCGCGGGATTGGCAGCGAAGAGTCGGCATTGATCGAGAGCCTGTTGGCCGCCGGATTGGGGCCGCGCACCGCTGCGGGCGACGATGTGCGCAACCTGATGCTCAGCCCGAGCGCCGGGATCGATTCGCGGATGCTGCTCGATACACGCCCGTTGGCCGAACAGATCCTCACCAGTCTGCAAAGCCACGGACGTTTCCACGAATTGAGCGCCAAGTTCGCCGTGCAACTCGATGGCGGCGAAGCGCTGGCGATGCTCGAACATCATCATGACCTGTGGTTGAGCGCCGTTGAGCGAGATGGCGAATGCTTGTTGGCTTTCGGTCTGGCCGGTTGTCCGACGGAGACACCGATCGGTGCGGTGCGGCTGGAACACGGTCACGCACTGGTGATCGCGGTGCTTGAATTGTTCCTCGACCTGGCGCGTCCCGAGCAGACGCGCATGCGTCATCTGCTGGCCGAGCAACCGGTGGCCGGGTTTGTTGTGCAACTGGCCGAGCGTGTGCCGCTATTACCCATCACCAGCGTGCCGCGTGACTCAAGCATGCCGCCGATCGGTGCTTATCCACAGCGTGAATCCGACCGGGTCTACGTTGGCGCAGTTCCGCCATTGGGCCGACTCGACGCCGCCATGCTCCGGGGCGCCGCCAAACTCGCCCGTTTACACGGCGATGGCAGCCTGCGCTTCACGCCATGGCAAAACCTGCTGCTGCCCAATATCCACGAAGACGATGCCGCTCAAGTTATCCACAACCTGGAAAACCTGGGCCTGCGCTGTTCGGCGGACGATGCCCTGGCGCATCTGATTGCCTGCACCGGTTCCGCTGGTTGCGGCAAAGGCCTGGCCGACACCAAGGGCGATGCGCTGCAACTGGCGGCGCTGCTGCAACGTCACGGTCAAATTCAGAATGTGCACCTGTCCGGTTGCTCGCGTTCCTGCGCGGCGGCGCACGTTGCGCCAGTCACGTTGCTGGCAGTGTCACCCGGTCACTACGACCTCTATTTTCGCGATGCAGCCCAGCCCGGTTTCGGCGCGCTGCACGCACGCAACCTTACTATTGAAGCGGTCGCGACCCTGCTCGACGCCCGCTCACGGAGCCCCCTAGATGCTTGATTACATCCGCGACGGTCAGGAGATCTATCGCAACTCCTTCGCGATCATTCGCGCCGAGGCCAACCTCTCGCGCATCCCGGCCGACCTGGAAAAACTCGCCGTGCGGGTGATCCACGCCTGCGGCATGGTCGAGGCCATCGACGGTCTGCAATTCTCTGAAGGCGCCGGCAAGGCCGGGCGCGATGCACTGGCGGCCGGTGCGTCGATCCTGTGCGACGCGCGGATGGTCAGCGAAGGCGTGACCCGCGCGCGCCTCCCCGCGAACAATCAGGTGATCTGCACCCTGCGCGATGAAAGCGTTCCGGAGCTGGCCCGCGAGCTGGGCAACACCCGCTCCGCCGCCGCGCTGGAACTGTGGCGCCCGTACCTGGAAGGTAGCGTCGTGGTGATCGGCAACGCACCGACCGCGCTGTTTTACCTGCTGGAGATGATCGACGCCGGCGCCCCGAAACCGGCGCTGATCCTTGGCTTCCCGGTGGGCTTCGTCGGCGCCGCTGAATCCAAGGCCATGCTCGCGGCGGACAGTCGCGGTGTGCCGTTTGTGATCATGCAAGGTCGGCTGGGCGGTAGTGCCATGGCCGCCGCCGCTGTCAACGCCCTCGCGACGGAGATCGAATGATGCAGCAACCTGGACGCTTGATCGGCCTGGGCGTGGGCCCCGGTGATCCGGAACTGATTACCGTCAAAGCCCTGCGCCTGCTGCGCGAATCGCCAGTGGTGGCGTACTTCGTGGCCAAGGGCAAGAAGGGCAATGCGTTCGGCATCATCGAAGCGCATCTGGTTGATGCGCAAAACCTGCTGCCGCTGGTGTACCCGGTGACCACTGAAGCGTTGCCGGCACCGTTGTCCTACGAGCAAGTGATCAGCGATTTCTACGACACCGCCGCCGAGCAGCTCGCCGAACACCTGGACGCGGGCCGTGATGTGGCGGTGATCTGCGAAGGCGATCCGTTCTTCTACGGCTCCTACATGTACCTGCATGATCGCCTGGCCGAACGCTACGTCGCCGAAGTGGTGCCGGGTGTGTGCTCGATGCTCGGCGGCGCGTCGGTGCTGGGTGCGCCGCTGGTGTATCGCAATCAGAGCCTGTCGGTGTTGTCCGGCGTGTTGCCCCATGAAGAACTCAAGCGACGCCTGGCTGATGCCGATGCGGCGGTGATCATGAAGCTGGGGCGCAACTTCCCGAAGGTGCGTCAGGTGTTGCAAGAACTCGGCATGGACGGGCGCGCGCTGTACGTCGAGCGCGCGACCATGGCCAACCAGAAAATCGTCCCGCTGGATGAAGTCGAGCCGATGTCTTCGCCGTACTTTTCGCTGATCATCGTGCCCGGCGAACGGTGGCAAGGGTGATCGGCCGTCGTGCTCCAGCGATTGTCATCCTCGGCAATGGCAGCCTCGCCACGGCGCGCAAGATTCAGCAACGCTACCCGGATGCGGTGATTCACGGTCTGGCCGGGCGGGTTGACGGCGTCGACCGCGAGTATCAAGAGTTCGGCGCGACCCTGCGCGAGCTCTATCAACAGGACACGCCAATCATCGCCCTGTGCGCGGCCGGCATTGTCATCCGCACCCTGGCGCCGCTGTTGCTGGAAAAAGGCGCCGAGCCGCCGGTTCTGGCCGTGGCCGAGGACGGCAGCGCCGTGGTGCCGTTGCTCGGTGGCTTGGGCGGGGTGAATGTGTTGGCGCGGGAAATCGCCGCAGCGCTGGATGTCGCCGCAGCCATCACCACCAGCGGTGAATTGCGTTTTGGCACCTGCCTGCTCAACCCGCCTAGCGGTTATGCCCTCAGCGATCTGGAGTTGGGCAAGCGCTTCGTTTCGGACTTGCTCGCTGGCGAATCCGTGCGCATCGAAGGCCCGGCGCCGTGGCTGGCCGAGGCGCAATTGCCGGAGGATCAGCAGGCACGACTGGCGATCCATGTCGGGCATGCCGAGCGTCAGCCGAGCGTCAATGAACTGTTGATCTATCCGCGCAATGTGCTGGTGGCGGTGACGGCAGTAACGTCGGATTCCATTCGCGCGGCATTGCACGAAGCGAACATTGCCGTGCAATCGCTGGCCTGTTTGTTAGCGGATGAACGCGACATGGCCAACAGCATATTGCGCGAGACCGCGCTGGAACTGGGTGTGCCGCTGCGTTTTGGCGCTCGCTCCGGGACTGCGCTGGAACAGACGCGGGACGCTGTGCCATCGCTGCTCACGGCTATTGAAGTCAACGACTCGATGGCCATCGGGATCGCTGCTGAACCACTCGATCCACTGTTGATTGGCCGCCCTCGCGGTCGTCTGGCCGTGATCGGTCTGGGCCCTGGCGCAGCCGAACTGATGGTGCCAGCGGTGAAAGCCGAACTGGCCCGGGCCAACGATGTACTGGGTTATGAAACCTATGTGCGCATGGCCGGGCCGTTCCGCGCCGATCAAGTGATGCACTGCACCGACAACCGCGAAGAGATGCAGCGTGCCCGCCACGCCTTCGAACTTGCGGCTCAGGGGCGTTCGGTGGTGGTGGTGTCGTCCGGTGATCCCGGTGTGTTCGCCATGGCGGCGGCGGTTATGGAAGCGTTGCACGAATCCAGCGATGCGAGCTGGCACAACGTCGATCTTGAAATCCTGCCCGGCGTTTCCGCATCCCTAGCAACTGCAGCCCAGTCCGGCGCGCCGTTGGGGCATGACTTCTGCGTGATGTCGCTGTCGGACAACCTCAAGCCGTGGTCGATCATCGAGAAGCGCCTTGATCTGGCCTCCCAGGCCGACCTGGCCCTGGCCTTCTACAACCCGATTTCCCGTTCGCGCCCCTGGCAATTGGGCCGCGCACTGGAGATCGTCGCGCAACACCGCACTGCCGAAACGCCGGTGGTGTTGGGGCGTGACATTGGCCGTCCGGGCCAGACGTTGCGCGTGACCACCCTGGGGCAGCTGACCCCGGATCAGGTGGACATGCGCACGATGGTGCTGATTGGCTCGTCCACTACTTGCGTATTCCCGCGCGCCGGGGGAGGCGAGTGGGTTTATACGCCGCGCTGGTATGGCGACAAGCCTGTTAGTTAAATAAAAAACGCCTCTTTTGAGGCGTTTTTTTTATGGGTTCTTTGTTATATCCGGTATGGGTTATTCAATCCGGGATTGTCGGTGCTTGAGTTTCAAGTTGTGTGGACACTAATTGAATATCTTTGCGGTTTGATAAAGTTGGCTTGGATCGTTAGTTTGGCTTTATTCATTTTCTTTTTTCAGTATTGATGCGTGGCCGTTTGTTCGGCTGTGCGGTGTTAATGTGTTTTGTTGAATAAGGATGTTTAACCATGAGTCAGCAGGAAGTGGTAAGTGGTAATGAATATGTCAGCTTTGCCGATCTTTTAAATCGTTCTGATCTGGAGCGCCTTATTCGGCCCTATAAAAAGACTGACCAGTACGATGCCATCCTCCGCTATTACCAAGGCTGTATCGACGCGCAGGATGACGCCGCCCTGCTTCGCCCGTTGGTGTTGCTCAAAGAAGCATTAGGCTCACTGGTCCCACCGGTGCGCCTGCGCCGTGACACGGACGAGCCGCTGTCCGCCGGCAACGGTGCCGAGCCCATCGTCGAGCTTCATCAGAAGATCAGCGATTACGGCAGTCGGGTCGTTCAGAGTGTCGAAGTGCTGAAAGGCGCGATACTTGAAGTTCCAAAGAAGCTGCACTTTGTCTGGCTGGGCGGAGGTGTTGGAGAGATTCAGCGTGACTACATCAATGTCTGGAAACAGATTATGGTCAAGGACGGCCATAAACTGATGCTGTGGTATGACGCCGATGCGCTGCTGGCCCATGAGACAAACCGGATCATTGTTCAAGCCGCAAAGGCTGCCGCCATGGCGGCGGGAGGCGACAAACTTACCGGTCATCTCGATCTTTACAAGTTGTATGCCGAGCGATTGATACCGCTGAAGGAGCAACTTCACGCACATATTCTCAGCGCCAATGAGCAGGGGAAAAGTGCCGATGAGGCGCGAATCGATTTATTGGTTCGCGGCTATGGGCAAGACGAAAAAGCACTCAGGGCATTGCGTGATAAACATGTTCGCAGTCTGGCTGCCCTGGCCAGCGAAGATCTGTTGTTATGCGATTTGCAACAGTTGGAAGCGCCGATGCGCGTCGAGGAGATCTACCAGCGGGAAATAAACCTGCGAGGTAACTTTGCCGCCGCTTCGGATGTTGTGCGTGCAGAAGTCATGTCAATTGAAGGCGGGTTGTATACCGACGTGGATCATCTGCCGCCAATGAAACAGATATTGGGCAGCGTGGATATCAGCACGTTTGGTGACGATGCGCTGCAAGGCGTTTTGCAGTTGCTGCTGGATCACAGCCCCGAATGGATGCCGGGCCGTCAACAAATCGCGAGTCGGTATAAACGGTATTTCGAGTCCATTCCACACGATCGACGTGCCGCACTGGAAACATTCGCCCAAAGCCGTCCAGCGCTGAATGATGTGTTCCACATCCCGGAAAACCGCCGGGTGGGCCTGAATGGCATGCGCGCCGGGGCCATTGATTTATCGGTCACGAACGCCTTTCTGGTGGCGCACCCAGGCTCTGCAGCGGTCGATGCAGTCATCAATCGCTTCCTGCTCAATTACGAGGTGGTCAAGGCTACGGCTCGCAAGGCTGTTGAGCAACATGTCAGCTATTCCGATATGCCGTCCATGGACCGGCTGGCAATGGAAGCCATCGTTGAACAGTTCGGGGCGCTGGAGGAATTGCCGTCCATGGAAGCGTACTCCATCACAAGGGTTGCCGAAGGGGCTGCCGATTACTACGCCGATGGCCTATACCCCGATAGTGAAAACACTATCTTTTTAACCGGGCCGATTGCACTGCTTGAGGGGATCGGCGATTACGAGAAAAGCAACCTGACGCCAAGAGGGGCCGAAGAATTGCGCCGGCTCGTCGGGATCCCGGGTAACGACACGGTCAATCGGCACACCGAAGAAGAACGGGACCATTCCTGGAAGGAGCAGACCCCTTCGCGAGACCAGTGGCTGATCGATGAAAAGAAACGCTGGCAGGACGGTCTGTTCACGGCTCGCTACAAAGGCGACATGGCCGAGTTACTCAAACGCCAGACCCTCGAGTTCGAAGCCGGATGGCCGTTGATCGAAGGTCGGCATGTGCTGTCGATCAGTATTCTCCAGCGCTTGCTCGATCACCTCGGCGAGCCATTCCTGAAGGCAATGAGTCAAGGCAGTGATGCCCGCGTGACGTTCGACAAACTGTTGCCACTGGGTTTTGACGAGCGCCAGGCCATCATCGCTCAAGATGTCAGGGCGTTCCCGCCTGCGGTGATCAGCGACGCCGGGACTCAAGGTCTTTCCATCACTGAAGCGCTTGACCGCCTGGCCAGCGGTGCGTTGCTGGCGGAGCAATTGAGCGCTGCCCAACGCCTGTTTCTCGGTCAACTGCTGGGGCTTGAGTCGCTGGACAATCGCAGCTTCGAAGCGGCGGCGGATGAGCTTGAAAACCTCGCCAGAAAAATCAGCGATAAAGGCGTGGCGGGCCGTTACGCGGTGATCGAGGAACAGTTATTCAAGTACAAGGCTTCTGAGTTCATGGCGGGGTTTGCCCGCCCGGTCGAACACGCGGTGGCCCACTCCGAGACGGCGCTGGCGCTGAAGAAAAACGCCATGGACCAACCCTTGAGCCTGCGCCAATGGGGGCAGCATGTGGCCCGGATCCAGCAAGTGGCAAAAACCGAATTCCGTGAACGGCTTGCCGAGCGCTCCGGTGAACTGCTGGGCAGTTTCAGCGAGGGTGAAGCGCGCTTTGTACCGCAGGATCTGTTGTTCGATGGTTTCGGCGACACCATCGGTCGGCGGTGTTATCCCTTGGTGCTGGCCATGGCGGCAGCGATTTCCAAGGGGGAGGCGGCGGTCACCACCCTGCGTGAGCGGTTCTACGAGAGCGTTCTGGCGCCTGAGGACAGCCATTCGCAAACCTTCGTGCGCACCATCGAATCGTTGCACGGTGTAGAGGTAAGCGAGGTCGGCACTCCCCCGCGGGTCAATCTGCAACAGATGGTGGATGTGCTTAAGGCCCGGACGACCACTAGCACCCTGATGCTCAACTCCGACAACCACGCCATGCTCGTGGGCAAGACCTGGGTGGGTGAGCGCAGCACCTATCACTTCTACGATCCAAACCTCGGTGTTTTCGAGTTTGCGCAGCCCGATGGCATGCTCAGTGACCTGCGGAATTTTTTTGAAAACATGGGCATGGCTGATTACTACAGTGCCTATGGCGAGCGTGGCCGGCCAACGTTTGATCTGGTCGAAGTGCAGAGCGAGCGGATTGCTCAATTGGAGTTGTCCTCGGGCGTGCGGGTAGAGGACGTGCTGTTGCCCGGGGCATTGAAAGAGGTAGAAGTTTTCAGAGACCGAAAACGACTGGCCAGTGCCCGGGGCCAATCCCTGGTGAGCAACCCGCGACTGGGCAAAAGCCTGATGGCGCTGGACAGCCACTGGTGGGGTCAGCAAATCACCCAGGCCAGCCAGGATCTGCAAACCAAAAACCAACTGACCGCCGACTTCATTCCGTTGTTTGAAACCCTGGAAATCAATCCCCAGGGCGACTATCAACTGAGCCTGATCAAACCCGAAAAGCCCGGCGTCCCCGAACAACTGGTGCGTGTCACTACCGACGATCAGCGCTTCCTGCGCATCAAGAATCACCTCACCGAACTCTTCGACAAACTGACCATGCGCCGGGCTGGCGCGCTCGATCCGACCGGCGTTGGCGCCGTGCATACCCTCAACGCCGGTTTTGCGATCCAGGCCTTGATGAACGCGTTGCGTAGTCGCGAAGGGGAAGATCGAAGCCTGACGCTGGCGGTGCGTCTGCACGCGTATGTGAACTACGCGCAGATCGTTCATGGTCTGGTTATCGATATGGCGGGTGTTGTCAGTCTGGTGCGCCAGGGCCTGGCTCAGGAACGGCTGATTGCCCAGACGAGTTCCACAGTGGCGGGCGAGGCACTTGGGCATGTGGCGGGTGAAGGCGTTGGTACGGTGTTGGGCATGGTCAATGTCGGGTTTGATATCTACCAGTTGAGCCAGGCCGACAACGATGTGGACGTCGCTCGTTTCGGTACGCAATTGGCCTTCGACTCGGCCAGTGCCGTACTGGGCGCCGTGAGCATGGGCGCCGGCCTGGCGTCGGCCGCTACGGTGGCCGCGTTCTTCGGCGGAGCGTCAGTGATCGTCGGCGGACTGGCCGTCGGTGTCGGCGCATTGGCCCAGGGCTTTGCCATGGTGGCCGAGCGCTCCAAACAGGTCGGGTTGTTTTTCCATGAATTGGATCAGGCGTATCGCGGCGCACCTTTCAGTTGGAGCCCGCAGCAGAACGCCTGGCAGGCGCATCCGAAGCTGGTGATCCAGCGCCTGGACCTGCGCAACGGCGTGGTGACGTACGACAGTCAGCGGCTGTTCCCGCTGCGTGATCATTTCGGCGTGCCGGATTACGTGGTGGATTACGACCGTGCGATCAATCTGCGTCAAAGCCTCAGGCTACCTGGCTCGGGCACCTTTCGTCCGGCGGCGGGCGAGGTGATTGTCCTGCCGTGTACGCCTCAAACGTTCTACGGCTACGACTATCACACGCTGCCGTTTGCCACCTGGCGGCATGACCAGGGTTTCGATGTCGCACGCCGTTTGGAAACGAAAGACGCGGCGGGACAGTGGCAGTTCCTGTTCACGTTTTATTCGTTCCCGGGCGAATACATTCTGCAGAATATTTACCCATCCTACCGGCCGCATACCACCACAGTGATTCAGGTCGGACTCGACGATGTGCCCCGCACACTGGTAGTGCCGACGCTGCTCAAAAGTTGGCATGGCCGGGTCGCGTATGAGATCGAGGCCAGTGATGCGCCTTGCACATTGATGCTCAACCAGGGGGTGGACGTTCTACTCAAGTCATCAAGTTTCAAGACACTGCAGTGGACGTTGCTGGCAACCTGGGCAGAGGAGAGCGACGTGCAGTTCCTGAGCGGCGGGGCCCTGAGAATCGGCGGGGTCAACCTCAGCTACCGTGGCGAAGCGGTGTTCGATGTCACGTTGCATTTGTCGGGCAACAACCGCTTTCGGGTCGACCATCGCCGGCAGGTGTTGATACCGCTGGAAGTGGAGGCACTGCCGGGTACCGATGCCCAGGCATTGCAATCGCACTTCAAGGCGTTGGCCCGGGAGCACCGACTGGAGCAGCCGTACACGCCTGTGCACAACTTCCTGATCCCGTTCGACGACCCCAAGGACGAGCGTCACACCACCGCTTACTACGATTCGGCGCAGGACCGTTTCCTCTACATTCAGGATGACGACGTCATTGTGCCCACCGATCCGCTGTTGGGCGCGGTGGTGGATGGCTCGGCGTATTTCTATCACCCGCAGAGCGTCGAGGTGTTAAAGACCGATGTGGTCAGCGGCTTGATCAGCCACCGCTATCGACTGATGCTCAAGCGTGGAGAGTTCGCCATCACGCAATGTTCGGCGGTATCCGGCGGGGTCAAGGTTGTCCAGGAAGTGATCGAGGGCGATCAAAGCTACAGCCTGGAATATCTGCTCACCGACGAAGGCGTGTTGCTCACTTCGCTGACGCGCGGTCTTGAAACCACGCTGGAAGATGTTCTGAGCCAGACGCCAACACTGGCAGACTGGAAGCCGTTGTTGGGAGAGTACATCGCGTGGCCCGCAGTGACCGCGAAGGAGCGCTTTGTCACATCGAACTGGCAACTGGGCGCCTTCGTTGCCGTTCACTGGAAACCGGAAGAAGGCCGGTCTGACATGAGTTGGGTTCGCAGCAGCGATGGCTTGATTGTCCGACCGTTGCCCCCGCGGCATCACCTGCGGGGCTGGAAGGATTCGGACAAGGACAAGCACCAATCCAGCCTGCTGGCCCCGGCGGGAACGGATGGGGATGTGTTTGTTGTTTACAAGCACGAGAGCTCGCGTCTGTGCGTGCAGCGCCGTTCTATCGTGAATGAGCAGGTCGAGCTGTCGGTCGAGTGGAAGACACTCAAGGGGCTCAAAAATGTTGCCGTGACGCAGGAAGGTTGCCTGGCCGTGACTGACGACGGGCTGTTCTACGAGCTGACGCCCCAGGGTGAGTTGCAACTGGGAGGAATGACCGAAGTCTGGTTCAAGGACCGGCCGCAATGGTGGACACAATTGCCTGCGCTGGTGGCCGAGGAGCCTTTCACTACGCTGGCCCTGATCGGCCTGAGCAACGCTCGCGGTGATGCGCGCTTGGGCGCCTGGTACCTCGAAGGGCGCCTGGTGCTGGCCGACCTGAGGCATGGCAAGGAAGTACGGTTGCTGGGGGCGACCCCGGATAACGCGGCGGCCTGGTTGTTCGATGTCGTCACGGGCGAGCTCTATCGCCAACCCTTTATCGATGACCGACAACTGCCGAATGCCTTTGGCGACGGAACCCGGTTGCTGGCCGCTGATGCGCTGCCAGCGCTGCAGCCGCTATGGAACCCATGGGCTTTCGCTGATGTGGTGCGCCAAGGTGCCGGCCTGCTGGCCACCACCGCGGAGGGCATTCAGATGGAGCTGAACCATCAGGAGCCCGCGTTGATCACCGGCGTCGACAGCCAGTGGGTACGGGAGCACGCCGATAACCTGGTCGAACATCTCAAGGCGCTGGTCAACAGCACGCAGCGTTGCGCGCCGTTGCTGCGCGTGGCTCATCCGCTGCGCCAACAGTGGTTTGTCAGCAACAGCGGGCGGTTGATCGACGCGGCCAACGTGCCGCGTCCCGAGTCCTCCGTTGCGCTGGGCACTCAGCGACAGACCAACGTCTTGCTGTTCGATGCCGCCGACGGTTTATTGCGCCGCTATCCGCTCACCGGCACCGTCGGGCCGCTGGACTATGTGCAACGCAACGCCGACACCCTGACGGTGGAAAGCAACTTGAAACTCGATGATGTGCTGCCATTGATTCCCGATGATGTCAGTACCCTGGTCCTGCGTCTGGGCCGTGCCGGCGCCAAGTGCCGATTGTCCAAAGCAGCCTGGCGTCGACTGGAATCAGTGATCGTCGATTGCCGACCGCCCCTTGGCAAACAGGCATCTGCACGGGTCAAACTGGACTGGGTGCTGGACTCGCCGGAGCAACTGATCGTCAGCCTGGTGGATGAACACCTGGTGATGCTGGATCCCGTGACGTGTCACAGCCTGATCTTTCGGGAAGCCTGTGCGAAGGATGTCACGCTGCGTGGCGAGGTGTTGTTGTCGATCAAGGGCTATCAGCCCATTGCCATCTCATCGCTGGTGACCAAGCCAGGCGTCACGGCTGGCATACCGCTCAAAACGCTGCTGAAGAACCGGCAGAGTACCGCGGAAAATCAAGTCTGATCCCTCTACGCTGAGCCGCTCAACGGACCCCCTTCACATGGTTTTTAACGTGTGAGGGGGTTTTTATTGGTGGGAGTGTTGACGGTTCAGGGCTTGCGCTGCCTCAGGGCAAATCGCTTCATGACCTGTTCACGGAGTTTGGCTGTCATCAGCTGCCTTTTCGTGTCGAGGACACTTCTGTCCAATTTAAGAAATGCACGTTGCTGAACAATTTTTGCCGACTTGGTCTCCCAGGGCCAAAACAGAAAGCGACTCTGTTCAGTGTGGGCGATCAACTCAAGATTGAAGACAGCCATGTGAAGGTTGCCCCGTGAGTCGTAACGGCTCGGTGCCACTTGAAAGCGACGTCCCTTGAGACTTTCTTCATCCAGTGAAAGCGTTGCGAGCCTGTCTGGCTTCAGGGCGTCGAGGGTGTCGATCATGGCGTTCCCCTGGCGAGGGTCGCCCATGGTTTGTGCGCTTTGCACAAGAAAATCGGCAACACTCCCGGAAATATCGATGCGGGTGCGGGTCGTGATCGCACCTTCATGGAGCGACCAGCCGAAAAACATCAGCGTGCGAATGTATTCGTCCAGCCAGTAGTGTGAGTTGGCAAAGCGATTTTGAATAAGGTCGGCTGAGCGGGTGGCAATGTGGGTACAACTCGTCAAATCATCAAAGTCTTGCAGTGACAGTTCGTCGATGCACGAAATAAGGTTGTGGTTTGTTATCGCGCCAGTGGGTGTTTCATTACTCATGAATCTTCCTTGAATATTAAGCTTAAGTTGCAGTGCCGTTGTGGGTGTTGGTGAGTTGTAAAGACTACAGTGCTGGTGGTGGGCATTTAAATAAATAGAGGTTTTAATGGTTGTTGATGTGTTTCTTGTTTTTAGTGTGGCTGGTTTATGAGGTGTTGGTTGTACATATGTTGAATTTAATAGGGGTTTGTTTGCCGAGTTGCGGTGCGTTAGATTCTTCTGGCGCACAAAGGGGTGCGCATTAATTGATAAATGGATTGTTGGATATGAATACTATGGAAAGTGTTGTTAGTGTTGAGAAAAGTATTGCGTTGATCAAGGCACGCATTAGTAAGCGCCGCACCGTGCAGCCCAGGTTTGCACGCATGCAGGCATTTTCGGTAGAAGACACCAGCAGCCCGACCAAAGAGCTGGACGCCGTGGTGCTGGCCAATACCCTGGTGGGGTATGGCGCCAACATCTCGCTGGAGAACATGGCGATTATTGAAAACCTGATCAAGTTCTCGAAACTTGAAGCCAGCTACGAAGTGCCCGGCGATAACCCGCAAGCCTGGTATCTCGCCTTCTTGCAGTGCATGGACGAGGTCGGATGTTTTGTCGCTGATTCCGGTTATACCGCTTATAGGAAAAGCTCGCGTCAACTGACCATGGATAACATCGTGACCGATATCGTCAAGGCCGGTATCGATGCGGCGAAAGCCGCGATTCCGAGTGCTGCGATACTGGGGGCGATTGCCGATACAACATTGGCTGCCTTGAAAAAAGAGCCGGAAGCGATCAACTTGTTCAACCGCGAAGTGACCGGCAGCAAAGGCGTCAGGCTGGCGGTGATGCCATGTGATGAACTGGCGAACGGAATTATCATGACTTCGTTGGCATCGATCGACAGTGTTGGCGGCAGCAAGGAAACATCGCCGGTGTTCTTCAACTGGAAAACATCCGGCCGCGATATTTTCCGTGGCAGTTCTTATATTACTTTTAACCCAATTCGCTATGCGGCAGTCAAGGATGATCTGGAAGGTTACCTGGGGGAACATTTCAAGGCTGCGCTGAGCAAAAGATTCCAGCGCCGCAAGAAGTGAAGTAAGTAAGGCGAGTCAGAAGAAAACCAGGGCCGAGGGCGATGATTCCCTCGGCCTTGTGCAGTCAGGGCACTAGATAGCCCTTCACCCCGGTAAAGATAATCTGCGCCGCCAGTGCGCAGACAAACAACCCCATCAACCGGCTGACAATCTGCAAACCCTGGTCGCCGAGTATCCGCTCGATGCGGTTGGACAGATAAAGCACCACCCCCACCGTAAAACTGGCCAAGGCAATACTGAGAATCGCCGTGAGCTTGTCATCCCAATGCGGCTGGCTCACACCCATCACCAGCAGCGCACCGATGGTGCCGGGGCCGACTGTCAGGGGAATCGTCAGCGGTACGATGGTGACGTCCTGCTGCACGTTGTCGGTCTGCACCGCCGACTTGCCCTGGGCCATGCCCAGTGCCGAGATGAACAGCACGCTGCCGGCACCGATGCGGAACGCGTCCACGGTGATGCCGAACACACTGAAAATCACGCGTCCGAACAGGTACAGCAAGACACTGGAGACCAGCGTGGCGACCGCCACTTTCCAGGCCAGGCGGCGTTGTTCCTTGCGCGAATAACCGCGGGTCAGACTGATGAAACAGGACAACACGAAGAACGGGCTGTAGAGCACCAGCATCTTCAAGTAAACGCTGAACAACACGTGGAGCATGGGTGCTAGCTCACTGGCGGGGGAAGTCGAGGGGGAGTCTATCAGGCGCTAAGGCGTCTGTCGGCTCAGGACGTTTGCGCCGCCGCCCGGTTCTGCTGATCGCGCTGGGCGACCCAGTGCTCGATCAATTCGCGTAGCTGCGACAACTCGACCGGTTTGGCCATATGCCCGTCCATGCCGGCCTGGCGTGCGCGCTCTTTATGCTCGGCGAGGATATGCGCGGTCAGCGCGACGACAGGGGTGCGAATCCGCTGGTTGCCGACTTCCCACGCGCGCAATTGCTGGGTCGCGGAGAAACCGTCGAGGATCGGCATTTCGCAGTCCATCAGCACCAGGTCGTAGCGTTGGGCTTTCATCGCCTGCAGTGCCTCTTCGCCGTTGCTGGCGGTGTCTGGTTGCAGGTTGAGCTTGCCCAGCATGCCGCGAATCACCTTGGTCGAGATGCTGTTGTCTTCGGCCACCAGGATGCGGAAATCGCTGGGCACCTTGACGGGCAGGGTCGGGCCGACAGGCAGTTGATGCGACACGGCCAGGCCTTTGTTGCGCTGGTTCAGTTCGTCCGCGAGGGTGGTCTTGAGGGTGTAGCCGGCCACCGGTTTGGCGAGGATGCGCTTGATCCCCGAGTTGCGGGCGATGATCTTGCTCGGCGCATTGCTGATGCCCGTGAGCATGATCAGCAGAATGTCGTGATTGAGGCTCGGGTCTTCCTTGATCTTGGCCGCCAGTTGCATGCCGGTCATGCCAGGCATGTTCTGGTCGAGCAGGACCACGTCGAAGTAATCCCGCAGATGCGCCTTGGTGCGCAGCAGGGCCAGGGCTTCCTTGCCGGACGGTACGGCGCTGACATTCAGGCCCCAGGCGCTGCACTGTTGCACCAGCACCTTGCGGCAGGTGTCGTTGTCGTCGACTACGAGCACGCGCGCACCTTGTAACGGGCTGTCGAGATCGGAGGTCGGGTGTTCGAGGCGGTCTGGGTCCAGCGGCAAGGTCAGCCACAGGGTGCTGCCCTGGTTGGTGCCGCTCTTGATCCCGAACTCCCCTTGCATCAGGCGAATCAATTGACGGGCAATCACTAGCCCCAGATTGCCACCCAGGCGAGTGGCCGAGAGGAAATGCTTGCTGTGCAGTTCGGCGTGCATCAGCGCATCACGTTCTTCGGCTTCCATCGGCACACCGCTGTCCTGCACGGCGATGCGCAGGCGCGGTTTGGCGCTGCGGTCGTCGAGGGCGACAACGATCAGGATCTCGCCCTCGTCGGTTTTCTTCAGGGCGTTTTCCAGCAGGCTCAGCAGGGTCTGGCGCAGACGGGTCGGGTCACCGCTGATCACCCGCGGCACTTGCGGCTGGATAAAACTGATCAGCTCGACGTTCTGCTGCTCGGCCTTGGCGCGGAAGATACTCAGGCAATCTTCGATCAGGGCATTGAGGTCGAATTGCACGTCGTCCAGTTCGATCTGACCGGACTCGAGCTTGGAAATGTCGAGAATCTCGTTGATCAGGGTCAGCAGTTCATTGCCGGCGCTGTGGATGGTCTGCACGTAATCCCGCTGCTTGACCGACAGCGGCGTACCCAGCAAAAGCTCGGTCATGCCCAGCACGCCATTCATCGGCGTGCGGATTTCGTGGCTGATCTTGGCCAGGAACTCGGCCTTGGCATTGATCTCGGCGTTGCTGGCGGCCAGGTCGCGGCTGACGCTGAAACGGTCTTCGGTGATGCTGCGCTGACGTTCGCCCAGGGCAATGCTCATGAGCAGGCCGCTGATACAGATGAAGGCCAGCAGGGTGATGATCAGGCCTTGCGGTGCCACCAGGGTCAGCCCCAGCAATGCCGGCAAGATGATCAGCGCACCGATGTTGAACACCACCATCGCCGCCACGAACAATCGGGCCGGGCGATAGCCTTTTTGCCAGTGATAGGCGCTGACGAACAACATGCTCAGGCCCGCGAGAGCGACCAGGGCGTAGGTAATGACGTTCAGCGGCAGGGTGTTGACGAACAACAGCAACAGCCCGGCGACCACGGTGAACAGAATGTCCCCGAGCAGCAGCTTGTTCAGCGGATGCGGGCCCAGTGGCGCAAAGAAACGGTAGGCGAACATCAGGCCGCACGGCGCCGTCAGCAACAAGGCGAGATAGGCACCGGGAGTCTGGACGGCGTGCCAGTTCGGCAGCCATGGCCCGGCCAGGTTCAGCAACAGGATCAGGCTGAGCATCAGCAGGAATTCACACGCGGCAAGCCACAGGCTGCTGCGCGAGCGGGTGTAGGCGTAACGCACGACGTTGTGCAGGATCAGCATGGCGATGCAGCCGAACAGCAGGCCGTAGATCAGCGTGAGGTTCTGATTGGCTGCGGTCATCACCGCCGACTGCAGGGTGATGTAAGGCCGCAACTGGTGCTCGGAAACCAGCCGGACATAGACATCGAGGGTTTTGTCGCTTTGGGGCAGCGGCAACATGAAGTCGCTGCTGGGCAGTGGCCGATCAACCTGGGGTTGTTGGGTGCCGGTGTTCAGTTGTTCGACCAGCGTTTCGCCGTCCAGCACGTATAAATTGAGGTGCGACAGATCAGGGGCGAATACCCGCAGCAATTGTTCGTGTTTGCCGGGGGCCAGCTTGAAACGCAGCCATAACGCACCGTCGGGCTCCGCCGCGGTGAGGCGGTCGAGTTCGATGGGGCTGAATTGATTGGTGAAGCGTGCGGAGCGGATGTCGCTTAACGCCAGGTCGCCCTGTTCGTCGAGCAATACCGACCAGCCACTGCCTTGCGCGGCCTGGGCCGGGAGCATGCAGAGCAAGGTCAACAGAGTGACGGTAAGTCCTATGGCAATCCTGAGCCAGCGCACGGCGAAATCCCTTCGTAGGTTGATGCCAGAATATAACTATGCGCGGCGCCGGAATAGTCCGGCAAGGGCATCACGCCCTTGCCTGGCCGAATGGATGGCTTATTCCTGATTTTCGCCACGCTCGCGGGCAATGGCGCGGTAGCCAATGTCCTTGCGATAGAAGCTGCCTTCCCAGTCGATCTTGGCCGCCACCTTGTAAGCCTGCTGCTGCGCTTCATCAACGCTGGCGCCCATGGCCGTGGCGCACAGCACCCGACCACCGGCCGTCACCACCTGACCGTCCTTCAGCGCAGTCCCGGCGTGGAAGACTTTACCTTCCAGGCCCGCGGCTGCGTCCAGACCGTTGATCGCCACGCCTTTAGCGTAGTCGCCAGGATAGCCGCCCGCCGCCAGCACAATACCGACGCTCGGACGTGGATCCCATTGCGCTTCGACCTTGTCCAGCGCTTGCGCCAGGGCCGCTTCGACCAGCAATACCAGGCTCGACTGCAAGCGCAGCATCACCGGTTGGGTCTCAGGGTCGCCGAAACGGCAGTTGAACTCGATAACTTTTGGGTTACCGGCTTTGTCGATCATCAGGCCAGCGTAGAGGAAACCGGTGTAGACGTTGCCTTCATCGGCCATGCCACGCACGGTCGGCCAGATCACCAGGTCCATGACGCGCTTGTGGACTTCAGCAGTCACGACCGGGGCAGGGGAGTAGGCACCCATGCCGCCGGTGTTCGGACCGGTGTCGCCGTCGCCAACACGTTTGTGATCCTGGCTGGTGGCCATCGGCAGTACGTTCTTGCCGTCGACCATCACGATGAAGCTGGCTTCTTCGCCGTCGAGGAATTCCTCGATCACCACGCGGGAACCGGCGTCGCCGAACGCGTTGCCAGCGAGCATGTCGCGCACGGCGTCTTCGGCTTCAGCCAGGGTCATGGCGACGATCACGCCTTTACCGGCGGCCAGGCCGTCGGCCTTGATCACGATCGGTGCGCCTTTCTCACGCAGATAAGCCAGGGCCGGCTCGATCTCGGTGAAGTTCTGGTAGTCGGCGGTCGGGATCTTGTGGCGTGCCAGGAAATCCTTGGTGAACGCTTTCGAACCTTCCAGCTGGGCAGCGCCAGCGGTCGGACCGAAGCAATCCAGGCCACGGGCGCGGAACAGGTCGACAACGCCGGCAACCAGCGGGACTTCCGGACCGACGATGGTCAGGGAGACGTTTTTCTCGGCGAAATCGGCCAGTTGCTCAAGGGCCAGCACGTCGATGGCGACGTTCTCGCACTTGGCTTCAATGGCGGTGCCGGCGTTGCCCGGAGCAACGAAAACCTTCTGCACACGCGGATCCTGAGCCACTTTCCAGGCCAGGGCGTGTTCACGGCCACCGCTGCCAATGATCAAAACATTCATTTCAAAAAACCTCGGATGACGCTAATTCTTGGTAGCACCGCAGGGTGCTCTTATGTGGGAGCGGGCTTGCTCGCGAAAGCGGTGTATCAGTCACATCATTGCTGAATGTGCCGCCGTCTTCGCGAGCAAGCCCGCTCCCACAGGGATCGCTGTATCAGTGACGGAAGTGGCGCATGCCGGTGAACACCATGGCGATGCCGGCTTCATCAGCCGCTGCAATCACTTCTGCATCACGCATCGAGCCGCCTGGCTGGATCACGGCAGTGACGCCGGCCTTGGCCGCGTTGTCCAAGCCATCGCGGAACGGGAAGAACGCATCCGACGCCATCACCGAACCCTGCACTTGCAGACCAGCGTGTTCAGCCTTGATCGCAGCGATACGCGCGGAGTTCACGCGGCTCATCTGGCCGGCGCCGACACCGATGGTCTGGCGGTTCTTGGCGTAGACGATGGCGTTGGATTTAACGTACTTGGCCACTTTCCAGGCGAAGATCAGGTCGTTGATTTCCTGTTCGGTCGGGGCACGCTTGGTCACGACTTTCAGGTCTTCGCTGCCGATCATGCCGATGTCGCGGCTCTGTACCAGCAAACCGCCGTTGACGCGTTTGTAGTCCCAGGCAGCAGCGCGATCAGCCGACCATTCGCCGCAGGCCAGCAGGCGCACGTTGGCTTTGGCGGCCACGATGGCGCGGGCTTCTTCGCTGACGCTTGGGGCAATGATCACTTCGACGAACTGACGCTCGACGATGGCCTTGGCGGTTTCGGCATCCAGTTCGCGGTTGAACGCGATGATGCCGCCGAATGCGGATTCGGTGTCAGTGGCGTAGGCCAGTTCGTAGGCCTGGCGGATACCGCCTTCGGCGTCCGGGCTCACGGCAACGCCGCACGGGTTGGCGTGCTTGACGATCACGCAGGCTGGCTTGACGAAACTCTTCACGCATTCCAGCGCGGCGTCGGTGTCGGCCACGTTGTTGTACGACAGTTCCTTGCCTTGCAGTTGGGTCGCGGTGGCGATGCCGACTTCGGCAGGCTTGGCTTCCACGTAGAACGCCGCGCTCTGGTGCGGGTTCTCGCCGTAGCGCATTTCCTGAGCCTTGACGAACTGGCTGTTGAAGGTGCGCGGGAACTCGCTGCGACCTTCGGTGCTGAGGGTGTCAGCAGCCTGGTTCACGGTGCCCATGTAGTTGGCGATCATGCCGTCGTAGGCAGCGGTGTGTTCGAAGGCCTTGAGCATCAGGTCGAAACGCTGAGCGTAGGTCAGGCCGCCGGCCTTGAGGCTTTCCAGGACGTTGGCGTAGTCGCTGGCATTCACCACGATGGCCACGTCTTTGTGGTTCTTGGCTGCCGAGCGGACCATGGTCGGGCCGCCGATATCGATGTTTTCGATGGCGGTCGGCAGGTCGCAGCCTGGCTTGTTGATGGTGGCTTCGAACGGGTAGAGGTTGACCGCAACCAGGTCGATCGGCTTGATGCCGTGCTCGTTCATGATGGCGTCGTCGATACCGCGACGACCGAGGATCCCGCCGTGGATTTTCGGGTGCAGGGTCTTGACCCGACCGTCCATCATTTCCGCGAAGCCGGTGTAATCCGCGACTTCCACTGCGGCAACGCCGTTGTCGCGCAGCAGCTTGAACGTCCCGCCGGTGGAGAGGATCTCGACACCCAGGGCTTCAAGCTCCTTGGCGAATTCGAGGATCCCGGTCTTGTCGGAGACGCTGATCAAGGCGCGGCGGATCGGCAGGCGGGTAGTCTGGTCGGTCATTTCAATTTCCATCAAAAGCAAAGGAGTCAGCAAAAAAGGCGACCGGTTTTACGCGGGCGCCTTTCTGGTTTGATTGAATGCTTACAGCAAATCGTACTGCTTGAGTTTCTTGCGCAGCGTGCCTCGGTTCAGCCCGAGCAGCTCGCTGGCCTTGGTCTGGTTGCCCTTGACGTAGTTCATCACGCATTCGAGCAGGGGCGCCTCGACTTCGGAGAGCACCAGGTTGTACACATCCGTGACGGCAGCGCCCTCAAGGTGGGCGAAATAATTGTGCAGCGCCTTCTCGACACTCCCGCGAAGGGTCTGACCTTCTTCGCTTGGCGTATTGAGGTGCTGTTTCAAAGTCACGTGGTCGCTCACGGGTGTTGTTCCACTCACTAAAGTCTCGGTCATCATCGTCATGCGGCCACCCCTTCTCCGTCCCCTGTCAGGCTCTTATAACGCTCGGCGAAGAACTCCCGAACGTTGGCGCATTGTGTTTCCGTACCATCCAAACGATTGAAGTGGGCACGGAACTCCCTGGCGCCCGGCAGGGTTGCGAGGTACCAGCCCACATGCTTGCGAGCAATGCGTACGCCCATCACGTCTCCATAGAAGGCGTGCAGCGCGGCCAGATGCTCAAGCAGAATACGTTCCACCTCGATCAGCTCCGGTGCCGGCAGTTTTTCGCCGGTACGCAGAAAATGGTCGATCTCACGAAAAATCCATGGACGCCCCTGGGCGGCCCGGCCTACCAACAGGCCATCGGCACCGGTCGCGTCGAGCACGTACCGGGCCTTCTCGGGTGAATCAATGTCGCCATTGGCGAAGACCGGAATGGACACCGCCTGCTTGATCGCGGCAATCGTGTCGTACTCGGCTTCGCCGGTGTACAGGTCGGCCCGGGTGCGGCCATGGACCGCCAACGCCGTAATGCCCGCCTGCTCGGCGATCTTTGCCACGGTCAGGCCGTTCTTGTTGTCCCGGTCCCAACCCGTGCGGATCTTCAACGTCACCGGCACATCAACCGCGGCCACCACGGCCTGCAGGATCTCGGTGACCAACGCTTCATCCTTCAACAATGCGGAACCGGCGGCCTTGTTGCAGACCTTCTTGGCCGGACAGCCCATGTTGATATCAATAATCTGTGCGCCCAGTTCCACGTTGGCCCGGGCTGCATCCGCCAGCATCTGCGCATCGCCACCGGCGATCTGTACCGAGCGTGGCTCGGGATCACCTTCGTGGATCATGCGCATCCGCGATTTGCGGGTGTTCCACAAGCTCATGTCGCTGGTGACCATTTCCGAGACTACAAGCCCTGCGCCCAGTCGCTTGCACAGCTGACGAAAGGGCTGGTCGGTGACGCCCGCCATGGGGGCGAGGATCAAGCCGTTGTGCAATGTATATGGACCGATGCGTACCGCCGACATAGGACTTCCCTGTTGTGGGGCCGGATCATGAGAGTTCGAAAAAGGGTTGGCATGATACCCGCTCTCGATGACTGGATAAAGGCTGAATTGAACAAAATCTGAACAGTTATTCTGTTATCGCCAGCGGTTTGGTCCAGGCAGGCAAAGTCAGAAAACCGCCGTCAATCCCGGAACACTGAAGCGTTTCACTCGGGCGAATGGAAGCTCAGGCTGTAGTTCACCGCTTTGGGGCCTGGATCGAGGATGTCCAGAGCGATATGGATCGGCGTTTGTGGTGGCATCTCTGCCATCCCTTCGAGGTCGCCGTTGAGGTACTCGCCGGGTTTGAAGCGACGACTGGCGATCAGATGACCGTTGAGGTCGGCAAAGCGCAGTTCCAGCAACGGGAAAGGCTGGGAGAACGCCGCGCGGTTATAAATGATGGCATCCACCACCAGCGCGCCGCTGAAGTCCGGATGGCTGCGCACCACCAGGTTGCTGCTTTTGACTTTGGCGATGTCGACCTTGGACGGCACCGTGCAGCCGATTTGCGGGCACAGTTGCTGGAACCACGGCCGGTATTGGTCCTGGCGGGCCAGTTCGTCGAAATGGTAGGCCACGTACTGGCCGACGAGGGCGCCGGCGCCGAGCAGGATCAGCACCAGCCAGAAAAACCGGCGGCCCCATGGCGAGCGGCGCTTCTGCCAGTCCAGTTGCAGCGGGTCGTCGCTCAGGTCCTGCAAGGCGTCGACACGTTCCGTCGACTCGCTGCGTTCGTGTCGCTTGCGCAAGGGGGCAATCGGGGGCAGGTCGTCGTCAGGTGCATCGGTTGCCGACAGACGATCGTGGTGCAGGGGCGCGTCGAGCGGATCATTCAGACGCAGTTGCGGCACATGGGGCTCGTCGTCCAGATCAACCGGTTCCAGAGAGAACGAAGGTTCAGTGCGCGAGTGCTTGCTCGATTCTGCCTGCGTTTCCCGTTGGTCGGCTTCGACCGCTTGGGCGCGATCAGCCGCCGATTCGCTGAAGAGGCTGTCGGACCAGGGCTCTTCGTCGTGCTCCACAGAGTCGCGGCGAGCGCTGAGGCCGTTTTCGCGGTGTCGGCCAAACTCCGTGGTCGGCTGGATTTCCCGCTGCTCGAGCCGGGCGAGTTCCTGATCCAGGTCGAGGCTGTCCAGATCCATCTCGGTGGCAGACCACTGCTTTTGGCTGATGGCCCGTACCGGCGGCTCGACGATGGTCGGGGCGACCGGTTTGACCGCGTCCTTGCCGGCGCGCTGCTCAAGCAGTTGCTTGGCGGCGTTGAACACTTGCAGGCAGGAGCCACAGCGAACCACTCCACGGGCCACGCTCAATTGAGCATGGCTGACGCGGAAGCTGGTTTGGCAATGCGGGCACTGGGTGACGAAGCTGTCGGTCATGCGGCGATCCGGATTATGCAGGCGCTCATTCTAGCGCCGACGGCCAGTGATACGCACCCAGCCATCACGATTGGCAATCGGGTCCAGGTCGAAGTCTTGAGCGTAGGCCCTGGCCACTTCTTCACCTTGCTCGGCGAGGATGCCCGACAGCGCCAGACGGCCGCCCGGTTTAACCAGGCTGGACAATTGCGGTGCCAGGGACACCAGCGGGCCGGCCAGGATATTGGCGACCAGCACGTCGGCCTGAACCTGCGGCAGGTCTTCCGGCAGGTACAGCGGGAACAACGCTTCAGCAATGTTGTTGCGCCCGGCGTTGTCGCGGGAGGCTTCCAGGGCTTGCACGTCGATGTCGGTACCGACGGCTTCCTTCGCGCCCAGCAGCAGGGCGGCGATGGCCAGAATCCCCGAGCCACAACCGAAGTCCAGCACATTGCAGTCCTTCAGGTCCTGGCCATCGAGCCATTCCAGGCACAGCGCGGTGGTCGGGTGGGTGCCGGTGCCGAACGCCAGGCCCGGGTCCAGCAGCAGGTTCACCGCATCTGGCTCAGGGGCTGCGTGCCAGCTCGGGACGATCCACAGACGCTCGCCGAAACGCATCGGCTGGAAGCCATCCATCCAGCTGCGTTCCCAGTCCTGGTCTTCGATGATTTCGCTGTGATGCTCGGGCAACGGGCCGCCGGTCAGCAATTCCATGTGGGCCAGCACGCTGGCGGCTTCGGTGCCGTCCTCGAACAGGGCCAGCAGATGGGTGTGGGACCACAGCGGCGTGGTGTTGAGTTCCGGTTCGAAGATCGGCTGATCTTCGGCGTCCATGAACGTCACCGACACGGCGCCCACTTCAAGGAAAGCGTCTTCGTAGGTTTCGGCTTGTTCTGGGCTGATGGCGAGACGGACTTGCAGCCAAGGCATGGCGGGCACCTTTGAAAAATATTGATTGCAGCCTAGCGGGCTGCGAGAAGCGCGCAAGTTTACGCGAGCGCGGAGGTTTTGTGGGAGTGGACAGCTCCGAATGCCGCTCAGTTGAAACACGACACCCCTGTAGCAGCTGGCGAAGCCTGCGTTCGGCTGCGCAGCAGTCGTGAATCCAGGCAGCGCGGTGTTTCAGGAAGACCGCGTTCTCAGGTTTTACGACTGCTGCGCAGCCGAACGCAGGCTTCGCCAGCTGCTACGACGTTATGTTGCAGCCGTATGGAAACCTCCAGAAACAACAAAGCCGCTCGAAAGCGGCTTTGTTGGTCTGGATCACATCTTAATGCTGGTTAGCCAGCTTGTGTTCCAGGTAGTGGATGTTGATTCCACCTTTGCAGAAGCCTTCATCGCGGACCAGGTCGCGGTGCAGCGGGATGTTGGTCTTGATCCCGTCGACAACGATTTCGTCCAGCGCATTGCGCATGCGCGCCAGGGCTTCGTCACGGGTTGCGCCGTAGGTGATCAGCTTGCCGATCAACGAATCGTAGTTCGGCGGAACGGCATAGCCACTGTACAGGTGCGAATCGACGCGAACGCCGTTGCCGCCTGGAGCGTGGAAATGCTTGACCGTGCCTGGGCTTGGCATGAAGGTTTTCGGGTCTTCGGCATTGATCCGGCATTCAAGTGCGTGACCGCGGATGACAACGTCTTCCTGGGTGTACGACAGCTTGTTGCCAGCGGCGATGCTGAGCATCTCCTTGACGATGTCGATGCCGGTGACCATTTCCGATACCGGGTGCTCAACCTGAACGCGGGTGTTCATTTCGATGAAATAGAACGCGCCGTTCTCGTACAGGAACTCGAAAGTGCCTGCGCCGCGGTAGTTGATGTCGATGCACGCCTTGACGCAGCGAGCGAGGACTTCCGCGCGAGCCTTCTCGTCGATGCCCGGTGCCGGCGCTTCTTCGAGAACTTTCTGGTGACGACGTTGCAGCGAGCAATCGCGGTCGCCCAGATGGATCGCGTGACCCTGGCCATCGGAAAGCACCTGGACTTCCACGTGACGTGGGTTGGTCAGGAATTTTTCCAGATAGACCATCGGGTTGCCGAACGCCGCGCCAGCTTCGGAGCGGGTCAGTTTGGCCGAGGAGATCAGGTCTTCTTCTTTATGCACAACGCGCATGCCGCGACCACCACCGCCACCGGCGGCCTTGATGATCACCGGGTAGCCGACTTCACGGCCGATGCGCAGGGCAGTTTCTTCGTCTTCCGGCAGCGGGCCGTCGGAACCTGGAACGGTCGGTACGCCGGCAGCGATCATGGCGTGCTTGGCCGATACCTTGTCGCCCATCAGGCGAATGGTGTCGGCTTTCGGGCCAATGAAGGCGAAGCCGGAATTTTCGACCTGTTCGGCGAAATCGGCGTTTTCCGCGAGGAAACCGTAGCCTGGGTGAATGGCGGTAGCGCCAGTCACTTCAGCGGCGGCGATGATTGCCGGAATATGCAGGTAAGACTTTGCAGCCGATGCCGGACCGATGCAGACGGATTCGTCCGCCAGACCCAGGTGCATCAGCTCTTTGTCAGCCGTGGAATAAACGGCGACGGTCTTGATGCCCATCTCTTTGCAGGCACGCAGGATCCGCAGGGCGATCTCACCGCGGTTGGCGATCAGAACTTTTTCCAACTTCGCAGTCATCAAAGTCTCTCCGCGGTTCAAACGATGGTGAACAGCGGTTGGTCGTACTCAACCGGCTTGCCGTCTTCGACGAGGATGGATTCGATCACACCGCTGGTTTCAGCTTCGATGTGGTTCATCATCTTCATCGCTTCAACGATGCACAGGGTGTCGCCTTTCTTCACGGTCTGGCCGACTTCAACGAAGGACGGCGAGCTTGGCGAGGATTTGCGATAGAAGGTGCCGACCATCGGCGAACGGGCAACGGTGCCGTTCAGCACTGGCGCGGCCGGAGCAGCAGGGGCGGCGGCAGCAACCGGGGCAGCGGCAACAGGTGCCGGGGCCGGAGCGTGCATTGGCGCTGGAGCGTAGTACTGCTGAGCCGGGGTTTTGCTATGACGGCTGATGCGTACGGACTCTTCGCCTTCCTTGATCTCGAGCTCGTCGATGCCGGACTCTTCCAGCAATTCGATCAGTTTCTTAACTTTACGGATATCCATGAATCATCAACTCCCAAGGGTCGGTCAGGGGCGTTCAACGCTTGTTGTTCAAGCCGTTGCCTGTCTTTCAAGCTGCTCTAGTGCGGCCTCCAGGGCCAGTCGATAACCGCTGGCGCCAAGGCCGCAGATCACTCCCACCGCTATATCGGAGAAGTAAGAGTGATGGCGGAAAGGTTCGCGTTTGTGCACGTTAGACAAATGCACTTCGATGAATGGGATGCTCACCGCCAGCAGCGCGTCACGTAATGCGACGCTTGTGTGTGTAAAAGCTGCTGGATTGATCACGATGAAGTCCACACCTTCGCCGCGAGCGGCGTGGATGCGGTCGATCAATTCGTACTCGGCGTTGCTTTGCAGGTGCAGCAAATGATGGCCGGCTTCGCGGGCACGGCGTTCCAGGTCCTGGTTGATCTGCGCCAGTGTCGTAGCGCCGTAGGTGCCCGGTTCGCGGGTGCCGAGCAAGTTCAGGTTGGGTCCGTGCAGAACCAGTAGCGTCGCCATCTGCTGTTCCTTGTTATCTGTGTGCAATTGTCAGAACCCGGCGACTATGCCGCAAAGCCTTTGTGACTGTCCAGTTCTATGCAATAGCCAGCACGATGGCCGATGTTTGCGCGAAATATATGACCGAGTGATTAAATCCGGTCATTCGCTTTCGCAACACGTTCGACGAAGTCTTGCGCATTGATCTCGCCGATCACCCGCACATCGGCGCGTTCGGAGCCGTCCTTGCCGAAAAACATCAACGCGGGTGGGCCGAACAATTTGTAGCGGTCGAGCAGGGTGCGTTGCTCGGCGTTGCTGGCGGTGATGTCGAAGCGAATCAGGCGATAACCCTTCAGCCCTTCGACGACTTTGGCGTCGTTGAGGACTTCGTGCTCGATGACTTTGCAGCTGATGCACCAGTCGGCGTACCAGTCCAGCAGCAGCGGGGCGCCAGACGTTTTGGCTTCGGCGAGGACACGGTCGAGGTCGCCAGGCGTGGTGACGGTTTGCCAGGTGCTAATGTTTGGCGCCTTTGTATTAGCGACAACCGTGCGCGGCTGGCCAATGGGATTGAGTGGGTCAGTCTGGCCGCTGAACGCGCCGTACCAACAGGCCAGGGCATAAAACACCAGGAACATCCCCAGTAATTGCCCGAGGCGTTTTCGAGGAGGTTTGTAGACGAACTCCAGCGCGCCCATGAACAAACCGACGCCACCGGCCAGCAAACCGATCAACAACAAGGTGATCTGGCCCGGTATCACTCGACTGAGCAAACCCACCGCCAACCCCAGCAGCAGCACGCCAATCGCATTCTTCACGTAAACCAGCCATGGCCCGCTTTTCGGCAACCAGGCCGCGCCGCCTGTGGCCACCAGCAACAGCGGCGCGCCCATGCCCAGGCCAAGCACAAACAGTTTCAAGCCGCCGCCCAAGGCATCGCCGCTGGCGCTGATGTACAGCAACGCACCGGCCAGTGGCGCCGAAACGCAAGGTGAAACCAGCAGGCTGGAAACCACCCCCAGCACCGCCGCGCCCCACAACGAGCCGCCTTCGGTGCGGCCGGCAATCCGGTCCAGTCGGCTGCTGATGAAGTGCGGCAGCTTCAGTTCGAAGACGCCGAACATCGCCAGCGCAAACACTGCAAAGAACGTCGCGAACGGCACCAGCACCCAGGCCGATTGCAGTCGCGCCTGAAGATTAAGCTGCGCGCCGAACATGCCCATCAACGCGCCGAGCAAGGCGAAACACGCGGCCATCGGCAGCACATACGCCAACGACAGATTGAAACCGCGCAGCCCACCAACCTGGCCGCGCAACACCACGCCGGAAAGAATCGGCAGCATCGGCAGTACACAAGGCGTAAACGTCAGGCCCAGGCCGGCGAGGAAGAACAGCGCCAGTTCGCGCCAGCTCCAGCTCACCGTGGTGATAGCGACCTTGTCGGTAACCACCGCGCCGCTGCCATCAATGCTCAACCGCTCGGTTTCCGGCGGATAGCACAGGCCTTTGTCGGCGCAGCCCTGATAAGTCACCGCCAGGGTGAACGCCCGTTGATCGGTACGCGGCAGCTCTACATCGAGAATCCCGTGGTACACCTCGACGTCGCCGAAGTACTCATCGTGCTTCTTTTCCCCGCTGGGCAGTTGCGCAGCGCCCAGGGCGACATCCGCCGGATCGGCGCGAAACTGGAAGCGATGGCGGTAGAGGTAATAACCCTCGGTGGCGACGAAGCGCAGCTTGATCGATTGCGGCGTGCTGTCTACCAGGCTCAGTTGAAAGGCTTCGCGCACCGGCAGGAAATCGGCGCTGTTGTTGATCGAGCCCAGGGTCGAACTGGGTCGATTGTCCAGTAACCCCGTGGCGGAGGCCGGCAGGGCGAGCACAACAAGCAGCAGGCAGAGCAAACGGCGCATGACAATCTCGCGTATCGGAAGTGGGGGCATGATAGCGGACAGTCGGCGGGTGTGCAGGGCCTGGAATTTTGTGGTGTTTGTTCTGGCGCTTTCGCGAGCAAGCCCGCTCCCACAGGGGAACGCATTCCAAGTGTGGGAGCGGGCTTGCTCGCGAAAGCGGTGTATCAGACGCGAAATGCCTGAACGGCCGTATGCAACCTTCCGCCCAGCACCAAAAGATTCTCCCCTTGCTCACGCCCTTGACCGATCCTCAGCAAGTTATCCCCACCCAACTGGTGAATCCGCTCGCTGTGATCGCGGATCTCGCTGACCGCACCACTCTGTTGCGCCGTGACATCGGCAATGCGCACCGCCGTGTCGGCAATGGTCTGGATCGCCCCGACGATTTTATCCAGCGCGCCGTCTGCCGCTTGCGCCTGGTTGGCGGTGGCTTCGGCGTGTTCGACCTGGGCGCGCATACCTTCCACCGATTGCCGCGCCGCAGTTTGCAGGCCGGCGATCAAGGTCTGGATCTCCGCTGTGGCGCCGGCGGTACGTTGTGCCAGCGAGCGCACTTCTTCGGCGACCACCGCAAAACCACGGCCCATTTCCCCGGCGCGCGCCGCTTCAATCGCCGCGTTCAGCGCCAGCAGGTTGGTCTGGTCGGCGATCGAACGGATCACCGTCAATACGCCGCCGATGGTCGCCGATTCTTCGGCCAGGTGTTCGATCATCTGCGCGTTGCCTTGCACTTCGCCCACCAGCGCATGTAACCCGGTGAGGCTCAGGCCGATGACTTTCTGCCCTTGTTCCACCGCCAGCCCGGCATTGCGACTGGCGTCGGCAGCGTGGCTGGCATCGCCGGCCACTTGCTGGATGGTGGCTTCCAGTTCGCCGAGAGAGTCGCGGATCAGTGCCGTGTCGCCGGCCTGATGTTCGGCGCCGCTGTGCAGGTCGTTGCTCAGCTCGGCCAGGGTGCGACTGCTGCCGGCGACCTGCTCGGCGTTGAGGCGAATGGTCCCCACCAGATCCACCAGATAGGCGCGCAAGCGGTTAAGCGAAGCCTGGATGTCATGCAATTCGCGGTTGGTCTTGCCCAGTTGAATGTCCTGGCTGAAATCGCCCTCGGCCCAGGTCGACAGCGCGGGCGCCAGGTTGGTCAGGGTTCGGGCCAGGCGTCGTTGCAAGGTGTCGATCAACAGCGCGATCAGCAAAATCAGGCCGATCATCACCCCTTGCATCAAGCGAACTTCGCCCTGGATCTGCCCGTGTTGGGCGCGCACCACCGGTTCCAGGCCAGCAATGGCTTGTTGCACGGCGGTGATTTTGGTGTGCGTCGCGGCACTCAGATCGGCACGTTTTTGAATCTGATCCCGGGTGCGTGCCAGCTCCGCCGGGTAACGGGTGAGCAGGCTGTTGAGTTCGCGCTTGAGGCCGACACCGGCATCTTCGGCCACGACTTTCTCAGTGTTCTCCAGACCCATCAGCGAGGCGAAGTCATCGGTGCTCGATTCGCTGCTGGTGGTCACGCCGAGCAACGGCAAGGCGTCCAGTTTTTCGGCCTGGGTGCGGATGTTGGCGACTTCGCGCTCGACGTCGGCGGCCAGTTCACTGCGCCCGCTGCTGACCAGTTTGTCCCGAGCCAGGGACAGCTTGCCCAAGTGCTGGGAGGCGGCGAGCAACGGCGCCAGATACGTCGCGTTGGCGCTGGCGTATTGGCTGAGCTGGTCGAGGCTGGCGCCCAATTCCCGTTCCGCCTGCAGCAACAGCGCTTGCGGATCGCCCGCGAGTTTGCCGGCGGCCAGCAGGTCGGTCTTGCTGAATTCTTCCAGGCTCGACAGGCTTGGACGCAAGGTTTCGGCCAGGGCCGGGGGCAGTTCGGTAAGTTCTTTTTGCAGACCGTCGATGGCCTGGCTGGCGCTGCTCAGGCGCAAGGCATCGCCGCTGGACAGGTAATCCTCGACGTTGCGCGCCACTTCATTTTGAAATTGCTGGGACAGGCCCAAGTAGCGCTCCATCAATAGATAGGGGCGTTCCAGGGCTTTTTGCGACCACCACAGCGTGGCGCCGAGGGCGACACACACGGCGACAAGCAGGAGGGTATTGAGATTGGTCAGCAGCTTCAGGCGCATGGCGGGTCTACCAACGGCAGAATGGTAAGCGCCTGAATTTATTGCGTTTGTGTTACAGGGTTATGACCGACTCGGTGGTTTCCGATGAAAAAGTGGCACTTTGCTTTGACGCCCGCGCTGCTTGCACACGATTGCGTCCGGCGTCCTTGGCGCGGTACAGCGCCTCGTCAGCCTGGCTGGCCATCATCAGACTGTCGGAATCTTCCCGCAACTCGACTACTCCGGCGCTGAAGGTGCACCAAAGGTCCTGCGGCTGGGCCGGGTAATGAATTTCGGCAAAGCGCTGACGGATTTCATCCAGCACCTTGTGGGCCGATTCGACATCGGTGTCCGGCATGACAATGGCGAATTCTTCGCCGCCGTAACGGCCAATGAAATCAGTCTTGCGCAGCCTCTGCTTGAGGAACAGCGCTAGGCTCTTGATCACCCGGTCGCCCATGGGATGGCCGTGGCTGTCGTTGACCCGTTTGAAGTGGTCGATGTCGAGCATCGCAAAGCTCAGCGGCTTGTTCTCGCGGCGGGCGCGGAACGAGCAGTCTTCGAGCAATTGCAGAATGTGGGTGTGGTTGTACAAACCGGTGAGGCTGTCGCGGACCATCCGCGCCTTCAAGTTGCGCGCACGGGCCGCGCGGTTGCGCACGGTGGTGATCAGGTGCCGGGGCTTGATCGGTTTGGTCAGAAAGTCATCGCCGCCCTCGCTCATGGCGTCGAGTTGCTTGTCCAGGTCGTCTTCGGCGGACAGGTAAATGATCGGCACGCTGACATAACGGTCGTTGTGGCGGATCACCTTGGCCAGTTCCGTACCCGTGCAGGCCGGCATGTACATGTCGAGGATGATCAGGTCGGGCTGGAAATCCGCCAGTTCGGCCATGGCCTGGATCGGTTCGATCAAGGTCCGCGTGACGATCCCGGCGCTATTGAGCAGGCGCTCGGTGTGCAAGGCCTGGGCGCGGGAGTCGTCGATGATCAGCACTTTATACGGTTCGTACTGGGCGACGCAGGTCAGGACTTCGATCTTCTCCAGCAGGCTCGACGCTTCGAGGGTGCCTGTGAGAAATTCCTGGCCGCCGGCGCGCACGGCGGCGAGTCGGGTCGGGGTGTCGGTTTCGTGCAGGCTGAAGAACAACAGCGGCAAGGGTTCGTCGAGACCGACCTGGGCTTCGGCGGCCAGTTTCAGGCCGATGCCGGGACCGCTGAAGTCCACGTCCATGACAATCGCCGCCGGCAATCGCTCGACCATCGAGGAACGGAACGCCGACACGCTGTCCAGGGACTGGGCGCTGAGCCCGAAGAATTCCAGTTGTTTGGCCAGCCGCTCGGCGCGATCGTGATCTTGCAGCATCACGTAGATCGGCTTGCGCAGGGGTGGCAGGAACGTCTGGTCCAGTTGATCGCCGTGACGCAGTCCGGTGCGGGACAGGCGCTGCATCAAACGGTTGAGGTCAGTGATCAGGCCGCTGCTCAGGCGTCCGCGATTGGCGTCCACGGCTTCCAGCGACTGGCCGATATAGCGCGCCAGCTGCGAGTGTTCCGGTTGTTCGAAGCGCTCGGCAAAACGCAGCAGGCGCAGGTTGGCCTCGCTCAGCTCGGACAAATCGGTTGTGGACCACTCGCTGCGTTGCAGGCGCTGCCATATCTCAAGAATCTGACGTGCCTGATGAATTACCCGCTGGGCAAAGTGGTGCTTGAGGCGCTCACGGCTGGGGTCTTCTGGCTCGGTCATATCCTGACTACTAGTTAGGGTGCATGCTGAGATCGACTGGTGGCTCTATGCTAGCACCTCTTTTCCGTAACATGAGTGTCGTACGTCAATAATCTGCAAAGCGACCGCATTCAGTTCCTGACCATTCGGTCGCGCAGGCTTCATGTAGCAGCTGACGAAGCCTGCGTTCGGCGGCGAAGCCGTCGTGAAATCAGGCCGCTCGGTGTTTCAGGAAGACCTCGCACTCAGGGTTTACGACGGCTTCGCCGCCGAACGCAGGCTTCGCCAGCTGCTACAAGGCCCGTCCTTCATTTATAGTGGCGCCTCGATCAATGCGATTGTAGGGCTCGCTGTTTCCCGCAGGATTCAGGTGCGGTAAAAAGCGGCACGATGGCGTAGGGTTGTGGTCGAACCGATGAACTCAAGTGATTGAAAGGATATCGCCATGCTGGACTGGAAGAACCGCGCGGGCAGCGCACCTGAACGTGCCGCTGAACCGAAATCGGCCACCCGCAGCTACGTCAGCGGCCTGTTGTTCAGCCGGGCGCTGGCCACTCTGATTGCCATTTACCTGTTGGTGACCATCGGCCTGGGCTGGTACTGGAGCGAAGAGCCTGCGCTGTTTCCGGTCCAGCAAAATGCCCAGGTCGCGGCCGAGAAGGATGGCCGGCAGATGGTCGTCGGCTACACCACGGTGGAAACCCTCAAGTCTGTTGCCGGTACGTTGCTGAACAAACCGGGCGGCTACATTTCCAACGACCGCTTCCCGCCGGGCCTGTGGATGGACAACATGCCGAGCTGGGAATATGGCGTGCTGGTCCAGGTCCGCGACCTGACACGCGCCCTGCGTAAAGACTTTGCGCGCTCGCAATCGCAATCGGCGGAAGACTCCGATCTGGCCAAGGCCGAGCCGCGCTTCAACTTCGATAACAAGAGCTGGGTGCTGCCATCCAGTGAGTCGGAATATCAGGAAGGCATCAACTCCCTGAGCCGCTATCAGGCGCGCCTGTCCGATCCGGCGCAGAAAAACGCGCTGTTCTATGCCCGCGCCGACAACCTGAACAACTGGCTGGGCGATGTCGGTACCCGTCTGGGTTCGCTGTCGCAACGCCTGTCGGCCAGCGTTGGCCGGGTCAAGCTCAACACTTCGCTGAAAACCGAAGTGGTGGTGCCGGGTCAGGTACCGCAGGTTGACGAAGAAATCGTCGAAACCCCGTGGATGCAGATCGACAACGTGTTCTATGAAGCGCGCGGTCAGGCCTGGGCCTTGTCCCACCTGCTGCGAGCCATCGAAGTCGACTTCGCCGACGTGCTGGCGAAGAAAAACGCCACGGTGAGCGTACGTCAGATCATTCGTGAGCTGGAGGCTTCGCAAGAGCCGGTCTGGAGCCCGATGATCCTCAACGGCAGCGGTTTCGGGGTGCTGGCCAACCACTCGCTGGTCATGGCCAACTATATTTCCCGGGCCAACGCGGCCGTGATCGATCTGCGTCAACTGCTCAATCAGGGCTGAGTCATGGTCGATAACGCCAATGAGGCCGCCCATCGCGCGGCCTCGGATGCCGAACAGATCGCCTGGGTCGACGAGCAGGACAACCTGCTCGGCGCCCTGGTCCGCAGCGATTTGCGCGAACGCGGGCTGATCGGGCGCGGTACCTACATCATGCTGTTCAACTCGGCCGGTGAACTCTGCGTGCATCGCCGCACCCTGAGCAAAGCCATTTATCCCGGTTACTGGGACGTGGCGGCGGGGGGCATGGTGCAGGCGAACGAGAGTTACGCCGAGTCCGCCGCCCGTGAGCTGGAAGAAGAGTTGGGCGTGAGCGGCGTGGAGCTGACCGCCCATGATCACTTTTTCTTCGAAGACACCGGCAATCGACTGTGGTGTTCGGCGTTTTCGGCGGTGTGGGACGGTCCTTTGATTTTGCAGCCGGAAGAAGTGCTCGAAGCACGCTTTATCCCGATCGATCAGGTGATGCTGGAAATCCAGCAAAAGCCTTATTGCCCGGACTCTTTGGCGGCGTTGAAGCGTTATCTGAAGGCTCAGCAAACCGGCGTCGCAAAAGAGGCATAAATTGGCGCCGATTGGCTCTTAGCAAGTCGGCTTTTTGCCGTTACACTGCGCGACCTTTTCAAGCTGAACCTGCTGTGCCTTTGTAGGAGCTGCCGCAGGCTGCGATCTTTTGACTTTGCTTTTGAATCAAAATCAAAAGATCGCAGCCTCGTTGCACTCGTCAGCTTCTACAGAGGATTTCTGGTTCAGTAGCGCTGCCCCTGCCTGAGTGGGGCTTCGCGGTCGATGGCACCTGCCCAGGTTGCCGCGGCCAGTCTTTGTCCTCCCAAGAGGATTGCCGGTGGCCAAAAAAGCCGCATCCTTCGCCGCCCTTGGTGGCCTGGTATTTTCCACCGACGCAGGTCGTCATTGCCCGGATTGCAGCAAACCGGTGGACGCCTGTATCTGCAAACAAACCGTGATCCCGGCCGGCGACGGCATTGCGCGCGTGCGTCGCGAAAGCAAGGGCCGTGGCGGCAAGACGGTGACCACCATCACCGGCGTGCCGTTGGCCCTCGACGAGCTCACGGCCCTGGCGACCACGTTGAAGAAACGTTGCGGCACCGGCGGTGCGTTGAAAGACGGCATCATCGAAATCCAGGGCGATCATGTCGAGCTACTCTTGACCGAACTGATCAAGCTGGGTTTCAAGGCAAAGAAGTCCGGCGGCTAGCAGCCTCTGTGAAAACCACCCTCGGCTTGATCCGGTCCTGACAGCAGGCCTGGCGTCGCCCACATGGTTTTCACAGAGCCTGTTCTGACTGGTTTCTAAACTCACTGCGGTCAACGAGGTCTATCCCTCGTTGACGAACCGTCATTTTCATACTTTAGACTGCGCCGGCCTGAACCCAGGCGACGCTCTATGACTTCTTTATAGGGGACTTCAATGTCCGTAAGACGCACACGCAAAGACGATGGCAGCCAATGGACAGTTGCGGACAGCCGCAGTGTTTACGGGATCCGCCATTGGGGGGCCGGATATTTCGCGATCAATGACGCCGGTCGCGTCGAAGTTCGTCCGAACGGTCCGACCAGTTCGCCTATCGACCTGTTCGAGCAAGTCGACCAGCTGCGCAAAAGCGGTTTGTCCTTGCCATTGCTGGTGCGTTTCCCGGATATCCTGCAAGACCGCGTGCGTCAGCTGACCGGCGCCTTCGATTCCAACATCGAACGCCTGGAATACCAGAGCAAGTACACCGCGCTGTACCCGATCAAGGTCAACCAGCAAGAAGCGGTGATCGAGAACATCATCGCCACCCAGGACGTCTCCATCGGCCTGGAAGCCGGCTCCAAGCCTGAGCTGCTGGCCGTATTGGCCCTGGCGCCGAAGGGCGGCACCATCGTCTGCAACGGCTACAAGGACCGCGAGTTCATCCGTCTGGCACTGATGGGCCAGAAACTCGGCCACAACGTGTTCATCGTGATCGAGAAAGAATCCGAAGTTGAGCTGGTGATCGAAGAAGCCGCCTCGCTGAAGGTCAAGCCACAAGTCGGCCTGCGCGTGCGCTTGTCGTCCCTGGCATCGTCCAAGTGGGCGGACACCGGTGGCGAGAAGTCCAAGTTCGGTCTGTCGGCGGCGCAACTGCTGTCGGTGGTCGAGCGATTCCGCGCTGCTGGCCTGGATCAAGGCATTCGCCTGCTGCACTTCCACATGGGCTCGCAGATCGCCAACCTGGCGGACTACCAGCACGGCTTCAAGGAAGCGATCCGCTACTACGGCGAACTGCGCAACCTCGGCCTGCCGGTGGACCACATCGACGTTGGCGGCGGCTTGGGCGTGGACTACGACGGTACGCACTCGCGTAACGCCAGTTCGATTAACTACGACATGGACGATTACGCCGGTGTCGTGGTCGGGATGCTCAAGGAATTCTGCGACGCGCAGAGCCTGCCGCACCCGAACATCTTCTCCGAGAGCGGCCGTTCCCTGACCGCCCACCACGCCATGCTGGTGGTGCAGGTGACCGACGTCGAGAAACACAACGACGACGTGCCGGTCATCGACAACAAGGAAGCGCTGCCGGAAACCGTGCAATGGCTGGTTGACCTGCTGGGCCCGACCGACATCGAGATGGTCACCGAAACCTACTGGCGCGCCACGCACTACATGAGTGACATCGCGACCCAGTACGCCGATGGCAAGCTGACCCTGGCGGAAAAAGCCCTGGCCGAGCAATGCTACTTTGCCGTGTGCCGCCGCCTGCACAACTCGTTGAAGGCCCGTCAGCGTTCGCACCGTCAGGTGCTCGACGAACTCAACGACAAGCTCGCCGACAAGTACATCTGCAACTTCTCGGTGTTCCAGAGCCTGCCGGACACCTGGGCCATCGGCCAGGTCCTGCCGATCCTGCCGCTGCACCGTCTCGACGAAGAGCCGATGCGCCGTGCGGTGCTGCAAGACCTGACCTGCGACTCCGACGGCAAGATCAAGCAATACGTCGACGAGCAGAGCATCGAAACCAGCCTGCCGGTCCACGGCTTGAACGAAGGTGAGGACTACCTGCTGGGGATCTTCCTGGTCGGCGCCTACCAGGAGATTCTCGGTGACATGCACAACCTGTTCGGTGACACCGACTCGGTGAACATCTACCAGAACGCGGATGGCAGCGTGTACCACGCCGGTATCGAAACCCACGACACCATCGAAGACATGCTGCGCTACGTGCACTTGTCGCCGGAGGAGTTGATGACTCACTACCGTGACAAGTGCGCCAGCGCGCGCATCACCGCGGCCGAGCGCACCCAGTTCCTCGACGCACTGCGCCTGGGCCTGACCCGTTCGTCTTACCTGTCTTCTTGAGGTAAGGCACCGTTCCCATCAGGTTGTCTGAAAATGTTCCGCACGCTGCGGAAATTTCAGATGACCTGGTGAGACACCTCTCTCTTTCCAAGCGAAATGACTGACATCAACGGCTATTAAAGCGATGTGGTCTTCTTTTCGCGTAGGTCATTTCCTAAGTTGTACTTCGGCACTCTACTCGGCCATGTCTCTCGGCGAGAATCCCCGGCCGCCCCTCCTGTAGAGAATCGCCGATGTTCGATCCAGTCAACGAGCCGTCCTTTCGGCTGGATGTAGCGGGCCTGCCCGACGCCTTTGAGGTCCTGGCCTTTACCGGCAGTGAAGCCATTAGCGAGCCGTTTGAGTTCGAGGTGGATCTGCTGATCGATGACCCGAGCCTGGACCTTGCCAGCCTGTTGTATCGTTCGGCGTTCTTGCAGTTTGAAGACTCCGGAAATGGTATCCACGGGCAATTGCATCAACTCGTCCAGCGTGAGCATGGTGTGTTGTCCCGGCTGTGCCGTGTGCGTCTGCGGCCGAAACTGGCGTGCTTGGCCCAGCGCTTCAGCCAGCGCATTTTCAGTGCGCGTTCGGTGCCGCAGATTCTTGGTCAAGTGCTCAAGGAGCACGGCATTGCCGGCAAGGATTGGCGGCTGGAGTTGAGTGGTGATTACCCGGCCCGTGATTACTGCACGCAATACCGCGAATCGGATTTGCAGTTTTTCCAGCGCTTGTGCGCCGAGGAACGCCTTCACTACCATTTCGAGCATTCCCGTCGTGGGCATTGCCTGGTTGTCAGTGACGATCACAGGTTGTCACGCCGGGCTGAGACGCTGGTGTTCCAGGACGAAACCCTGTGTCGGTTCGAGGTGCAACTCGGCGTGAAAGCGGTGCCGGTGGCTGAGGGCCGAACAGACCTGACGACCTTGCGCGCCGGTCAGTTGCTGCCACTGGCCGGGCATCCGGTCAGCGAGTGGAATGACCTGTGGCGACTGATCAAGGTCGAGCATCAGGGCGGACAGGAATCGCTGTTTTCCTATTCCAACACGATCCGCGCCGTGCCCTGGGAGGCACCCTGGGTGGCGACCAAAGGGCCTGCGAAACCGCGGATGCTCAGCTTGCAAAGGGCCTGGGTCGTCGATGTCGAAGAGGTGCATCCCGATCCGTCGCGGCCGGTGGCAGTGCAATTCGACTGGCTCTATCAGGGCGAAGGGGCAAAACCCGGTCACTGTTGGTTGCCGTTGGCCCCGGAGCTCAAAGGCACGGCGCAATGGCGAGCGGGGGCCGAGGTGGTGGTCAGTTTCATCGAAGGCGACCCGGACCAACCGCTGATCACCGGGCTGCTTCAGCGCCCGCCAGCCGTTGAAGTCATTGAAGTGCCACCTCCTGAGTCTCAAGGCCCCGACGGCTTGCTGGCCTTGCTGCAATCCAGCGAGCCCTTGGTGCTGCTTTGCCTGCTGCCCGGCGGCGGAAGTTTCAGCCATTGCCGGGAGCAGGTCTGCACCTGTCGGGCGGCGATGTTGTTTGGTCAGAGCGGTGCGGCATGATCGGCGTACAGACGCCTGACCCGACCCCGCAATGGCTGTTGCTGGATGTGCCCGGTGCACCCCAGGCGGCGGCAACGTTGTTGCAGCAATTCAGCGATGTCCGCTGGTTCTGGTTGTTCGAAGGGACGGAGGTGCACAGCTTGCGTGAGCAGGGCCCCGTGCTGGTGGAGTTGCGGGATTACCCGGCGCTGCTCGAGTTTTGCTACAGCGAGCCGCATACCTGGCAAGGCCTGTTGTTGGTCAGCGAGGCGCCGGCGGCGCAGCTGCTGGCGCACTTGCGACGCATGCTCACGGTGACGTTCGGCCTGCATCACCGGGCGTTGCTGAGCTATTACAACCCGCAATGCGCCAGTTACTTCTTCGATGCCTGTGATGCCGAGGAACTGAGTCGCTGGCTCGGCCCGATCAGCCAGTTGCGCTGGTTCGGTGGCACCTGGGCTGACCGGGCGATTGGCAGTCAGGGCTGGCAGCAACTGCTTAATCCCGGGCTGGCCGTCACCCCGTTGGCGGTCGAACAAACCCTCAGCCTTCGCCAGCGGGAAAAACTGCAAACCTGCCTGTTGGAGCAACACACCTGGCGCTGGAGTCGATCCACCGGCACTGATTACAACCGCTTGTGGTCCCATGTGCAGGAAGGCCTGGCGCTGGGTTTCAGCGAGCGCCCGGTGCTGGATGGCTGGTTGTGGCTACGCTTGCAGCATCCCGGCGCATTGCCCGCGCAGACATTGCAGGGGCTGACCCAGCAGGAACGGCTCGATCACCTGCGCAACCTGTGGCAGGGCGATCAACCCTGATCAAGAGGATTCATCCGCATGGCGAGCGCAATCCGCAGGTTGTTCAGCGTTTTGATGGGCGGTGTTTTGCTGGCGGCGATCAGCGCGTGCTCGCCGCTGAAAATGCTCAATGCCCTGACACCCGACGGCAGTTTCGACAAGACCGAAGGCATTGCCTATGGCAGTGATCCACGGCAGAAACTCGATGTGTATGTGCCCCGGCATCCCGTGGAAAACGCCCCGGTGGTGGTGTTTTTCTATGGCGGCAGCTGGAACAGCGGTTCGCGCAGCGACTACAGCTTTGTCGGCGAGGCGCTGGCGTCCCGAGGGATCGTCGCGGTGCTGGCGGACTATCGGCTGTATCCGCAGGTGCGCTATCCGTTGTTTCTCGAGGATGGCGCCAAAGCCGTGGCCTGGACCCATGAACACATTCGCCAGTTCTCCGGTGACCCGAAACGGTTGTACCTGATGGGCCACAGTTCCGGGGCCTACAACGTGGCGATGCTGGCGCTGGACCCGCAGTTGCTGGGGGCGGTGGGCATGTCGCCGGGGGATCTCAGCGGTTGGATCGGCCTGGCCGGGCCGTATGATTTCCTGCCGATCCAGAATCCCGAGGTGCGCCCGGTGTTTTTCTGGCCGGACTCACCGCCGCAATCCCAGCCGATCAATCACGTCAGTCACGGTGCACCGCCGGCCTTGTTGATCGCTTCGAGGGACGATGACGTGGTCAACCCGACCCGCAACACCGGTGGTCTGGCGAGCAAACTGCGCGCGGCTGGGGTGCCGGTTCAGGATCGGTATTACTCCCGTACCGGCCACGCCACGCTGGTGGCGACGCTGTCCCGGCCCATGCGCGGTTTGGCGCCGGTGCTGGACGAGGTCACCGCCTTCATCAAGGCTACGCCGACTCAGTGAGCACGGCCGGTAAACCAGCCATCGTTCTTGCGCAAATACCAGGCAAATGCACCGAGGGTCAGGCTGCGCAGCAACATGAACAGCAGGAAGGTTATCCACAGCCCATGATTGCCCAGGCCTTGCAGCGCCCAGGCGAAGGGCAGCAACAGCAGCACCGTCAACAGCATACCGTTGCGCATTTCCCGGGCGCGGGTGGCACCGATAAACAGGCCGTCGAGCAAATAGCTCCAGACCGCAAGCAGCGGCAGGGCGGCGAGGTAGGGCAGGTAGATGAACGCGGTGTCGCGCACGGTCTGGATGTTGGTTTGCATCTCGATAAACAAGTGCCCGGCGAACAGGAACAACGTGGCAAAGCCCAGGCTGGCGATCAATGACCAACCGGCGGCCACCACCAATGAACGGCGCAACGACTCGCGATCCCGGGCGCCGATAGCGTGGCCGCACAAGGCTTCCACAGCGTGGGCCAGGCCATCGAGGGCGTGGGCGGTCAGCAACAATCCGTTGAGCAGCAGCGCGTTGGCGGCGACCGTGGCATCACCCAGTCGCGCGCCTTGCACGGTGATCAGGAAAAACACCGATTGCAGCGCGAGGCTGCGGATGAAGATGTCGCGGTTGACCGCCAGCAACGGGCGCCAGCTCTGCCACAGCGCCAGGGCGGCCCAGGCGATATGGCCGGGATAGGCGCGCAGGGCTTTGCGGGTCATGAGCAGGCCGATGAGTGCGCCGGTCCACTCGGCGATCACTGATGCACGCGCCGCGCCGACCACGCCCCAGTCCAGTCCGAGGACAAACCACAGGTTCAGTGCGATGTTCACCAGGTTGGTGCCCAGCAGAATCGCCAGCGGCGCCCGGGCATTCTGGGTGCCGAGGAACCAGCCGACCAACGCATAACTGGCCAGCGCGGCGGGCAGGCCAAATAATCGGGTGTGGAAAAACTCCCGGGTCAGTTGATCCAGCTCTGCCGAGGGCTGCATGAAATGCAGCGCGACGCCGCTCAACGGAATCCCCGCCGCCCCCAGCACGATGGCCAGTCCCATCGCCAACAACAGACCCTGCAACAAAATCTGCCGCAACGCCGCGCCATCCTCGCGCCCTGCTGCTTGGGCGGCGAAACCCGTCGTGCCCATGCGCAGAAAACCCATGCCCCAGGCCAGAAAGGTATACAGGCTGGCGCCCATCGCGACGGCGCCCAATTGATGGGCGTGGGGCAAGTGACCGATGACGGTGCTGTCGACCAGCGCCACCAGCGGTACGGAAATATTCGAAAGGATCATGGGCGCGGCGAGTGCCCAGACCTTGCGGTGGGTCGGGCGGTCGCGCCAGTCGGCGATCAGGTTGGACATGCGGGCTCCTTGGGGGAGCGGGCATTGTAGCGATACATCTGATTCCGCAGGGATCCATTGTGGGAGCGGGCTTGCTCGCGAAGGCTGACTGACATCCGACATTTAAGTCGCCTGGCACACCGCTTTCGCGAGCAAGCCCGCTCCCACAGGGGAGATTGGCGGTGTTAGTGGATTATCCAGCTAAGCAACCAAAGCCCCAGCAACAACCAGATAATCCCCATGATGATCGACGCATTCATGAACGCCCGGATCGCCGACCACAACAGCATCAGCCCGAGGATCAGCGCGATGATGCTGATGATCGACGTGTCCATGCCCAGTGCCCGGGACAGCCCTTCGACAAAGTTGCCGCCGGCGTGGCTCAGGATGTTGAACAGGCCACTGAGGCCGTCGACGATAAAGCGGATGACCGAACCGAGTGCCTGGCCGAGCCATTCGAAAAAACTTTCTACCTGCATGTGGGCGTCCTGATGAAAGTGGTGGCAAGTTTGCCGCGCCAGACTTGGGCCATGGATCGCGGTGCCGAGTTCCCTTCTAGCATAGAGGGTTTGCCTTGCACCTGTGGGGGCGGGCTTGCTCGCGAAGGCGGCACATCCAACATCGATGTGACTGACCAACCGCTTTCGCGAGCAAGCCCGCTTCCACAGGAAAAGCCTTCAATCTGTGCCGCTTGCCTTCATTGCCCATCCCCCCGAAGCTATACGCCTTCAGGAGAGCCCGATGAACCTTGTTGAACTGACCGAACGCCTGCACGCCATTCGTGACCGCAATGATTGGCGGCAATTTCACAGCCCGAAAAACCTGGCCATGGCCGCGAGCGTGGAAATGTCCGAGCTGGTGGAAATCTTCCAGTGGCTGACCGAAGACCAGTCGCGCCAGTTGTCGGCGGACAAACTGGCGCATGCCGGGCAGGAAGTCGGCGACATCGTGCTCTATCTATTACTGTTGTGCAGCGAGCTGGGGTTGGACATGAACGAAGTGGTGCGCAGCAAACTCGCGGACAGCGAACGGCGGTTCAGCTGATGAGCGACCGTCATTTCGATCAGTTGGCGACCCGCTTCGCCGAGAAAATCTACGGCGGGGCCAAAGGCGCGATCCGCCTGGCGGTGCTGCAAGCCGACCTCGCCGAAACCCTGCCTGACCGCCCGCTGCGGGTGCTGGACATCGGCGCTGGCCTGGGCCACATGTCGTTGTGGCTGGCCCAGCGCGGGCATGACGTTACCCTCGCCGAACCGGCCGCGCCGATGCTCGAAGGCGCTCGCCAGCGTTTCGCTGACGCTGGGCAGCACGCGACCTTCATCCAGGCGCCGTGGCAGGATTTGCTCGGCCAGCTCACCGAACCCTACGACCTGGTGCTGTGCCACGCCGTGCTGGAATGGCTGGCCGAACCTCACGCGATCCTGCCGGTGTTGCATCAGCTCACCACCAAGGATGGCTGGTTGTCCCTGGCCTTCTACAACCGCGACGCGCTGATCTACCGCAACCTGCTCAAGGGCCACTTCCGCAAGATGCGCAAGAACGACATGGCTGGCGAGAAGCAGAGCCTGACCCCACAGCAGCCACTTGATCCACGAGAACTGGCGGCGCAACTTGAAGGTATGTGGCAGGTCGAAACCCAGAGCGGGGTGCGGGTTTTTCACGACTACATGCCGGTGGAATTCCAGGCCCGCGCCGAACTGGTGGACTTGCTGGAAATGGAGCTGGCCCACCGTCGTCACCCAAGCTTTGCCGGGCTTGGGCGCTATTTGCACTGGATCTGCCGGCCGATCTGATCGGAGAACGAAATGAAAGCGCGTTCAGGGTTATTGCTGATGTGTCTGGGGTTGGCGGCCTGCCAAGGCAGCAACCCGTATGTGGCGACATCCAACCCCTTGCCTCCGGCGCCACCGCAAGCGGCGAATACCTTTGACCGCAGCGCTTATCCGGCGCCACCCCGGGATTACGGGCGCTACCGCAGTTGGGCCTGGCTTAACGGGCAACTGCCGCCGGGCTCGGCCTGGGCGGATTCGGCGCAGGTGGCTGAAGCGGTGAGCAATGCCCTCGATCAGCGCGGCTTGCGCCCATTGCACGACAATCGCCCGGCGGACCTGTTTGTCAGCGCCAACCTGCACCTGGAAACCCGCTTGCGCCAGGTTCAGGATGACTACGGTTATTACGGCGGCGGTTATGGCGGCTACAACCGTTACGGCGGTGGTTACGGCATGTACAACAGCGTGCCGATCGTCCGTACTTATCAGGAACAGGTTGTGGTGGTGCGGGTCGATCTGTTCGACGCGGGCACTGGCCAGCCGGTCTGGAGCGCCAGTGCCGAAACCGCCAGCCAGGGCAATCAAAGTCAGCGCGCCGATGCGATTCGGGAGGCTGTGGAAAAGGCAATGTCGGCGTATCCTCCCAGTTAGCTTCTTGTAGATAAGAAGCATTCCCATGGTTCTTGTCTTCCAACGGAGAATTATCATGTTCCGCCCCCTCGCTTTACTGGTCGTGGCCGTGCTGCTCAGTGCCTGTGCGGCCCACCAGGTCAATCATGACTTCGATGCCAGCCGCGACTTCGCCGCCTATCGCAGCTGGAGCTGGAAAGAACCCGCCCTGCAATACCGCCCCGATGACCCACGGATCAAGAGCGATCTCACCGAACAACGGATTCGCCAGGCCGTGGCCGATCAACTGGATCAACGCGGCTTGCGCCCGGCCGCTGCGGGCGGTAAGGGTGACGTGAGCGTGCAGGCCTACCTGATTGTCGAAGACCGCCAGCAACAAGTGACCACCAATTACGGCGGCGGTTGGGGCGGTCCGTGGAATGGTTATTGGGGCGGGCCGATGTACAACGAAACCCGCAACATCAGCTACAAAGTGGCGACCATCCAGATCGACCTGCTCGACGGCAAGGACGGCAAACTGGTGTGGCGCGGCAGCGATGAGCAAATGCTCAGCAGCACCCCCAACCCGACGGACCGCAGCAATGCCGTGCGCGAAACCGTAAGCCGGATCCTGGCCAACTACCCACCGCGCTAAACACCGCCATTCAATGTGGGATCTGTGGTGACTGACAAACCGCTTTCGCGAGCAAGCCCGCTCCCACAGGGGATTTGCGCCGTACGCTGATTCCGTGTCCACCAAGATCCAATGTGGGAGCGGGCTTGCTCGCGAAGACGGCAGCACATTCAACAGGGATGTGACTGACAAACCGCTTTCGCGAGCAAGCCCGCTCCCACAGGGGATTTGCGCCGTACGCTGATTCCGTGTCCATGACGATCCAATGTGGGAGCGAGCCTGCTCGCGAAGAAGGCAGCACATTCAACGAGGATGTGACTGACAAACCGCTTTCGCGAGCAAGCCCGCTCCCACAGGGGATTTGCGCCGTACGCTGATTCCGTGCCCATGAAGATCCAATGTGGGAGCGAGCCTGCTCGCGAAGAAGGCAGCACATTCAACGAGGATGTGACTGACAAACCGCCTTCGCGAGCAGGCTCGCTCCCACAGGGGAGTGCTGCCAAACATAATTTTAGTGTTCACCAAAGACCCAATGTGGTCTGCGCTGGCGTGTGGCCAGCAACCTCGCCAACCCTTGTCTACACTGCATTTCACCAATGGAGGCGGCACGAATCAGTGCGCCGGCAAAGGAGTGCGCGATGTCGCAGTTTCGCGGCCCGGCCCGGCAACGGGGGGCTATCGGGTTAATGGCGGCGGTGACCCTAGGGTTGGCGCTGTTGTTGATGCTATTGGTGGTCGACACCGGCCGGCTCTACATGGAGCAACGCAAACTGCAGCGGGTGGTCGACACCGCCGCGCTGGAAGCCGTCAGCCGTGGCGGCACCTGCTTGCCGGGGCTCACTGCCGCCAGTTATGCCAACCAAAGTGCGACCCGCAACGGCTTCACCCTCGACGCCAGCAACACCCTCGCCACCACCTGCGGCACGTTGCTGACGGCGGCTACTGGGTTGCGCACTTTCACCGTGGATGCCACCCAGGCCGCAGCGATCAGAGTCGTTGCCAGCCGCACCGTCACCACCAGTTTCGCCGGCGGTGTGCAGGCCCTGGTCAGCGGTACGTCGGTCAACCTGACCACGCAGCTCAACGCCACGGCCGTAGCCGCGCTGCCGGTGCCGCCGGTGGCCCAATTGACGATTCGCAGCACCTTGGTCGACGTCAACCTGTTGAACGGAATCAGCTCCGCCACCGGGGGAGTACCGATCAACCTGACCGTCGCCAGTTGGAACGGTTTGCTCGCCGCCAACATCAACCTGCTCAACTTCATGGATCAGCTCGCCATCGACCTGCACGTCACGGCAGGCAACTACACCCAACTGCTCGGCGCCGATGCCACCGTGGGCCAATTGCTGCAGGCCGCCGCCACCGTGGCTCGCCTCAATGGCGCGACTGCGGATGTACAACTCGGTCTGAATTCATTAGTCAGCGCGGTGGTCAGTCCGGCCAAGGTGCACTTGGGTGATATCTTGAATCTGCAGACCGGCACCACGTCTGCCGCCCTGAATGCCAGCGTGAACGCGCTGCAACTGGTCCAGGCCTTTCTCGAACTCGGCAACAGCAAGAGTGCCGTCGCAGGCACCATCCCCGTAAATTTACTGGGATTGGGCCTCGGCGCTACCGCGAGGCTGAAAGTTATCGAGCCCTCGCAGTTTTCGGTGGTCGGCAATCCCGCCCTGGCAAAACTGGCGCCATTGGGCGCCAATCGAATCTATGTGCGGACCGCCCAGGTCCGGGTGCTGGTGTCTTTGGATTTGTCCCTGGTCACCAACCTGATCGGTGTCGTAACCAGTACCTTGTCGGTGGTCACCGGACTGCTGGGGTTGGACCTGTACGTCCTGCCCAATCCCATTCTGGACGTCAGTCTTGAAGCAGGTGGCGGCAACAGTTACGTCACCGATTACACTTGCGTCAGCGACACCAATAAAAGCCTGACCGCCAACACCACCACCGCCGTGGCTGAGTTGCGCGTTGGGCGGATCAATTCGGACTGGGCTTCATCGACCTCGCCCATGAGTGTCAGCCCCGTGACCTTGCTCGATCTACGCTATGCCGGCGTTCCCTTCTCGGGCGGTGGCGCGGAGCTGCGGATCGACAGTCCGGCCTTGCAGACCAGCGCCAGCACCACGTTTATCAACCCGCCAAAAGTCGGGCTGGCTCCCTCGGATCCGCCTTACACCCTGACCGCCTCCAACGCGATTGCCGGTTTGTCGCAAGCGGTCAATGGTGTGCAATTGATCCTGCACACACCGACGTTCAACCCAGGTCCACTGTTGGCGATTGTTTTCAATACCCTGAACACGCTGCTCAACGGGGTGATATCGCTGCTGACCACGACTCTGAATTCAATCCTGAGTCCGCTGCTGGACAACCTGCTGAACAATGTCCTGAAAGTCCTGGGCATCGAAGTCGGGAAAATCCAGGTCGGCGCCAACCTCAGTTGCGGCCAGCCCGGCAAGGCGTATCTGGTGATCTAATCGTCCTGATAAATCGGTAACTCGATACAAAACCGCGCCCCATCAACCGAGTTGTTCACACTCAGCCGTCCGCCCATGTTCTCGACAATCCCATAACTCACCGACAGCCCCAGCCCGGTCCCCACACCCACCGGTTTGGTGGTGAAGAACGGCTCGAAAATCCGCTCCAGCAAGCGCGGATCGATACCGCCGCCATTGTCCTCGACCCACAGTCGCACCGATCGCGCATCGCGCTCGGCATACACAGAAATCCACGGCTTGAACTCTCGATCACCCTCGCGCTTGCTCAACAGCGCATCCCGCGCATTGACCATCAGATTGATCAGCACCTGCTCCAGTTGATCGACATAACCGCGCACCTGCACGGTAAACCCGGTTTCGCTGACCCGCAGTTCCACGCCTTTGCCGCGCATGCCTTCGGCCAGCAGCGACAGCGTGCCTTCGATGGCGTCGACCGGGTTGAACGGGTGCTGCTCGACCTCCGAACGACGGCCAAACACGCGCATGTGATCCACCACCCGCGCCGCCCGCTGGACCTGGGCGTCGATGCGGTTGAGCTTGTCGGTCAGGTAATCGATTTGCACCTCGCCGCTGCCCAGGCGCTTGAGCACATTGACGATGGCCATGCGCATCACGTTCAGCGGCTGGTTGATTTCATGGGCCAGCCCGGTGGCCATTTCGCCGAGGGTGGCCATTTTCGCGCTCTGGGTCAGTTGCTGTTGGGAGCGTCGGACCTCGGTGTTGTCGCGGCCCACGGCCTGGATTTCCAGCAAGCGGCCCTGTTCGTCAAACACCCCGCGATCCGACCAGATCCACCAGGCGTGCTCGCGCCCCGGCAGTTGCAGGTTGATTTCGGCGCTGCTGACCGGGTGCTCCAGGGTCAAAAGGCTGAGCCGCTGGAGAAACGCCTCGCGCTGTTCCTCCGACATCCAACTGCCGAGGTTCATGCCGGGCAGTTGTTCAGGTTCACATTCCAGGTAAATCGCCAGCGGCCGGTTGCCGAAACTCAGGGTCAGGTCCGGGCGATAACGGCAGATCATCGCCGGGGAATCCTCCACCAGAATCCGATAACGCTCTTCGCTCTGTTTCACTTGCTCGGCGGCCAGGGTCGCCTCGGTGACATCCAGCCACAGGCCGACGGCTTCCACCGGCAACCCGAGGTCATCGCGCAACAACTTGGCCTCGTCGAGCAGCCAATGGTAATCGCCGCGACAGTCTCGCAGCCGATAACGGGCGCGCACCGAACCTTCGCGCAGCAAGTGGCGAGTGCGTTCGAAGTAGCGGTCGCGGTCCTCGGGGTGGACGCGCTCGATCAACGCCGCAGCGTCACAGTTTTCCAGGCTCCAACCCAACAGCGGCTGGAGGCTGGCGCTGAAAAACGTCGGGTGCAACGCGCCTTCGACATAGCGCTGGACGTAGATCACCGCCGGTGAACTGGCGATCAGGTTGTCCAGCCGCGCATGGGCGGCGGCGGTGTGTTGCTGCTGATTCTTGATGTCGCTGATGTCGAGCATGAAACCCACCAGCCGCTGACTGTCTCCGCTGCCGATGGCCTGGCCTTGCAGCCTGTACCACAGCGGATGGTGCTCGGTGTCGCAGCGGTGCAGGCGCACGCACAGGGTCAACGGCTCGCCGTGTTGTTGCAACGCGTGCAGGCGACTGCGCATCTCTTCACGATCGGCGGGATGAATTTGCAGCAACCAGTCATTCAGCGTCAGGCGGGCACTGTCCAGGTGCAAAGTGGCAGCGAGGGATGGCGCCAAAAGAATCTCATCGCTGGCGCCGAAGGCTTCCCACCATCCCGTGCCCAGCAAGACTTGCAGCGATTCCAGTCGCTCCAGTTGCAAGTGGTGGTGCTGCTCGCGCAAACGACCGAGCAACGGCCCGGCCAGTGCGCTGACCAGCAGCAGCCAGTCGCGGTCACCCAAATCTGGCGCGTGTTCATGCACCGGGTAAAAACCGCACAAAAGCCACGCGGCAACCCCGTGGTCATCGCTATAGGGCACGGCAAAACCCTCGGCGTTGCCGAACACGTCTTGCACGCGCAGGTGTTCGCTGCCGTGACTGATGCTCAAACGCTGGGGGGCGGAGCCGTTCAAGCTGTCGAGCACCGTGCCCAGGCGCTGATCGTTTTGCCACAGCTGTGGAGCGTCATGGGCGCTGAACTGGCGATGGATCTGCCAGCCTTCTTCCTGTTCGTCGAGCAAGGCCAGGGCCACGCACGGCATGTGCCAGCGCTGGGCGATGATTTGCAGTTGTTCGCTGACGATCACCGGCAACCGCGCCAGGCTGCACGCGCGCAGGTGTTCGCTGATCTGCCCGGCCACGGCGTGGCATTCGTCGCGGCTGTGGGCTTGATGGCGTTCGAGCAACAGGTCGCCGATGTCCATCAACTGCAATAACCAGCCACCGGCGCACGGTTGCACCCAGCCGCGCAGGTGCAAGGTCTGGTCGGCCAGCCCGAGGAAATCCAGGTCCAGGCTTTGACCCTGCCAGTCGGCGGGCTGACCCTCGATCGACAGGGTGCTATGAACTTGCACGTAGCGATGCAGCGGCAACGGCTGATCGTTGGGCGGTTGTTGGGCCAGCGAGTGCCGCAGCGGCCCGGCCATGTGCAACACGTGACCTTCGTCATCCAGATGCACATGCAAACCCTGCGGTTGCACCAGCAACGGCTCGGGCGCCTCGACAGCGGGTATGGCGGGGCGCTTGAGCAAGCGAGCGAAAAGCTTGTCCCCGGAGGTCAAAATTGCAGACTCGACGTAGCGCTCAGGTTGGTTGGCAGGTTGGGCACCGTGCCCACGCCCGGCAATACCAGAAACGGCATGACCTGATTCAACTTGCTGGTGGGGTAATTCACGCTGACGGTCAGGGTGCCTTTGCTGGTGTCGTAGACCGCGCTGGTATCCACGCCGATCACCAGGTTCAGCGCGGTCGGCACCCACGCCAATTGCTGTTGCAGCGTGGCGTTCGCGGTGTTTTGCACCACCGTCGCGTAGCCGGGGGTATTGGGATCGACCGCCACACTGCGGCGCACCGCTTCGGCGGTGGCCTGGTTGAATGACTGCATCAGCACGAACGGCAAGCTGTAGCTGACCAAACCGTAAAACACCGCGAAAAAGATCACGAACACCAAGGCGAACTCAATCGCCACAGCGCCTTTTTGCTTGCTGGGGAGGCCTGCTTTCATGAGTGCGTCTACCCTGACAATCACTGCGTAATATCAGCATAGAATCATTCAGCCAAAACGGACGGTTTTTACCGGATGCAGAGCCTTGTCGTGATTGTCTGGCTAACCCTGTGCGCGGTTCAGGATGCGCGCCACCGCCATATCGCCAACGTCCTGACCCTCGGCGCTGGTGCGGCAGCACTGGCGTATCTGCTGTGGACCGGCAGCACCTGGCTCGGAGCGGAGGCAAAGCAGGGCGGTTGGGCGTTTTTACTGGCGCTGGCCTTCACCTTGCCGGGCTACGCGATGAAGCGAATGGGCGCCGGCGATGTGAAACTAATGACAGCTTTGGGCCTGGCGACCGACGGTATTCACGTGCTTGGTGCCTTTATCGGTGCTGGAGCGGCAAGCGTGTTGTGGTTAGTGCTTGCGCCAAAAGTCTGGCTCCATATGAATCAAAGGCTTAAACATGGCGTCCGACATGTAAATCCAAAATGGTCAGAAAAACAGCCATATGCGCCGTTCGTGTTGGTGGGCATGGTGTGTACGCTGTTTTGGATCCATTAGTCGCGAGAAGCCACTAGTTCTATGTACATAGTCGGAAAGTGCGTCTACTTTCAAAGTTAGAGTAGTTATACAACTGGTGGCTATTAGTACAGGAATGGTCAGCTTTCAGCCTGCATGGAGTAGCACGTGAACAAGCTTACGTCTGCGGTAAAAGTCCTTGTGGTTGACGATCAGCCACTGATCGTCGAAGAACTGTGTGAATTCCTGGAGAGCAGCGGTTATCGCTGTGTGCCTTGTGAATCCAGTACGCAGGCCCTGGAGCGCTTCACACAGGATCCGGACATCGGTCTGGTGCTGTGTGATTTGCACATGCCAGACATGGACGGCATTCAGCTTGTACAAGAACTGCAACGGCTGTGCGGGCGACATCGGGCGTTCGAGGCGATCATGCTCACCGGGCGCGCCGACAAACAGGATGTGATCAAAGCCTTGCGCGCCGGGATTGCCGATTACTACCAGAAACCGATTGATCTGGATGAGTTGCTCGAGGGTTTGCAACGTCAGGAAGTGGCGTTGCAGGAGCGCCAGAAAGACGTGCAACTGGGGCACCTGAATCAGAAGCTGCAATACCTGTCCGAGTCGATCGATGATCTTTATCAGGACCTGGACAAAGTGCGCCGCAATCCGCGTTCGACTTCCGGGCCCGGGGATTTCGTGGTCAGCCAGGCCGACCAGGAAGAGATGCCGTCGATCTTCAATCAACTGTCACCCCGGCAACTGGATGTGGCGCGGTTGGTCGGCAAGGGGCAGACCAATTACCAGATTGCCTGTGAGTTGGGGATTACCGAGAACACGGTGAAGCTGTATGTGTCGCAGGTGTTGCGGTTGACCCATATGCACAACCGCACGCAACTGGCGCTGGCACTCTCGCCGAGTAACTCCGGAATGCGCCAGCGCGTCACGGCCCACTAAATCCCCTGGCTGCCCCCAATCAAAACTGTGGGAGCGGGCTTGCTCGCGAAAGCGTCGGCACATTCAACATCAATGTCGCCAGACACACCGCCTTCGCGAGCAAGCCCGCTCCCACAGTTGATTTTCGGCGAACAAAGGATCTGTGAACGGCGCACTACTTGCTGATTTCAATCTTCCCGCCCGCGTCCGGGTCGTACAAATCCGGAATCTCATACCGATACTTCTTCAACCAACGCTGCATCGCCTCTTCCCGCTCCGCCGCGCTCGCGGTTTGCGGTGTTTTGGATGCGGCTTTGTTGCGGCTTTGCAGCACCAGCCAATTCTCGGTTTCCTGCTGTTGCGGTGATGACGGGCCGGCGTCGATGGCCATCGCGCTCAGCGGGAGTATCAACAGGCTCAAGCCGAATAATTTCATCATCGCCAACTCCTATTTAACCGACGTTGGCTGGGCATCCGTCACCGTCGCCACTTGATCACCCACCGCCGCTTTGCCCTTGCCCGGCTGCTTGAGTTTCTCCGCCCGGGCCTGGGCATCGGTGAATTGTTCCGGCGTCAAATGCGAGCGGCTGACCACTTCCGCCGCTTGCTGCCAGTTGTCCTGATACAGCAGCAACGTCACCAGATTCGCCGCCGCCAGCGTGTCGTGCTGCTTGAGTTCGATGGCGGTAAGGAATTCAAAACGCGCGTCTTCGAGGCGCAACTGGTTGAGGTAGACCACGCCCAAATCATTGCGAATTTTTTCGTCAGTCGGCGCCAAGCGAGCGGCGCGTTGCAGGTGGGCCTGGGCCTGGCCGTAGTCGCCCCGCGCGGCGAACAACTGGCCCAGGCCTTGTTCCGCATCCGCCGACAAGCACGTCCCCAACAGGCTGCGATATAACGGTTCCGCCTCGCTGCGCCCCAGCAGGCGATAGACCTTGGCCTTGCGCAAACGTACCTCGCTGAGGTTGTCGGGCAGGCTCTGCAAATTGGCCAGGCTGGCGTGCAGCTTGCCGTCGCTGGCCAGATCATCGGCTAGGTTCAACGCCAATTCCTGATCGGAACTCAACTTGCTGCAACTGGCCGGCGACATCATCGCCGACCACGGCGCCTGGCCGTCAGTGGCGCAACCGGCGAGCATCAGCAGGCTCACTGCAGCGATCAATGCTTTCATCTCTCTCCCTCAATAAGTGCGCGATTCAAGACGCAAACGCCCGGGTAATCGCGGTAAATCCGGGTCCGGCCAGTACGATCAACAGGGCTGGAAACAGAAACAGCATCATCACCACGGACATCTTGGCCGACATTTTCGAAATGTATTCCTGCAGCCGCGTCAGGCGCCGATCGTCGAGCAGTTGCTTGAGCGCCAGCAGGGATTTCATCGCGCCGCCGCCCTGATGAATCAGTTGCTCAAGGATCACGCAGGTGTCACTGAACTCATCCACCGCGAGCATCAGCGCGGCTTTGTGCAATTCCTGGCTGAGCTCCAGACCCGAGTCGACGCGGGTCAGGATCAGACGCAATTCGCTGGTCAGTTCCGGCAGGAGTTTTTGCCCTTCGGTGCTTAGCACTCGCAGCGCTTGTTCGACCGCCATGCCCGACTCGAAGAGGATGCGCAGCAGCGGGATGAAGGTGGAGATTTCCACGGCGATGGTTTGCTGCCGACGTGCAGCCGCATAGGCCAGCAGGCGTTTGGGCAGCAAGTAACCGAGGCCGGTGCCAAACATCGGCAGCAACCAGCCGTTAGCGGCGAGGGGGAAGAACATTTCTTTCAAGAACAGTCCCAGCCCCAACATCAACAACGGCGTGCCGATCTGACACGCCGCATATACCGCGCGCTCATTGGCGCGTCGCCAACCGAGGCGGCTGAGCAGAGTCTGGGTTTCGCTGTCGATGCTGACCGAGCGCTGGCCAAACCTGCTGTTGCCGAGCACCCGCAGCCAACTGCCGAAACGGTTCTCCCGCACCAATTGCCCTTGAAGGCGCTGGGTCACCTGTCGCACTCGCCGACGCTCTTGCAGCAAGTGGTTGGCCACCAGCAGCAAGGCCCCGAGCAACAGCATCAGACTCGCCAGCAAGACCATGTCAGACACTCCGCAACATGCGCCACAGCGCCAGGCAGCCAACCACCTGCAGCACCACCGCGATGATCAACATGGTCTGGCCGCCCGAGTCGTGCCACATGCCGAGCATGTAGCCGGGATTGGTCAGCATGAAGTAACTCACCAGAATCATCGGCAACGAACCCAGCACCCACGCCGTCATGCGGGTTTCACCGGTCATGGCTCGCAATTGCCGGGCGCCCTGGTCCCGTTCGCGAATCAGTTTGATCAGGTTCTCCAGCAACTCGCTGGCGTTGCCGCCGTAGCGATGATTGACCTTCAGGCCGAGGGCAAACATGCGCAGTTCGTCCTGTTCATAGAGCTCGGCGAAGTCACTGACGGCGTCCGGCAAATTCACCCCGAGCTGCACGTTGCGCTGGACCCGGCCCATGGCGCGTTTCAGCGGATCCTCACTGGCCTCGATCCCGCCCATGACCGCGTCGGCCAGGGTGCGTCCGGATTTGAGGCTGCGCACGATGTGATCGAGCAGCTGCGGCAATTGTTCGATCATGCGTTTAAGGCGGCGGCGATACAGCCATGAGATGTACAGCCTTAAAACCAATGGCGGCGCGAACAACAGCGTTAGCAAACCGACCCAATCGGCGAGTAAAAAACCGAGCAACATCGCCACGCCCCACAGTGTCAGCCACAACCCCAGGCGTTCGGTGGGACGACCCAGACCCGCCCGCAAAAACATGCGCTCAAGACCGACCCACGTGGTTTTTTCCGGCGCCAGTTGCGGCTGTCCCTGGGCCAGTCGACTGAGCACCCGTTCGTTGCCGGTCTTGCGGATCCCGTGCACAAACAGCCACACCGAGAGCCCAAGCAGCACCACGCAAATCAGGCTGAGAATCAGCGGGACTATCATGCCGAATGCTCCATGGATTCAGCCCAGGCTCAACTCGTGACGCAGCTTGTCACCCGCCGGATTGACTGCTTCGCGCAGGAAACCGATACCGGTGCGCCGGTCGAGGCGGAACAGGGTATTGGTGACATAGACGTCCTCGCGCACGCCGACCACTTCCACCACTTCGCTGACACAGCGCCGGCCATCGGGCATGCGCGTCAGTTGAATGATCACGTCGAGTGCCGCGCAAATCATCTGGCGCAAGGTGCGCTCCGCCACCGCGCGCCCAGTGAGGCCAACCAGGGTTTCCAGGCGCAGCAACGCGTCCTGGGCGTTGTTGGCGTGCACGGTGCTCATCGAACCGTCGTGGCCGGTGTTCATCGCGGTGAGCACGTCGAGCACCTCGACGCCACGAATCTCGCCGAGGATGATGCGGTCCGGGCGCATCCGCAGGGCGTTGCGAATCAGGTCGCTGGCTTTCACTTCACCGTGACCCTCGGCATTCGGCGGCCGGGTTTCCAGGCGCACCACATGCGGGTGGCCGAGTTGCAATTCGGCCACGTCTTCGATGGTCACCAGCCGTTCGTGAGGGTTGATCAACTGGCTGAGAATATTCAGCAGCGTGGTTTTGCCGGTGCCGGTGCCGCCACTGATCAGGATATTGCAGCGCTTGCCGACGGCGTTTTGAAAGAACTCGAAAATCGATTGGTCGATGGTTTGCATCGCCACCAGGTCGCTGCTTTTGAGCATGTCCTTGCGAAACTTTCGAATCGACAGACAGGGGCCGTCCAAGGCAATCGGCGGAATGATCGCGTTGACCCGGCTGCCGTCCGGCATGCGTGCATCGACCATCGGCGAGGACTCATCAAGCCGCCGCCCCAGTGGTGCGAGGATGCGCTGTATGACCCGCTCCACATGGTGCGCATCGATAAACCGCAAATCGCTCAGGTGCAGTACGCCGTCACGCTCGATGAACACCCGGTGCGGGCCATTGACCAGGATTTCCGTGACTGCGGGATCGCGCAGCAAGACTTCCAGCGGCCCGAAACCGGTGAGTTCGTCGACGATTTCTTCGGCCAGTCGCTCCATTTCATAGCGGGAAATCGCCAGGTGCAGGCGGGCGATGTATTCGGCGACTTTGTCGGTGACGAACTGCGACAGCAGTTGCCGCGAACCTTCCAGCAGGTTTTTCCCGGACTCTTCGATGGCGTCGATGATGTAGCGGTGCAGCACCAGTTTCAGGCCTTCATGATCGGCGTTGCCGGCGGTGCTGCGCTGGGGCGCGCCGAAAAGTTTTTCGCTGCTCATTGCGCGCCCCTCAAGCGGTCGAACCAACCGGTCCTGGGTTTGGCCAGGCCTTCGGAGCGCTTGGCCAGTCGTTCGCCGAGGGTGCGCAGGCTCTGCGTGAGTTTCTCTCTGGGCGCCAGTTCGAACAGGGTGATGCCCTGGTTTTTCGCGTTGAGCCGCACTTCCGGGCTGTAGGCCAGTACAGCGATGACTTCGAGGTTGAAGGTCTTGCCGAGGGTTTCCGAATCCGGGGCGATATGGCCCAGGTAGCGGTCGACCAACAGGCGCCCGTGGTCGAGCTTCATGCCTTTTTCCCGCCACAGGTTGAGCACCGCCAGGTTGCGGCGGCAGTCGAGGACGTTCTGGTCGCTGTACCACAGCAACTTGTCGCAATGGCTGACAAAGGTGCGCAGGGCTTCGCTGTCCGGTTGACCGGTGAGGTTCACCACGATGTGTTGGAAGTGTTGGCGCAGGGCGCTGAGCAGCATGTACAGCTCGGCGGCGCTGGTGCTTTCCAGCGGTGCGTCATTGCTGGCGTAGGCGAGGATCCGCAGCCCGGCTTCGGCGCTGGTAAAGGCGCTGTCGATCAGCGTCGCGTCGAGGCGGCGCAAGTGGCGCAACGCGTCGCCGAAGTGAAACGAACTCTCCAGCCCCAGCAACGCCAGGCTGTCGCCACGGGGCAGCCCGAGGTCCAGCAGCAAGGTTTGTTGCCCGCTCTTTTGCACCACCAGCGCCAGGTGATTGGCCAACAGTGCGCCGTCGCCATTGCTCTGGGTGCCATACAACACGGTGAGGCCACCCAGTTGCGTATTCGGCGTCACGGGCGGCAGGCGTTTGCTCAGGCGCCGCACCAGCCCGGCGACTTCGCTGGAGCGCGAACCATAGGCGACGAAATCCCGCGCCCCGGCGCGCATGGCATTGAGCACCAATTGGTTGTCCATGCCGTCGCCGAGGGCGACGATGGCCAGCATCGGTTTGGCTTCCAGGGCACCTTCGATCAGCGCGCTCTGGGCCACCACGTGTTCGCGGTCGAGGCCGACGAACACCAGGCTGGCGAAGGTCACGTCCACCAGGGCCAGCAACTCGTCGAGGCTGCCACCACCGGCGCTGACCACTTGGCCGAGGGGCGCGAGGGCGCCTTGCAGCCACTCCAGGTCGGTGCTGTTGCGGGTGATGGCGAGAAAGGTCTGGCTCAGGCTCTGGCTCATTGCGACAGTCCGCTGCGTTTGTCGAAGTTGCCGTTTTCCAGGAAAAACATGCGGTAGAAATTCGGGTCGTAGTTGCGCAGTTTCTCCCCCGGCAACGACGGCAATTGAGCGTCGGCGGCCAGGGGTTGAACCAGGTGCGGGGTGACGATCATCAGCAACTCCCGTTCTTCACGATTGATCTGTGAGCTGCGGAAAAATGCCCCCAGAACCGGGATGTCGCCCAGCCCCGGAAACTTGTTCACCTGGGAACTGTTGGTGGTGCTGATCAAGCCGCTGATGACGAAGCTTTCACCGTCGGCCAGGGAAATACTGGTGTCGGTGCGGCGGATGGTCAGGGCCGGGACCGTAGTGCCGGCGATGTTCACGGCGTTGCTGAAATCCAGTTCACTGACTTCCGGCGCGACTTTCAGGGCGATGCGATTGCGGCCGATGATGGTCGGCGTCAGGGTCAGGCGAATGCCGAACTCCTTGTATTCGATAGACACGTTATCGCTGCCGGCGCTAGGCACCGGAATCGGGATTTCGCCACCGGCAAGGAAGCTTGCGCTCTGTCCGCTGAGCGCCACGAGGCTCGGCCGCGCCAGGGTATAGGCGAAGCCGCTGCCTTCCAGCGCATTGATGATCATCATGGTTTTGCCGCCGATCCACGAGAAGTTGAACAGGCTGTTATCCACCGGCAGTTTGGGCGTCACCACACCGTCGATGGCCGGCAAAGTGCCCGGCGCCCCGAACAGGAAATTGCCCCGTGTGCCGATCAATGACGCGGTGGCTTCCTTGAGTTTGGTGCGGCTGACTTCGACGAAGCGGATATCGGTTTGCACCTGTGACGGCAGCGATGGGTCATCGGACGGCAGCAGCGTGTCGCCGGTGAGGGCGGCGGTGGCGCGGCCCTGGACGAACACCATGCTCTGGCGCGGTTCGCTGGCGCAGGCGGTCCAGATCATCAGACTGGTGGCGCCGGGGGCCATGCCGGTCAACAGGAATGCGCTGTTGCCATTGGGGTGCACGTCGGCAATTTTCGGATCGCCGATGGCCAGGCGAGTGATTGCCACCGGCGATTGCAGGTCCTGTTGCAGGCCTTCGCCGATCTCGATCACCGGCGGCAAACGCCCGAGCGCGGCGCAATTGCCGGTCACCGCGAAGGCGCTTTCCAGGGGCAGCGCCAGCAGCATCAAGGCCCAGAATGCGGATTTGAACATCGGCATGGAACGACTCTGCATGCAGCAGCATCCTTGATCAGTCATGGGGTTTGTTGCGTCAGCTGATTGCCGCGAATCACTTCGATGGCGGGCCGTGTTGTCCCGCCATGACCGCCACTGGCCGGGCCTTTTGGCGCGGCGCCGAGGGCCAGTTGAGTGAACTGGAAGAGCTGACTGTTGGCGCTGTCGAGCTTGCCCGGCGACTCGTTTTCGCCAGCCCAGTATTTCGCCAGGCGTTGCTCTTCACTGCTGCGCACCGCCAGGCGCAAAGTGCCGACCTGGGTCGCCAGCATCAACCGGCTCAAGAGTTGTTCGGGCACCGCCAGCACCACGGTGCGCGCGGCGACGCGACGTTGATCCTGTTTGAGTTTGTCGTCGGCGCTCAGGGCCGGCGTGGCCGGTTGACCATCGTTGGTCAGGCCGAATTGTTCACCCACCCCGAGCACGCGCATGGCGGGCACCACGATCTGTGCCGACTGCTGCAAGTTGCTGGTGTCCTGGCGCAGAAACAGCAGCACATCCACGTAGTCCCCCGGCACCAGTTGCCCGGCGGCGCCGATCACTTCGTCCACCGCCACGGCGAGGGCGCGTTCATTGCTGCGGATCATCCGCGCCAGGGTGCCGCCGGCCTCAAAGCTGTCATCGCTGAGCCAGGTGCCGGCGCTGAGGTGGCGCCAGGGCGTGCGGCCGATGGCCTGGTCGAGGTTGTTCAGGCTGCCGGCGGGTGGGTTGCGGAGTTTTTCCACGGCCAGGTCGGCGGCGGTCAGCGGAGTGAACGGCGGCACGTCGTGGGTCAGCACGACCACCGGTTGACGGGTCTGGTCTTCGGCGGCGGCAACGGTTTTTTCCACGCTCACGGCGGCGGTCGGCGGGGAGGCGGGTACAGCGACAGGAACCGGCTGGCGACTGAGCACCAACCCCCAATAACCGACAAAAATCGCCCCGAGCAAAAGCAAGCCGGCAAGGCCTATGGTGACGCGGCTGTTCATGACGGCTCTCCCTTTCCTGCTGCATGAACAACCCGCATTCCTGACGGGGCGTTTTCGCAATCAGGCAGCTATGAACATGCAACTATTTCGCTATTTCCACGCTAGTCGATCTAAATCAAAACGCCATTACGGGCCCGAAAATATCTGTACAAAGTACTGAGAATTGGCCAATTAACCGTAGATTTTCGACCGTGGATTTCGACTAATACTTTGTGATTAATCCGTTGTTACAGTTGTTGGTCGCAGGTTTGTTGGCAATGCTCTGATGGCACAGTGAAACCCTGTCGCAGTACCGTTTCGTCGGCGCCAGAGGCGCGAAGGAGTAGACGTATGATTCTCGAATATCTGTTGCTCAGAGCCCGGTTGTTCTTCAAAAGCACTGAAGGCGCATCGGCGATCGAGTACGCGATTGTGGTAGCCATGGTGGCGGTGGTGGTCGTGGTGTTTGTGTCGCCGGTCAGTACCAAAGTCCTGAACATCTTCAACGCGGTCCTGACATCGCTGGGGGGTACGGCGGTCGTCAAACCTGTGGTGCCTTAGTCGAGGATTTGGATTGATGTTGACTGAGTGCCTGCGGCACAAAGGAGAACGCCATGCTCTTTGAATACCTGATGCTGCGGGCACGTCTATTCCTGAATAACACCGAAGCCGCCTCGGCCATCGAATACGCGATCGTGGTGGCCATGGTCGCGGTGGTGGTCGTGGTGTTCATCACCCCGGTCGGCGCCAAGGTCCTGGCGATTTTCAACAGTGTGCTGGTGGCGTTGGGCGGAACGGCCCAGACCGCGCCGGTGCAAACCCCCTGACCACTGCGAACCGCGCAGTGGGTGAATGACACGCTACACTCGGTCCTACATTCAGTTCTCAGGTACTGCCCATGAACGCTTCCTCGCCGCCGCGCCAACAGTTGCTTCTGGTTGACGACGAAGAGGATGCGTTGCTGGAGCTGGCGGAATTGCTGGAGGGCGAGGGCTTCAGTTGCTTTACAGCCACCTCGGTCAAGCTCGCCTTGCATCATCTGACACGCAACCCCGATATCGCCCTGGTCATCACGGACCTGCGCATGCCGGAGGAGAGCGGCATGTCGCTGATCAAGCGCCTGCGCGAACACACCTCGCGCCAGCACCTGCCGGTGATCGTCACGTCCGGGCATGCGGACATGGAAGATGTCAGCGACATGCTGCGCTTGCAGGTGCTCGACCTGTTTCGCAAGCCGATCTATCACGTGCGGTTGCTGGAGACGCTGAACAATCTGTTTCCGCTGCCGGTGGTGATTGGTGGTTGAGTTTCCAATTTTGTGGCGCTCTCTAAAGCCACCCCTCACCCCAACCCTCTCCCCAGAGGGGAGAGGGGGAAAGGGAGCAGATCTTCAAGCTTTTCAAAGCCTGAGTTCGACTCGGTTCTTCAGGTCGATGTAGCTCGAAAGAACACCTCGGTCAGCCCCCTCTACCCCTTGGGGAGAGGGTTGGGGTGAGGGGTGGTTCTACCTGACTCACTGAAAATCTCGCCTACAACTGATAACTGAAACTCACGCTATACCGCGGCCGTCGGTTGAACGTATCCAGCGCTTCATCCGACATCGGCTTGGCGGCTTCCAGCGCAATGTTGTAGTACTTCGCATCGCCAAACCTCAATCCCACCGCCGCCGAGGACAAGCTGTTGCCTTGCACCGGTAACTGATTGAACCAGGTCTTGGAGCGGTCCAGCACCACATACGGTTGCAGCACCCGCACCCAGTTGCCGTCGCGGTTGAAGCTGTAGTTCACCTCATACGCCACGCCCCAACCCTTGTCGCCGGACGCCTGGTCGTCGGGGTAGCCGCGACCGAAATTCTGTCCGCCGAACACCGCGCGTTCACTGTCGGGCAGGGTGTCGTCGCTCCAGTACAACGCACCCGAGAGCACGCCTTGCCAGTTGTCGAAGAACTTGTCGCTCTGCACCCCCGATAACCGCAGGCGCAAGAAATTCAGGTCCACGTCGGCATTGGTTTTCGCCCCCATGCTGTCGAGGCCCTGATATACGCCCCCACTGAGAATCCGCAGTTGCCGGGCATCGGCCTGGCGCCAGTCGCTCTCAAAGGCGAGGGCGCGGATGTCGGTGCGCACTTCGACGCTGCGTGGGTCGTTAACCACGTCGTAGCGGGTTTTGTCGTTGACCGCATACAGCCGCGCACCGGCGCTGAGTTGTTGCGTCGGCGAGGCGATCAGCGGGTGGCTGAAGCCGATGGAGTAGCGATCGTTTTCCCGGTGCGGCTTGAGTTCCAGGCCATTGTCGAGCAGCACATTGGTGCCGGGATCGGCGCGGTAGCGTGAAGCGGACAAACTCAGTTGCGTGCCCTCGGCGTTGAGGAACTGGTTGTAGTCCGCGCGGTAGTAATGCTCATCGTCATGCCCCGGTGGAAACAATCCGCTGAGGCTCAACTGTTCGCCCATGGCGGTCTGGGAATTGCTGCTGATGCCAAGCAAGGCCTGGGTGCCATTGCGATTGTCTTCGGTGGTGCTCAGGCTGCTGGTGAACGGTTTGCGACTGGCTTGCACCGCCAGGTACGCCGCGCCGTCGGTGGTGCCCGGTGGCGGTACTTGCGCTTGCACGGTTACGCCGGGGATGCGGGTCATCAACGTGGTGTAGCGCTCGAAGGTCTTGCGGGTCAGCGGTCGTTCGGCCTGGAGTTTGGCCACCAGCTTGTCCAGCAGGCCCTTGACCCGTCCGAGGTCGCCCTGCACTTGATAGTCCTTGATGTAGCCTTCCACCAACACCACCCGCGCCACGCCTTGGCTGAAATCCTGCTGCGGCAGAAAGGCGTAGGACAGCAAGTAACCATCCTGTTGATAGCGGCGGGTGATGCCACGGGTGGCTTCGATCAACTCGGCGAGGCTGGTTTCATGCCCGAGCAGGGGTTGATAAAGCGTCGCCAGTTCGTTGAGCGGGTAAAGCGTCCCGCCTTCGATCTGCACGGTCTTGATCGTGACCTTGGTGCCCATCATCAACGGTTGGGCCTGGGGGGCGCCGGGGTCCGGTACCTGCGGCGGCGCGGCTTTCGGGCGGTAAGCGTCGGCGGGCAGGTTCGGCACGGGGAGGTTGCGGATGGTTTCGTTACTGTTGAGAAAAGTGGGAAGGGTGTCGGCGAAAGCGAAAGTACTGACGGTCAGGCACAGCAGGGAAGCCGTAACGCGCATAGGACACTCCATGGTCATATCGCAACACCCCGAGGCTCGTCAGCTGACTGAACCGGAACCGCGAGGTGTCATGCTCCAAAAGAAAAAGCGGAAGACTCCATTCGAATCTTCCGCCTCCAACCAAGCGTAGGCGCCGCAGGTAAGGCCGTCGAATCGGCCAGGTGCAATTCAGCGTTTATTGCCGGTCAGGCCGCCCAGCAGTCCACCAATTCCGCCGGTTGTGCTGCTGCCGGTGGTGCCGTTGCTGACCAGTGCGCCCACCGCGCCCACCGTGGCGCCGACAGTCGTGACCGTATTGCCAACGGCCGCCACCACCGGGTTGGGTGCGGCAGCGGCAATGCTGCTACCGACGTTACCGACTGCGCCGCCGACCTGAGTGACCAGGCTGTTGACCGGGGCGCCGAGGCCGGTGGTGGCGCCTACTTGTTGAGTGAGGCTGGAGACCGCGCTTGTGACGGGATTCAACGCCGTACCGACGGCGCCACCGACACTGGCCAGAGGTGCGGTCGGGGTCAGGTTGGGGGTGCTCGAGCCACCCAATGCACCGCCAATCGAGGCTACCGTGCCGCCCACCGCGCCGAGGTTGACGCCGCCAGCACTGACCACCGGATTGGTATTGCCCGCGTTCAAACCCGCGCCGACATTGGCCACGGCGCCGCCGACGGTTTGCAGCAGGCCCGAGTTGCCAAGACCGCCCAGGCCTCCGGTGCTGCCACCGGTTCCGGAACCGGACGTGGTCACCAGGCCGCCAGCCGTGCCCACGGTGGCGCCCACATTGGCCAGAGCGGTGCCGACGGTGTTGGTCAGCGGGTTACCGTTGCCCGTCGCTGTGACTTTGCTGCCCAGGCCACCGACGGTATCGCCGACTTTAGTGACCAAGCCATCGATTGGAGTGCCCAGGCCGGTTGCGTTGCCGACTTTACCGGTCAGGCCCTCAGCCAGTGTGACCACTGGCACCAGCACCTTGTTGCCGACGTTATTGCTCAATGTCCCCAGGGGACCCGTGCCGGTGGCGACATTCAAGGTATCGCCAAGCATGGTGACTTTTTCACCGACCCCGCCGAGTACCGGGGTGACTTTGCTGACAATACCGCCGACCAGGGGAATGCTGCTGGTGGCCGTCGCCAGTTTGCCGCTGATGTCGGTGACGCCGTTACCGGCGTCAGACACCACGTTGCCGACGATGGCGGTGGTTTTGCTCACGGCCAGAGGGTCGCTGCCGATTTGACCAAGGCCATCGGTCAACCCGTCACCGACGCTGTTGACGACATTGCCTGTGGTCTTGACGGCGCTTTGCAGGACGCCACCCACCACCGGCACGCCGGACACCGAATTGCCGATACCCGAGACGCCATCGCCCACGCCACTGACGGTTGTGCCCAGGCCGGACACCACGGTGCTGGTGACCAGTGGCGACGCGGGGGTGCCGCCCGTTCCTCCCGTTCCGCCGGTGCCTCCAGTGCCTCCGGTTCCACCACCGGTGCTGCCCGTTCCACCCGTTCCACCCGTGCCACCGGTCCCGGCAGTCCCGCCACCTGTGCCGTCAGTGCCACCGGTCCCGGCAGTCCCGCCGCCAGTGCCGTCGGTGCCACCGGTCCCGGCAGTGCCGCCGCCAGTGCCGTCGGTGCCACCCGTCCCGGCGGTGCCTCCGCCTGTGCCGTCAGCACCACCACTTCCGGAACCGCCGCTACCGGTGCCCGCCGTACCCGCCGCACCGTCGGATGAACTGCCGGAAGTACTGTGATGACCACCACCGCCACTGCTGCAACCCGCCAGACCGAGTGACAGGATCAACGCCAAAGCTGTTGCCGACTTGCACCACACTTGAGTGTTCATGAGAGTGATTCCTTGCACCTGTTACAACGTTCGTTGTCTTCGATGGCTTGCCGATCTGTCGCCGGCAATGCCTTCGTCCGTTGTGCACATCACAATCCCGGGGGCGTTTTCGTACCATTCTCAAGTTGGTATTAACCCCTTTATATAGGGGCGTGCGGATGCGTCCTAAGGACTAATGCCTTGGGTGTAAGTCGGGTGGTTGGCTTGAAGTAAATTCGTTTTAAATCAACGGCGAGGGTTTTCAGCGAGGTGAGGGCGGGCGGGGAGGACACTTAAGATATATACACAATTAATCATGTTTGTTCAGTGATCGTTCCCACGCTCTGCGTGGGAATGCAGCCCGGGACGCTCCGCGTCCCTCCAAAGCCGAACGCGGAGCGTCCGTTGAGGCATTCCCACGCAGAGCGTGGGAAAGAGCTTCAGGCAACAGGCCGCCAATGCCCCACCATATGCTCCAGCTCCCCGGCACCAACCAATTGCAAATCCCCACTGGACGCCGCCGCACTGGCGAGCAACGTCACTTCACTGGGCAACCGCACCGGCTTGCGAAACTGTACCGCAATCTCGATGTTCGCCGTCGGCAGATGATCCGCCAGCGCCGCCAATGTCCGGGCCTTATTCCACAACCCGTGGGCAATCGCCGTAGGAAAACCGAACAGCTTGGCGCTGGCCGCACTCAGGTGAATCGGGTTGTAGTCCCCGGACACCTTGGCGTACTGCCGGCCAATATCTGCCGGGGCTTTCCAGCGCATCACTTCGGTCAACGCCAACGTCGGTGCAAATTCATCCTCGACCGGTTCGCCATCGAGTTTGACCCCACGACACAGCATCTGGCTTTCGGCCTCCCACAGCGTGCCCAACTGATCATCCAGGGTCGTGACCAGATCGAACGTCGCGCCCTTGGCGTGGGGTTGCAGGTTCTGCACTTGCACGCTGACCCGCGCACGATGCACACCGCCCATGGGTCGCAAAACGCGGATGCGATTGCTCAAATGAATCAGCCCCAGCAACGGGAACGGAAACTCTTTAGACGTCAGCAATTGCATCTGCAAGGCAAACCCCAGGATATGGGGATACGTCGGCGGCAGCAGGCCGTTATCAGCAAAACCACAGACCTTGCGATAAGCCGCCAGACGTTTCGGGTCGACGTCGAGCCAGCAACGCAACCCCGTATCGGGCAGGGTGGTGCCAGTGATTTTGCGGCGCAGCGCCGCCCGCACGTACAGCTCGGGCAAGCTCGGATCGCGGTTGAGTGTGTGCCAGTCAGTGATCATCGCTACGCCCCCAAGACACTTTGCCCACACACCCGCAACGCCTGCCCGGTAAACGCGCCGGTGCCCGGTTGCGCCAGCCAGGCCACCGCTTCGGCGACGTCTTGCGGCAAGCCGCCCTGGCCCAGGGAACTCATGCGCCGCCCGGCCTCACGCAGGCCGAATGGAATGTGCGCAGTCATCTGGGTTTCGATAAACCCCGGCGCCACCGCGTTAATGCTGATGCCCCGCTCATGCAGCAGCGGCGCCCAGGACTGGGCCAGACCGATCAGCCCGGCCTTGCTCGCGGCGTAATTGGTTTGCCCACGATTGCCAGCGATGCCGCTGATGGAGGCCAGCAGAATCACCCGGCCGTTGTCGCGCAGGGTGCCGGCATCGAGCAGGGCCTTGGTCAGCACTTGCGGCGCATTGAGGTTGACCGCCAGCACGGCGTCCCAGAATTCCGGGGTCATGTTAGCCAGGGTTTTGTCCCGGGTGATGCCGGCGTTGTGGACCACGATGTCGATGCCGTCGGGCAAGTGTTCGATCAACTGCGCGGCGGCGTCTTCGGCGCAGATATCCAAGGTGATGCTTTGCCCACCGAGGCGTGCGGCGAGGGCTTCGAGGTCGGCCTTGGCCGGTGGCACGTCGAGCAGGATTACCTCGGCGCCGTCACGGGCCAGGGTTTCAGCAATCGAGGCGCCGATGCCGCGCGCGGCGCCCGTCACCAAGGCTTTGCGCCCGGACAACGGACGCGTCCAGTCCTGCACCGGCGTATCGCAAGCGACCAGGCGAATCACTTGCCCGGATACAAATGCGCTTTTGGGCGAGAGGAAAAACCGCAGCGGGCCTTCCAGTTGATCCTCGGCCCCTTCGCCGACGTAAATCAATTGCAAGGTGCCGCCGCTGCGCAGTTCTTTGGCGAGGGAACGGCTGAAGCCTTCGAGTGCACGCTGGACACTGGAGGCGATCGGATCGCTGAGGCTCTCCGGTGCCCGTCCCAGGATTACTACGTGCGCGCTGCTATCGAGGTTTTTCATCAGCGGCTGGAAAAACTCGCGCAGTTGCTTGAGTTGATCGGTTTGCACCAGGTGGCTGGCGTCAAACACCACAGCCTTGAGTTTCGGGCCGTGGCCGGGAATCCACGCGGTGGCCAGGGATGGCTCGGCGCCGTAGCTGTAGATCGCATCGGTCAGGCGGTTGGCGAACACGCTGATATTTTCCGCCAGCGGCCCGCCGCCAATCAGCAGTGCCCCTTCGACCGGTCGCAGGCGCCCGGCCTGCCAGCGCTCCAGACGCACCGGCGACGGCAGGCCCAAGGCCCCGACCAGACGGTGGCCGATGGACGAATTGGCGAAGTCGATATAACGGTCTGACATGGAACGCACTCCGGCAGCTGGGGTTCAAAGTGTGGACCACGAATGGCGATCAGTCGTTCGATCCACGAGATTAGGCCTACGCTTGAACACAGGTGATTGATGTGTAGCAGGACTTTCAGCGAAATGCAGACCCTGTGGGAGCGGGCTTGCTCGCGAAGGGGCCTGCACATTCAACATGTTTATTGACTGACCCACCGCTTTCGCGAGCAAGCCCGCTCCCACAGGGGATCGCATTCACCAATAATTTTTAGAAGGAGTTTTTCATGACCCAGCTGCGCCGCGTCGCGATCATTGGCGGTAACCGTATCCCTTTCGCCCGTTCCAATGGGCCGTACGCCACCGCCAGTAACCAGGCGATGCTCACCGCAGCGCTCGAAGGCTTGATCGAACGCTTCAACCTGCACGGTTTGCGCATGGGCGAAGTGGCGGCGGGGGCGGTGCTCAAGCATTCCCGGGATTTCAACCTGACCCGCGAATGCGTGCTCGGCTCGCGGCTGTCGCCGACTACCCCGGCCTACGACATCCAGCAAGCCTGCGGCACGGGCCTGGAAGCGGCGTTGCTGGTGGCGAATAAAATCGCCCTCGGCCAAATCGAGTGCGGCATTGCCGGCGGCGTCGATACCACGTCCGATGCGCCGATCGGCATCAACGAAGGCCTGCGCAAAATCCTCCTGCAAGCCAACCGCGCCAAGACCACCGCCGACAAACTGAAAACTTTCCTGCAACTGCGTCCCGGCCACCTGATCCCCGAATTCCCGCGCAACGGTGAACCGCGCACCGGCCTGTCCATGGGCCAACACTGCGAATTGATGGCCCAGACCTGGAACATCCCCCGCGCCGAGCAGGACCAGTTGGCCCTCGAAAGCCATCAAAAACTGGCGGCGTCCTACACCGAAGGCTGGCACAACGACCTGATGACGCCGTTCCTCGGCCTCACCCGCGACAACAACCTGCGCCCGGACCTGACCCTGGAAAAACTCGCCTCGCTCAAACCGGCGTTCGAGAAAAGCGCCAAGGGCACCATGACCGCCGGCAACTCCACGCCGCTGACCGATGGCGCGTCGCTGGTGTTGCTGGGCAGTGAAGAGTGGGCCAAGGAACGCGGCTTGCCGATCCTCGCCTATTTGCGCGATGGCGAAGCGGCGGCGGTGGATTTCGTCAACGGCGCCGAAGGGCTGCTGATGGCGCCGGTGTATGCCGTACCGCGTTTGCTGGCCCGTAATGGCCTGACCTTGCAGGACTTCGACTACTACGAAATCCACGAAGCCTTCGCGGCGCAGGTGCTGTGCACGTTGAAGGCCTGGGAAGATCCCGACTACTGCAAAACCCGCCTCGGCCTCGACGCGCCGCTGGGCTCCATTGATCGCAGCCGACTCAACGTCAAGGGCAGTTCGCTGGCGGCGGGACATCCGTTTGCGGCCACCGGTGGGCGCATCGTCGCTAACCTGGCGAAGCTGCTGGATGCGGCGGGCAAGGGGCGAGGGTTGATCTCGATTTGTGCGGCGGGCGGCCAGGGCGTCACGGCAATCATCGAACGCTGACCCCCGCACAATCCCTGTGGGAGCGGGCACAAGGAAAATTGTGTTTGTCAGGGCGGTCGAGTTGGCCTAACGTCGGCGTATCTGCCGTCCCGCGACATAAGGCTCATCAATGACGTCCAACGGACAACTTTCCCTCGAGCGCTCCATCCCCGCGCTGACCGCCTTACCGCGCCCATTGTTCGCCCGCGCCGAAAGCCTCAACGCCGGCTCCTGGACACCACCCCATCGCCACGACTGGGTGCAGTTTTCCTACGCCATCAGCGGCGTTCTCGGTGTGCACACCGCTGAAGGCAGTTTCTTCGCGCCACCGCAGTGGGGCATCTGGATTCCTGCCGATCTCGAACATCAAGTCGTCACCTCAATGCGCGCCGAGATGCGCAGCCTGTATGTACGCCGCGAGGATTGCGCCTGGGCTGACGGACGTTGCCGGGTGCTGGAAGTGACGCCGCTTGCTCGGGAGCTGATCAAGAGTTTTTGCCTGCTGCCGGTGGAGTATCCACAGGGCGACAGCCAGGAAGCGCGGCTGGTGAATGTGCTGCTGGATCAGTTGGCGAGTTTGCCTGAGGTCGAGTTCTCGCTACCTCTGCCCCGGCATGAACGCTTGCTCGGGTTGTGCAATGAACTGATCGAAAACCCGGAGCAGAACGTGACGTTGCAGGAGTGGGCGGCGCGGTTGGGCACTTCGGAGAAGACCCTGATGCGGTTGTTTCAGCGCGAGACGGGGCTGAGTTTTCGCGGCTGGCGTCAGCGTGCGCGGCTGCTGTCGTCGCTGAGTTTGCTGGAGGAGGGAGATAGCGTGACCAATGCCGCGCTGGCGTGCGGGTATGACTCGACGTCGGCGTTTATTGCCGCGTTCAAGGGGTTGTTCGGGTTTACCCCGGGGGAATTGTTTCGGCAGTAACACCACCGAACCAATGTGGGAGCGGACTTGCTCGCGAATGCGGTGTGTCAGCCGACATCAATGCCGCTGACACGCCGCATTCGCGAGCAAGCCCGCTCCCACAGGGGTATTGCGGTGTTTTGATCGTTCCCACGCTCCGCGTGGGAATGCAGCCCGGGGCGCTCCGCGTCCCATCCAAAGCCGAACGCGGAGCGTCCGTTGAGGCATTCCCACGCAGAGCGTGGGAACGGTCAAGCCAAACTTCAGGTCCTGAACCGTCGAACCAACCCATCCAGTTCATTCGACAACCCGGCCAGGCTCTGGGAATCCAGGCGCGCCGAGTTGGCCAGTTCCGCCACCAACTGCGCATCGCCATGAATCTGGCTGATGTGCCGATTGATGTCTTCCGCCACCTGATGCTGTTCTTCCGCAGCGGTCGCGATCTGCGTGTTCATGTCGCGGATCACATCCACCGACTCACGAATCTGCCCGAAGCTGCTGCGTGCTTCGCCAATGCGAGTCACGGATTGCTGCGACACTTCCAGGCTCGCATGCATCTGCTGGGTTACCTGGCTGGTGCGTTTCGCCAGGTTGCCGAGCAAGCCGTCGATCTCGGCAGTCGAGTCAGCCGTGCGTTTGGCCAGGGCGCGGACTTCATCCGCCACCACCGCAAACCCGCGACCCTGTTCACCGGCCCGGGCCGCTTCAATCGCGGCGTTCAGTGCCAGCAGGTTGGTTTGTTCGGCAATTGAGCGAATGGTCCCGAGAATCGACTGAATGTCATTGCTGTCGCGCTCAAGCTGTTGCATCGACTGGGCTGACGATTCGATTTCCTGGCTCAAGCGATCGACGCTGGTCACCGCAGCATCAATCTGCTGCTGACCTTCCCGGGCCTGGCGCTGGCCACTGTCGGCCGACTCGGCGGCCTGGCTGCAGGAGCGGGCGACTTCGTTGGCGGTGGCGACCATTTCGTGGAACGCCGTGGACACCATGTCCACCGCTTCACGCTGGCGCCCGGCGGCTTCGGCCATGTCGCTGGAAACACGGGTCGAGCTCTGGGAGGTGGCGAGGATTTTGTTCGCGGCGCCGCCGATGCTCTGGATCAGGTTGCGAATCGCCGCCAGGAACTGGTTGAACCAACTGGCCAGTTGCGCGGTTTCGTCGCTGCCACGGATTTCCAGATTCTTGGTCAGGTCGCCTTCACCTTGGGCGATGCCTTCCAGACCGCTGGCCACGCTACTGATCGGACGCACGATAACGCGGGCGAAACTGGCGCCGACGATGGCGAAGAACACCGCCAGCACTGCGGCAATGCCTGCGATCAGCCAGGTCAGTTGGGTGGCCGAGCTCATCACGTCGGCTTGCTTGATCAGGCCGATAAAGGTCCAGCCCAGTTGCTCCGACGGCCAGACGTTGGCCATGTAGCGTTCACCGTTCAGCTCGACTTCCACCAGGCCTTTGCCGGCCTTGGCCAGTTGCGCGTAACCCTCGCCGAGGCTGCTCAGGGCCTTGAAGTTGTGTTCAGGTTGTTTCGGATCGACCAGCACGGTGCCGCTGTTTTCCAGCAGCATCAGGTAGCCGGTTTCGCCGAGCTTGATCTGTTTGACGATTTCGGTGAGCTGCTTGAGCGTCACGTCAATGCTGACCACGCCGCCGTTGGTGCCCAACTTGTTATCGATGGTGCGCACGGTGCTGACGTAGGACGCGTCATCCTGGGCCCAGTAATAGGCCTCGGTACGAAACGGCTTGCCGGGTTTGGCCTGCGCCGCTTTGTACCAGGGACGCTGGCGCGGGTCGTAGTTGTTCAGTTTTGCGTCGTCCGGCCAGGACACATAACCACCGGCCGCGGTGCCGACGATCGCGTAGGCGTAGGACGGATGGGTGTTGCCCAGGTCCTGGAGCAGCGTGAAGACCTTTTTGTCCATCTCGCCCTGAGGAATGCTCTCGGCGTTGGCGGCCATGTAGGTCTTGAGGCTATCGTCGGTGTTTTTGATCAGCGGCTGGGAGGCCAGGTAATCGACGTTCTGGCTGATGCCGTCGAAAAACAGCTGCATGGCATTCGCGACCTGGCGGATCTCGCGACCACTGCCGTCGACGAAGTCGTCCTTGGCATCGCTGCGCAAGTTCATCACGACCAGGGTGGCGACCAGCACCACCGGCAAGCAGGCGATGATTGCAAACGCCCACGTCAATTTCTGTTTGATGTTCATCCGCGCTCCAGATTTTCTTGTAGGCCCACGCAGTGCAGATGACTCGCGGATTATTGGCAGCCGAAAACGGTATTGATCGACTCGGTTCCTTGAGGGCGGCATCGTCGTTTTAGTCGGGACGATTGTCGGACAAATCCTTTTCTCTCTTAGGACTTCGGCTGAAAAAACGGGAAATTGAGGACCGTTGAGAAAAAACCTACAAATAGGAGGAATACGGATGTCAGCTTCTGTCGTAAATGCCCTGTCATCCCTTCGCCAACAAGTGTCGATGGCTCGGCTATGATCTCCACCGGTCGATGAACGGCGCAGGATTTTCCGGTTAAATTCGGCACATTGTGTGCATCCGCCATGTTCATAGGTCGGTAACCCCTCCCCGAGGTGCGAGGATTGCCGTATAACGAATGACTTTCGCGTGTTTGGTAATAAAGGACCCACAATAAAAGCTGATGAAGACTCCAAAACGCATTGAACCCCTGATCGAGGACGGTCTGGTCGACGAGGTGCTGCGCCCACTCATGAGTGGTAAAGAAGCAGCTGTTTATGTGGTGCGCTGCGGTAACGAGCTACGTTGCGCGAAGGTCTACAAGGAGGCGAATAAACGCAGTTTCCGGCAGGCGGCCGAGTACCAGGAAGGCCGCAAGGTCCGTAACAGCCGCCAGGCTCGGGCGATGGCCAAGGGTTCCAAGTTCGGCAAGAAAGAAACCGAGGACGCCTGGCAGAACGCCGAAGTGGCGGCCCTGTTTCGTCTGGCCGGCGCCGGTGTGCGAGTGCCCAAGCCGTATGACTTCCTCGAAGGCGTACTGCTGATGGAGCTGGTGGCCGATGAATACGGCGATGCCGCGCCGCGTCTGAACGACGTGGTGCTGGAACCGGACCAGGCCCGTGAATACCACACGTTCCTGATTTCCCAGATCGTACTGATGTTGTGTACCGGTCTGGTGCACGGTGACCTTTCGGAGTTCAACGTACTGTTGACCCCGACCGGCCCGGTCATCATCGACCTGCCCCAGGCCGTGGACGCAGCGGGTAACAACCACGCGTTCAACATGCTGGAGCGGGACGTGGGCAACATGGCGTCCTACTTCGGGCGGTTTGCGCCGGAGTTGAAAAAGACCAAGTACGCCAAGGAAATGTGGGCCCTGTACGAAGCCGGCACCTTGCACCCGGCCAGCATATTGACCGGTGAGTTCGATGAGCCGGAAGAGTTGGCCGACGTGGGCGGTGTCATCCGCGAAATCGAGGCTGCACGCCTGGATGAAGAGCGCAAGCAAGCGGTGCGCGCGGCGGATGATGCGCCACCGAGTAAAACCGAAGAACCGCCTCCGCCCTGGATGCAGTGATTGGTTAAAAAGCCCGGCTTCGGCCGGGTTTTTTGTGCCTGCCTGGCGCCAAACCTCCACCCACCGAAGATCCACTGTGGGAGCGGGCTTGCTCGCGAAGAGGGAGTGTCAGACGACATCAATGCAGCTGACACACCGCCTTCGCGAGCAAGCCCGCTCCCACACTGACTCGGTGACGATCACAGTTATTGTGAACACCACATGTCCCCTGTGGGAGCGAGCCTGCTCGCGAAAGGGTTGTCAGATCCAACACCTCTGCTGACTGACACACCGCTTTCGCGAGCAGGCTCGCTCCCACATACTCCTGTTCTTCGTGATCCCCCCCACACTCAAGGATTGAATGTGAACATCCCGTCCACCCGCAACGCCCACCTGATCATCACCGCCCGTCTGATCTCGGATTTCGGCGCGTTCCTCAACATGGTCGCCCTGGCCACTTACGTCTACGTGCTGAGCAACAGCGCCATGAGCGTGGCGATTTTCCTGGCCAGCCGCGTGGCCGGGGGGATTTTTGCCAGTCTGATCGGCACCCCGTTCTATCGTCGCTGGTCCGGGCGCCTGCCGCTGATCGCCTTCGATTTACTGCGCGCCGGGGTGCTCGGCCTGTTGCTGATCCTGCCGGTAGCCCAGCAAGCGCTGTTGCTCCCGGTGATTGCCTTCGGCCTGGGCTTCGGTAATTCGATGTTCGCCATCGGGCTTAACAGCCAGTTGCCGAACCTGATTGACCGCGAACACTTGCTCAAGACCAACGCCTGGATCACTTCGGCGGCGTCGATTGCGATGGTCGCTGGCAGTCTGGTGGCGGGATTGGTCGTCGCGGCGTTTGGTTTTGAAGCAGTGTTCGCGCTGAACGTGGTCACGTACCTGCTGGCGGCATTGCTGCTGGTGCCGCTGCGATTTGGTGCAGCGGCCACCGATGCTGAATCAAAACCTGAACGTGGAGAATGGTCGGCGCTGCTGCAAGGCTTGCGCTCCGCCCCGGTATTGGCAGCGATGCTCGCAGTGGCTATGGCCGACACTCTTGGCAGCGCGGCGCACAACGTCGGGTTCCCGATCATCTCCCGGCTGCTGACACCAGAATCCGCCAGCACCACACTGGGCTTGATGCTGGCGGTCTGGGCCAGCGGCAAACTCATCGGCGCGCGGATCGCCAGCCGCCTCAAGGGCTCGGACAACATCAACCTGGAGCGGCGTTTTTTCTACGGCGTGATGCTGATGTCCTGCGGCTTCATCCTGATGTTCCAGCAACAAACCCTCTACGGTTTGCTGCTGTTCTCGTTGCCCGCCGGGCTGGGCGACGGATTTTCCGAAGTCGGTCTGATGTCGCGCCTGCAACGGGAGCCGGACCACCTGCGTCTGCCGATCTTCAGCTTCCTGACCTTGCTGCAAATGACCGGGTTCGGCATCGGCATGCTGATCGCCGCACCGTTCTACGCCTGGTGGACCCCCGGCGCGGTGGTGCTGTTGTTCCACGGTATTCCCCTCACCACGTTGCTGGTGGTGAAGGGTTTGTCCGTCAGGCGCGGGCAGGTTCGGCGCAGCAACCCGACGCCAGCTCCTTGAGGATCGGGCAGTCCGGACGGTGGTCGCCGTGACAGTGCTCGACCAGGTCCTGCAAGGTGTCGCGCAACTGGCCGAGTTCGCGGATCTTCTGGTTCAGTTCGTCGATGTGCTGACGGGCCAGGGCTTTCACATCGGCGCTGGCCCGCTGGCGATCCTGCCAGAGTGTCAGCAGCTTGCCGACTTCTTCCAGTGAAAATCCGAGATCCCGGGAGCGTTTGATAAAGGCCAGCGTGTGCAGATCATCGTCGCCGTACACCCGGTAACCGCTGTCGGTGCGATGGGCAGCCTTGAGCAAGCCAATGGATTCGTAATAACGGATCATCTTCGCGCTCAGGCCGCTGTGGCGGGCCGCTTGGCCGATGTTCATCGGTTGTCCTCCAGATCCTTGGGTTTCCAGGTTTTCAACAGTAGCGCATTGCTCACCACGCTGACGCTCGACAGTGCCATGGCCGCGCCGGCCAGCACCGGGTTGAGGAAGCCGAACGCCGCCAACGGAATGCCGATCAGGTTGTAAACGAAGGCCCAGAACAGGTTCTGGCGGATCTTCGCGTAGGTCTTGCGACTGATCTCCAGCGCCGCCGGCACCAGCCGTGGATCGCCGCGCATCAGGGTTATCCCGGCGGCGTGCATCGCCACATCGGTGCCGCCGCCCATGGCGATGCCAATGTCTGCGGCGGCCAGCGCCGGGGCGTCGTTGATGCCGTCGCCGACCATCGCCACCACGCCGGTTTTCTTCAGTTCGGTGACGGTGGCGGCCTTGTCCGCTGGGAGGACTTCGGCGTGCACATCTTTAATCCCCAACGCTTCGGCGACGACTTTGGCGCTGCCACGGTTGTCGCCGGTCAGCAGGTGGCTGCTGATGTTGCGCGCGCTGAGTTGTTGCACCGCTTGCAGGGCGCCGGGCTTGAGGGTGTCGCCGAAAGCGAACAGGCCGAGCACGCGAGATTCGGGGCTTTGCTCGATCAGCCAGGACAGGGTCCGACCTTCGGTTTCCCAAGCTTTAGCGGAATCGGCCAGTGAACCGGCGCTCAAACTGCTTTCTTCCAGGAGGCGACGATTACCCAGTGCCAACCGGCGACCGTCGAGCGTGCCGGCAATACCGCGCCCGGTCAGCGATTGACTGTCAGTGACATCCGCCACGTCCAACCCGCGTTCGGTGCAGACATCCAGCACTGCCTTGGCCAATGGGTGTTCGCTGCCCCGTTGCAGCGCGCCGGCCATTTGCAGCAGGGCGGCTTCGTCGCCGTCCAGCGCACTCAAATGAGCGATACGCGGTGCGCCGGAAGTCAGGGTGCCGGTCTTGTCGAACACTACGGCGCTGACTTCATGGGCGCGTTCCAGCGCTTCGGCGTCCTTGATCAAAATCCCGTAGCGCGCCGCGACGCCGGTGCCGGCCATGATCGCGGTCGGCGTGGCCAGGCCCAAGGCGCAAGGGCAGGCGATCACCAACACCGCGACGGCGTTGATCAACGCGGTTTCGATCGGCGCGCCGTACAGCCACCAGCCGATCAAGGTCGCCAGCGCCAGGACCAACACTGTCGGTACGAACACCTGGCTGACTTTATCCACCAGTTTCTGGATCGGTGCTTTCGCCGCCTGGGCGTCTTCCACCAGACGAATGATCCGCGCCAACACGGTTTCCGCGCCGAGGGCCAAGGTGCGCACCAGCAAGCGGCCTTCGCCATTGATCGCGCCGCCGGTGACCTTGTCGCCGGGTTGTTTCGGCACTGGCAGGCTTTCGCCGCTGATCAGCGCTTCGTCGGCATGGCTCTGGCCTTCCACCACTTCGCCGTCCACCGGGAAACGTTCGCCGGGTTTGACCATCACCAGATCATTCAGACGCAGGGCACTGATGGCGACGTCTTGTTCGCGGCCATCGATCACTTGAATCGCCCGTTCTGGCCGTAGCGCTTCGAGTGCGCGAATGGCGCTGGCAGTCTGGCGTTTGGCGCGGCTTTCCAGGTATTTGCCCAGCAAGACCAACGCAATCACCACCGCCGAGGCTTCGAAATACAGATGCGGCATGCGCCCGGCGGCGGTGGCCCATTCATAAAGGCTCAAGCCATAACCGGCGCTGGTGCCCAGGGCGACGAGTAAGTCCATGTTGCCAGCACCGGCGCGCACGGCTTTCCACGCCGCCACGTAAAACCGCGCACCGAAGATGAATTGCACTGGCGTGGCCAAGGCGAACTGCGCCCAGGCCGGCAACATCCAGTGCATGCCGAACGGTTGCAGCAACATCGGCAGCACCAGTGGCAAAGCCAGGGCGATGGCCGCGAGCAAGATCCAGCGCTCACGTTGCAGGCGAGTTTGTTGATTGTCGGTGGGGTGTTCGACTTCCCAGACGCTGGCCGAGTAACCGGCCTTGGTCACGGCGGCGATCAGGGTTTGCGGATCGACCTGGCCGAGCAATTCGAGGTGGGCGCGTTCGTTGGCCAGGTTGACGCTGACGCTCTTCACGCCGGGCACCTTGGTCAGCGCCCGTTCGACCCGGCCGACACAGGAGGCGCAAGTCATGCCGTCGATGCTCAATTCCAGGCTCTGCTGCGGCACGCTGTAGCCGGCCTGCTGCACCGCGTCCATCAGGGCTGGCAGGCTGTCGCTGGGGGCCTGGATGCGCGCCTGTTCCGTGGCCAGGTTGACGCTGACCGCGGTGGCGCCGATGACTTTGCTCAAGGCACGCTCGACACGCCCCGCGCAACTGGCGCAGGTCATGCCGGCAATCGGCAGATCGAAAGTGGTGGATTCGGACATCGGTCACGCTCCCTGTAGAAAGTGCCTACAGGATCAACCTTGCCATGCGGGCAAGGTCAAGCGCGAATCTTTAAATGTGGGAGCGGGCTTGCTCGCGAAGGCGGACTGTCAGTCGACATCATCGTAGACTGACACACCGCTTTCGCGAGCAAGCCCGCTCCCACAGGGTTCGGTGATTAATATTCGAGGGCAGCGGGTTTGAGGTACATCCCTTCCTGCGTCATCGCGATCCGGAACTTCAACACATCGCCAGCCTTGAGGGTGATGTTCTGCGAGCCCGGCGCCAGCATTCCTGCGTTGCAGCCCGGCGCCTGGCCCGGCAGCAGTTTCAGGCGCAGGGACACATTGCCCGGCGGCAGGTTGAACGAGGTGCTCTGTTCCTGGAACAGCCGCGCCGACAACTGGTCCTGGATGTACACGCCAATCTCGCAGGAGGTCGCGACTTCCAGGCGCTCGCGGGAAATGATCAGGACGCCGTAATCTTCCCCGGCGGCATTGGCCGAAGGCAGGGCGGCGAAAAGGCTGAGGAAGCCAAACAGGCTGAGAGCTGACCAGCGCATGGCTGAATCTCCTGAGGTCGAGTCATTGATGATGCAGCTTGGCCGAGCGCGCCGGCGAATGCCAGCCCGGCAGTTTATTCCAGAACTTGACCTTGCCATGGTGGCAAGCTGGAGACTGCCCGCAGTGTTATTAAAAAGCCTCACTCAAGGAGTCATTCCATGCAAGTGTTCAATGTTCAAGGCATGTCCTGCGGTCACTGCGTCAAGGCCATCACCCAAGCCCTGCAAGCGAAGGATCCGGCGGCCAGCGTGCGGGTTGATCTGGCGGCGAAGGAGGTTGGCGTTGAAAGCGCGTTGACCACTGAGCAAGTTATCGCGGCGATCACTGAAGAAGGTTATGACGCCAGGATTGCCTGAGGCCAAGCACAAATCCCCTTGTGGGAGCGGGCTTGCTCGCGAAGGCGGTGTGTCAGATACATAAATGTTGACTGACACTCCCTCTTCGCGAGCAAGCCCGCTCCCACAGGGGGTTGTGGTTATCTGACAGAAAGCAATTGCCTGAGGGTTTTTAATAGTTAGCGACCTATCGGAATGTTCAAGGCGTCCCCGCCCGGCTAGACTGTCGAGCTGCCGACCCACGCCCAACTGGATGCCCGATGAACTTCCGTACCATTCTGATTCTTGGCGCCCTGACCGCTTTCGGTCCGCTGGCGATCGATTTCTACTTGCCGGCGTTCCCGGCCATGGCGCTGGCGTTCGGCACCGACGAAAAACACGTGCAGATGACGCTGGCTGCGTATTTCCTCGGCTTGTCCATTGGTCAACTGCTCTACGGCCCGGTGGCGGATCGTTTCGGGCGGCGTATTCCTTTGCTGACTGGCGTCGGCTTGTTCACGGCGGCATCTCTGGCCTGCGCATTCGCACCGAATCTGGAATGGCTGATGGGCGCGCGTTTCATTCAGGCCCTGGGCGGTTGCGCGGGGATGGTGATTTCCCGGGCGGTGGTCAGCGATAAATGCGATGCGGTGGGCTCGGCAAAAGTTTTTTCGCAACTGATGCTGGTGATGGGACTCGCACCGATCCTGGCACCGATGCTCGGCGGGCTGTTGGTCAATACCACGGGCTGGCAGTCGATCTTCCTGGTACTCACCGGGTTCAGCGCCCTGGCTGCACTGGCCGTGGCCCTCGGGTTGCCGGAAAGCCTGCCGGACTATGTGCCGCGTCAGCCGTTGAAAGGCGCATTGCGACAGTACGGTCGGTTGCTGGCCGATCCGGTCTACCTTGGCCACGCCCTGACCGGCGGTCTTGCCGTCGCCGGGATGTTTGCCTACATCTCCGGTTCGCCGTTTGTCTTCATTAAGCTGTACGGCGTGCCGGCCGAGCATTTCGGCTGGCTGTTCGGCACCAACGCGGCCGGGTTCATTCTGGTGGCGCAGGTCAACGCGCGGCTGCTGGCCAAGCGTGGTCCGGCGTTCCTGCTGGCGCGCGCGGTATGGGTTTATCTGGGTGCGGGCCTGACGTTGCTCGCGGTCAGCTCACTGCACACCGAACAACTATGGCCGCTGCTGATTCCATTGTTTGTCTGCATCGCCAGCCTCGGTTGCATCCTGCCCAACGCTTCGGCCTGCGCCATGAACGGACAGGGCACCCGCGCCGGCAGTGCGTCGGCGCTGCTCGGGTGCCTGCAATTCAGCATCGCCGCCGGGGCGGCATCGCTGGTAGGGGGTTTACACGATGGCAGCGCCATGCCGATGGCCATGGTCATCAGCCTGTGCGGAATTCTGGTGGTGAGCGCCGCGATGCTCACCCGACGTTTGCAAAATGCCCGGGCACTGGCCCAAGCCGCGGTCTGAAACCGGATTTAGCCAGCGGCACGCTGCTGGCGGTCGGGGATTTGATGAGGGGCGTGGAGTCGCGCTTCAAGGGTACGGGTGAAGGCGCGCGCTTCAGCTTCGCTGCGGAACGTGACGGCGTGTTGGTCGAGACGGACTTGCCACTGGGATGTTGCCACTTCTTTTATCAGGATCTTCATTGCTGACCTCCTTAAGTAAAAGACTGTGTCGCAGAGGACTCGATTGTAGACCCGAATACGATCGCAATTGTGACAACGGTCAACTCTCAGACTGACGGTTTGTAAGATCAAAAGATCGCAGCCTTCGGCAGCCCTACAGGGATCGGCGTAAACCCGGATCCTGTAGGAGCTGGCGCAGCCTGCGATCTTTTGATCTGGGGGTTAAAACCCTTCCAGCACAATCTTGCCCTTGGCCTTGCCGCTCTCCAGCAGTTCATGGGCGCGGCGCAGGTTGCTCGCGTTGATCGTGCCGAAGTGCTCGCCCACCGTGGTCTTCAACGTACCGGCATCGATCAGCTCGGCGATACGGTTGAGCAGTTTGTGCTGCTCGATCATGTCGGCAGTCTCGAACAGCGAGCGGGTGTACATGAATTCCCAGTGCAGCGAAATGCTCTTGCGCTTGAGCTTGGTCACGTCCAGCGCCTTCGGGTCATCGATCAGCGCCAGTTTGCCCTGGGGTGCCAAGGCTTCGACCAGTTGATCCAGATGCTCATCGGTCTGGGTCAGGCTGGCGACGTGGGTTACGTGCTTGATGTCCGCACGCTTGAGTTCTTCGCTCAGCGGTTGGCTATGATCGATCACCAGGTCGGCGCCCAACTCACGCACCCAGTCCTGGGTTTGTGGACGGGACGCGGTGCCGATGACTTTCAACCCAGTGAGCTGACTGGCAAGTTGGGTCAGAATCGAGCCCACGCCACCGGCCGCGCCGACGATCAGCAGGCTCTGGCCTTCATCGGTGTTGCCTTCGCGTACTTGCAGGCGTTCGAACAACAATTCCCACGCGGTGATCGCGGTCAGCGGCAGCGCGGCGGCTTCGGCGAATCCGAGGGATTTTGGCATGTGCCCGACAATCCGCTCGTCCACCACATGCAACTCACTGTTGCCACCGGCACGGGCGATGGAGCCGGCGTAGAACACTTTGTCGCCGGCCTTGAACAGCGTCACGTCGCTGCCAACAGCCTTGACCACACCGGCCACGTCCCAGCCCAGTACTTTCGCCGCGCCGCCTTCAGGCTGGACGTTCTGCCGGACCTTGGTGTCCACCGGGTTCACCGAGATGGCTTTGACTTCCACCAGCAGGTCGCGGGGGCCGGCGACCGGTTCTGGCAGTTCGATGTCTTGCAGGGATTTGGCGTCGCTGATCGGCAGGGAGGCGTAGTAGGCAATCGCTTTCATAAAAGGGCTCCGTCGTAATAAAGGAAGAAATCAGGCCAGGGTGCGCAGGCGCTTGAGGTCGAAGTGTTCGAGAAAGTCGCCGGCCTTGGCGCGGAAGTTCTGGATGTGGGCGCTGGCGTCGTGGGCTTGCAGGGCTTCGTCGCTGCTCCATTGTTCGATCATGTAGAAGGCCAATGGGTTGGCGAGGTCCTGGTGCAAATCGTATTGACCGCAACCGGCCTCGGCGCGGGTTGGTTCCAGCAGCGCCCGCAGGTGCTGTTCGAGGGCGTCCTGCTGGCCGGGTTTGGCGATGAGGGTGGCGATAGCGGTAAACGGCTGGGACATGTTCGACTCCTGACGCTGAGTGATTTCGATGGGACAGATGATTGGCTATTTCCCGGCGAGATAAAACCCGCTAAAAGAGCAGTCTCTTTCAATATTTTTTTGATAATCGAGGCTGAGAATGCTGCGTTTCGATGACTTGCAGTTGTTTGTCCGGGCGGCGGACCTGGGCAGTCTGTCGGCGGCGGCACGGGTGATGGACATGTCGGCGGCGGTGGCTAGCGCAGCACTCAAGCGCATCGAACAGCAACTCGGCGCGCGGTTGTTGGCCCGCTCCACCCGCAGCCTGCGCCTCACCGCCGAAGGCGAGGGCTTCCTGGAATATGCGCGGGCGGCCCTGAGCAATCTGGATGAAGGCCGGCGTTTGCTGGCCAGCGGTCAGGATCAGGTCAGCGGGATTCTGCAACTGTCGGCGCCTTCGGATTTTGGTCGCAACCTGCTGCTGCCGTGGCTGGATGAGTTTCAGCGAGAGCATCCGAAGCTGACCGTGCGTTTGCTGCTGGGGGATCGCATCGCCGACCTGTTTCGCCAACCGGTGGACATCGCCCTGCGTTACGGCGAGCCGGAAGACTCAAGCCTGGTGGCGCTGCCCATCGCCCCGCAGAACCGTCGCGTGCTCTGCGCATCCCCCGACTACCTGGCCCGGCACGGCGAGCCCCGGCAACTGGAGCAACTGGCGCAGCACAATTGCCTGCTCTTTATGCTCGGTAGCCGGGTTCACGATCACTGGAGTTTCCACGATGGCAAACGTGAAGTCGGTTTGACGGTCAGCGGTGACCGTTTCAGCGATGACGCCGATGTGGTGCGCCTGTGGGCCGTGGCGGGGGCCGGGATCGCCTACAAGTCCTGGCTCGATGTCGGCGCCGATGTACTGGCCGGGCGCCTGAAAGTGCTGTTGCCGGAGTTGCTCTGTGAGCGTGCACCGCTGAATTTGCTGTGCGCCCATCGCGCACAATTGAGTAAGCCGGTGAACCTTTTGCGTGAAATGCTCGCCAGCCGATGCGCGAAATTGAGTAGTCAATTTCCGTCGTTACCGGGCACTGATCAATAGTCGCAGGCAAATAGCGAAATTTCTGTCACGAACTATCACCACCCGCGGCCTCCCAAGGGCAGGAACCGACGGTCAACCCGCTTATACTAGCGCCCGCCTCATGCCTGCACCGTCGAACCGGCCCGGACGCGCTCACAATCCAGCCGTCCTTGCCCAGGCGCCGGTCCGGGGGCTCGACTGAGCAAATGGTGTGGGTGACTTGCCTGACCGGGTTCATGGCGGTTTTCACGTCTTGGCCGACGACACATTACTGGTCAAGATGTCTGTGAGCAGTAGACGAAACGATTCAACAGGGAGTGAATACATGGAACATGCACCTTGCATCAGCCAGATCGCCACGCTGCTGGCTGACCCCAAGCGCAGCGCAATGATGTGGGCCTTGATGGATGGCACGGCGCGACAAACCGAAGAACTGGCCCTGCTGGCCGGGCTGTCGCCGTCTTCGGCCAGTGCACACCTGGGGCGTTTGTCCGCCGGAGGTCTGTTGAAAGTCGAAGAACGCGGGCGCAAGAGATTCTTCCGCCTGGCCGCTCCCGAAGTTGGCGCGGCCGTGGAGGCGCTGGCGAGTGCCACCCTGGCCAGCACGCCACGGGAAATTCCGCAGACGATCAAGCGCGGCAATCTATTGGGCAAACGCCAGGCCGCGCCATCGTCGCTGTTGCAGGCGCGCCTCTGCGACGACCACTTGGGCGGCACCCTGGCGGCCGACCTGTACCAGAGGCTGCTGGATGCCGGCTGGATCGAGCAGTTCGATCAGCGGGTCGCCATCACCCATAAGGGTTCCAAACAACTGGCCAGCCGTGGGGTATTCATCCAGGCCCTGGCACACCGCAACGGGCAAATTGCCTGTGCCTGCCCCGACTGGAGTGAGCGCCGTCCGCACCTGGGTGGCTCGCTGGGCGCGGCATTGTTGCAGTTGTTCATGCAGTCCGGCTGGTTGACCTTGCCCAACGATTCCCGGGCCTTGCAGATCACCGCGACCGGGCAGCGTGAAGTGCATCGCTTCGCCAGGGGGACCGAGCTGGAAATGGCGTAGTAGACGCGTCGAGACCGGCGTCTGAAGACTCGGACGTCGTTCAGGGTTTCGGACAGGTCGCATCCAGCAATAACCCACAGCCGCTATCGCGCACACTCGATCCGGGGACTTTCGGACGGGGGTGTATCGCATGGAAATACAAGGATTCAGCGCAGCAGAACGCTTGGAACGGCTGCCCATCAGCGGCTATCACCGCATCATTTTCATCATCATTGCCCTGGCGTTTTTCTTCGACTCCATGGACCTGGCGATGATGACGTTCCTGCTCGGTTCGATTAAAACCGAGTTCGGCCTGAGCAGCGCCCAGGCTGGGTTGCTGGCCAGTTCGAGCTTCTTCGGCATGGTGCTGGGGGCGTCGTTGTCCGGCATGTTGGCCGATCGCTTCGGGCGCAAACCGGTGTTCCAGTGGAGCATCGTGTTGTGGGGCCTCGCCAGTTACTTGTGCTCCACGGCACAAAATGTGGAAACCCTGACGCTGTTCCGCGTCCTGCTGGGGATCGGCATGGGCATGGAGTTTCCGATTGCGCAGTCGATGCTTTCGGAGCTGATTCCGGCCAAAAAGCGCGGGCGTTATATCGCGCTGATGGACGGGTTCTGGCCGTTGGGCTTCGTCGCGGCCGGGGTGCTGTCGTACTTTCTGCTGGCGGTGATTGGCTGGCGCGACATCTTCCTGGTGTTGGCGGTGCCGGCAGTGTTTGTCCTGGCGATTCGCTTTTTCATTCCCGAATCCCCGCGCTGGCTGGAGCAGGCCGGGCGACATGACGCGGCGGACAAGGTGTTGCTCGGCATCGAAGAGCGGGTGCGATCGTCCCTGGGGCGAGCGGAGTTGCCGACGCCGATCCGGTTGCCACGGGTGGCGAGTACTCCCGGCAACTTCTTTTCCGCGTTGCGCCAGATCTGGTCGCCGCTGTACCGCCAGCGCACGATGATGATCTGGAGCGTGTGGTTCTTCGCCTTGCTTGGGTTTTATGGACTGACCTCGTGGCTCAGCGCCCTGCTGCAACAGTCGGGTTTTGCCGTGACCCAGTCGGTGTATTACACGGTGCTGATTTCCCTCGGCGGGATTCCCGGGTTTCTGATGGCGGCCTGGCTGGTAGAGCGCTGGGGACGCAAACCGGTGTGCATCGTGACGCTGCTGGGCGGCGGGGTGATGGCGTTTCTCTATGGCCAGAGCGCGGTGTTTGGCGGCAACGTCGCTCTGCTGATCACCTCGGGTCTGTTGATGCAATTCTTCCTGTTCGGCATGTGGGCGGTGCTCTACACCTACACGCCGGAGCTGTACCCGACTTCGGCGCGAGCCACGGGCTCGGGATTTGCCTCGGCGATCGGGCGCGTCGGTTCGTTGCTTGGGCCGCTGGTGACCGGGTTGGTGTTCCCGATTACCGGGCAGGGCGGGGTGTTCGCGTTGGGGGCGATGTGCTTTGCGATTGCGGCGGGGGTGGTGTGGTTGTTCGGGATGGAGACGCGGGGCAAGACATTGGAGGAGTTAACTGAAGCAACACCGATCTAAAAAATGTGGGAGCGGGCTTGCTCGCGAAAGCGGTGTGTCAGCCAACATCTAAATTGACTGACACTCCGTCTTCGCGAGCAAGCCCGCTCCCACATTGGGTTATGCGGTGAGGCTTACGGTTTTACCAACCGCGCATCCAGGCTGTTCTGCGCCAGGCGCTTGGCCTGATCCTGGGTCATGCCCAAATCGGTGTACAGCGCGTGGAAGTTCTCGGTGACGTAACCGCCGAAGTACGCCGGGTCATCGGAGTTCACCGTGACTTTCACGCCACGTTCCAGCATGTCGAGGATGTTGTGCTGGGACATGTGATCGAACACGCAGAGCTTGGTGTTCGACAGCGGGCACACGGTCAGCGGAATCTGCTCGTCGATGATCCGCTGCATCAGACGCTCGTCTTCGATGGCGCGCACGCCATGGTCGATGCGCTGGATTTTCAGCAGGTCGATGGCTTCCCAGATGTATTCCGGCGGGCCTTCTTCACCGGCGTGGGCAACAGTCAGGAAGCCTTCGTGGCGGGCACGATCAAACACGCGCTGGAACTTGCTCGGCGGGTGACCCATCTCCGAACTGTCCAGGCCAACAGCCACAAACGCATCGCGGAACGGCAGCGCCTGGTCGAGGGTTTTCTGCGCTTCGTCTTCGCTCAAGTGGCGCAGGAAGCTCAAGATCAAACCGCTGGTGATGCCCAGTTGCTGCTCGCCATCCTTCAGTGCGGCGGCGATGCCGTTGAGCACCACTTCGAAAGGCACACCACGGTCGGTGTGGGTTTGCGGGTCGAAGAACGGTTCGGTGTGAATCACGTTCTGCGCCTTGCAGCGCAACAGGTAGGCCCAGGTCAGGTCGTAGAAATCCTGCGAGGTGCGCAACACGTCCGCGCCCTTGTAGTACAGGTCGAGAAACTCTTGCAGGTTGTTGAAGGCGTACGCCTTGCGCAGGGTTTCCACGTCGTCCCACGGCAGGGCTATCTTGTTGCGTTCGGCCAGGGCGAACAACAGCTCGGGTTCCAGCGAGCCTTCCAGGTGCAAGTGCAGTTCTGCCTTGGGCAGGGCGTTCAGCCAGTCGTACATGTTCGAATTCTCATCAGGTGCAATGACGGCATTCTACAGATGCTCGCTGCAACAATTGGTAAAACCTGACCAGACGGTTCATCAAACCGCTTCCGGTTGCCGTCGATAGGCGTAGGTATCGGCGAAGCGTGACAGCAGGAATTCGGCGCAGGTGGTCGCGGGATATTTCGCCGGGTGTGCGGTGTCTTGGCAACCGGGCAGGCATTCGATGAGCGTGTCCGGGTGCGGTTCGGCGAAGAACGGCATCGAGTAGCGATCCACACCCAACGGACTGATGACTCGGTGCGGCGTCGACAGGTAACGGTCGTTGCTCCAGCGCGCCATCATGTCGCCGAGGTTGACCACGAAGGTGCCGTCGATGGGCGGCGCATCGATCCATTCGCCGTTCACCTTGCGCACTTGCAGGCCACCGGCGGCGTCCTGGTAGAGCAGGGTGATGCAGCCGTAATCGGTGTGGGCGCCGGCGCCTTGTTGTTCGGCGGAACTGGCGGTGTGGCGCGGTGGGTAATGGATCATCCGCAGCACGCTGACGGGTTGATTGAAGCGGCTGTCGAAGAAGTCGCGCTCGATGCCAAGTGCCATCGTCATCGCCCGCAGCAGGGTTTGGGCGAGCGCCTGCATGTCGATGTAATGCTGCTCCATCAGCGTTTCCCAGCCGGGCATCGATGGATGGCGGTTGGGGCCGCGCAGTGGTTTTTCTGCCCGCACGTCGGGGTGATCGGCCGGCAGGTGCAGGCCCATGTCGAAGGTTTCTTTCAGGTCGCTGGGTTTGCTCGGGTCCAGTTGCTCGGTGGCGATGGCGCCGTAGCCGCGGTGATGCTGCGTCTGGGTGATGTCGATCTTGAGCTTTTCGGTGGCGGGCAGGGCGAAGAAGCGTTGGGCGTGGTCGAGCACGGCGTCGATGCGAGCAGCGCTGATCGGGTGACCCTTGATATAGAAAAAGCCCCAGTTGCGGCAGGCGTGATCGATTTGTATGGCGATGGATTGCCAGGCGTTTTGGTCGGTGCCGTAGAGCGGGGCGATGTCGATGATGGGGAGTTGGTTCATGCGCAGTCCTCAAGAACGCTGAAGATTTAATGTGGGAGCGGGCTTGCTCGCGAAGAGGGAGTGTCAGTCAAACTTTATGTGGCTGACATACCGCTTTCGCGAGCAAGCCCGCTCCCACAGTGGATGGTGTGTGGCGCAGGAGTTACTTCGGAATGTCGGCCTTCATGCCTTCCACGTAGTAGTTCATCGACGCCAGTTCCGCATTGCTCGCCGTCGCACCCGCCGGGATTTTCACCGCGCCCGCCTGGTCCTTGATCGGCCCGGTAAACGGATGCAGCGCACCGCTCTTGATGTCGGCAATGATTTGCTCGGCTTCGGCTTTCACCGGTGCCGGCACCAAATCGCTGATCGGCAGTTCCACCGTGCCTTCCTTCAATCCGCCCCAGTAATCCTGGGATTTCCACGCGTGGTCGAGCACGCTTTGGGTCGCCTGAATGTAGTGCGGGCCCCAGTCGTTGACGATGGAGGTCAGCACCGCTTTCGGCCCGAAGTGCGCCATGTCCGAAGCGTAGCCCACGGCATACACGCCGCGACGCTCGGCGGCCTGGATCGGCGCCGGGCTGTCGGTGTGCTGGAACACCACGTCCACGCCCTGGTCGATCAGCGCGTTGGCGGCGTCGGCCTCTTTACCCGGATCGAACCACGAGTTGACCCACACCACCTTGATCTCGGTGCCCGGGTTGTATTTGTTCAGGGCCAGTTGGATGGCATTGATGTCGCGGATCACTTCCGGGATCGGGAACGAGGCGACGTAGCCGATTTTCTTGGTCTTGGTCATCTTCGCCGCGAGGAAACCGCCGACGTAGCGACCTTCATACGTGCGCGCCAGGTAGGTGCCGAGGTTCTTGTCCTGCTTGTAGCCGGTGGCGTGTTCGAAGGTCACCTTGGGAAATTGCTTGGCGACTTTCAGCGTCGGGTTCATGTAGCCGAAAGACGTGGTGAAGATCAGGTCGTAGTTGTCCTTGGCCATGTTGCGGATCACCCGCTCGGCGTCGGCGCCCTCGGCGACGTTCTCCACGTAGTTGGTGGTGATCTGCGTGCCGAATTTTTCGGCGAGTGCCTTGCGTCCCTGTTCATGTTGATACGTCCAGCCGTGGTCACCGATCGGGCCGATATAGACGAAGCCGACTTTCAGCGGATCGGCGGCACTCGCGGTCAGGCTCGCGCTCAGACCGACGGCCGCGGCAACGGCGCACAGCAGCTTCTTCAACGGACGTTTATGCATGAACTCGAACTCCATTTTGTTTTGAGGATGGCGAGGTCAATGCAAATTACTGACCAACAGGACAACAATAAATCCGAAACCGCGGTGAAGCCTTCGCGAGCAAGCCCGCTCCCACAGGGGACCGCGATCCAATGTGGGAGCGGGCTTGCTCGCGAAGAGGCCCGCAAGGCCAATAAAAGTGCATGGCTCAATACGGCTGCCATCCACTGGTGCGCTAAGGTGTAACGAAACGTTAGCGCCGCCCCGCAGTCAGTAGCTCATCACTCTGATTTCGCTCCACTGTCCAAAAGGCCCGCAATGCTCACACTCCTCAAGCAAGAAAAGTTTCTGTTGCTGGCCCTGGTCGCCGCCGTTGTCGCGTATCCGCTGGAACCGTGGATGCTGCACAACGGCCAGCCCATCGCGCTGGCCGCCGGTTTGGTGCTGATCGCTTTCATCGTCGCCGCCTCGATGCGTGTGGCCCATCACGCGGAACTGCTGGCGGAAAAAGTCGGCGATCCCTACGGCACGATGATCCTGACCCTCGCCGCCGTGTTGGTGGAAGTGGTGATCCTGGCGATCATGATGAGCAACGAGGCCTCGCCGACCCTGGTGCGCGACACGATTTACTCGGCGGTGATGCTCGACATCAACGGCATCCTCGGCCTCGCCGCGTTGATGGGCGGGATCAAGCATGGCGAACAGTCCTACAACGACGATTCGGCGCGCAGCTACAGCGTGATGATCCTCACCGCCATGGGCGTTTCCATGGTGGTGCCGGAATTTATTCCTGAGGCCAACTGGAAGATTTATTCGGGGTTCACCATTGGCGCGATGGTCGTGCTCTACGCCTTGTTCCTGCGCATGCAGGTCGGGCCGCACAGTTATTTCTTCAGCTATAGCTACCCGGAAAAACGCCGCAAGAAAGTCCCGGAAGAAACACCTGAACCGGTCAACGTGACACTGAGTATCGCGACGCTGGTGTTTGGCGTGGTGGTGATCGGCGCGTTGGCCGAGGTGATGTCCAAGACCCTCGATCTGGGCCTGGAAGGCACGGGCGCACCGCCGGTGATCACGGCGATTCTGGTGGCGGCCATTTCTGCGGCACCGGAGATTTTGACCGCGTTGCGCGCGGCGCTGGCCAACCGTATGCAGTCGGTGGTGAACATCGCCATGGGCGCGTCGCTGTCGACGGTGATCCTGACGGTGCCGGTGATGGAAGCCATGGCGCTGTACACCGGTCAGCCGTTTCAGATGGCGATGACGCCGGTGCAGACGGTGATGATTTTTCTGACGTTGATTGTCAGTGCGATCAACCTGAATGACGGGGAAACCAATGCCATCGAGGGCATGACGCACTTTGTGCTGTTTGCGACGTTCATCATGTTGTCGTTGCTCGGGCTCTAACCTCACCACAAAACAATGTGGGAGCGAGCCTGCTCGCGAAGGGGCCAGATCAGTCAACTTCAATGTTGAATGTCAGACCGCTTTCGCGAGCAGGCTCGCTCCCACAGTTTTAATCGGTGTTGTGTCAGGTGCCGGCGATCAGTTGCCGAGCCGCCTGGCTGTGATCCGCAATCAACCCTTTCAGATCCAGCCCTTCAACCTGCCCGTCAATCACTCGCCATTTACCGCCGACCATCACTCGATCCGCCCGATCCGCGCCGCACAGCAGCAACGCCGACACCGGATCATGACTACCAGAGAACCGCAGCTCATCCAGCTTGAACAGCGCCAAGTCCGCCTGCTTGCCCACCGCCAGTTCACCGATATCCGTCCGCCCCAGCAGACTCGCCGAGCCCTTGGTCGCCCAACCGAGAACCAATTCCGGGGTGATCTTCTCCGCGCCGTAACGCAAGCGCTGGATGTACAGCGCCTGTCGGGTTTCGAGCATCATGTTCGACGCATCGTTGGACGCCGAACCATCCACACCCAGACCCAACAGCGCACCGGCAGCGGTCAAATCCAGCGTCGGGCAAATGCCGGACGCCAGGCGCATGTTCGAACTCGGGCAATGGCAGATACCGGTGCCAGCCGCGCCGAGGCGGGCGATTTCGTCCGGGTTGAAATGGATGCCGTGGGCCAGCCAGGTGCGCGGGCCGAGCCAGCCGACGCTGTCCAGGTAATCCACGGTGCGCAGGCCGAAGCGTTGCAGGCAGAAGTCTTCTTCGTCGAGGGTTTCCGCGAGGTGGGTGTGCAGGCGCACGTCGAGTTTATTCGCCAGTTCGGCGCTGGCGGACATGATTTCCGGGGTTACCGAGAATGGCGAGCACGGCGCCAGGGCGATCTGGATTTGCGCGCCATCGCCACGCTCGTGGTACTCGGCGATCAAGCGCTGGCTGTCGGCGAGAATCACTTCACCTTCCTGCACGGTTTGCTGCGGCGGCAGGCCGCCGTCCTTTTCGCCGAGGCTCATGGAACCACGGGTCAGCATGGCGCGCATGCCCAAATCACGAACGCTTTCGACTTGTACGTCGATCGCATTCTCGAGGCCTTCGGGAAACAGGTAATGGTGATCGGCGGCGGTGGTGCAACCGGACAGCAGCAACTCGGCCAGCGCGACTTTGGTGGCGAGGGCGAGTTTTTCCGGGGTGAGGCGGGCCCAGACCGGGTACAGGGTTTTCAGCCACGGGAACAACGGCTGATTGACCACCGGCGCCCAGGCGCGGGTCAGGGTTTGATAGAAGTGGTGATGGGTGTTGATCAGGCCGGGCAGGATCACATGCTCGCGGGCATCGAAGACTTGTCCACAGGGTGCGGACGGTTGCTGGCCGGCGGCGAGCACTTCGACGATCAAACCGTCTTGCAGCACCAGGCCGCCACGGGCATCGAGACCATTGGCAGTGAAAATGGCAAGGGGATTTTTTAACCAGGTACGGGTCGCAGGCATGTTGGCCGGCTCCTCTGAAAGTGGGTTCAGGTTAGCCAGCTCAGTGATTACCCTGTCTGCTGATCCAGGGTCGCCGCGGGGGACGAGGTGCGGAGTTTCGAACAAAACGGCGTTTCGGGCAAGCCCGGCCCGACCAGACGACACAAACCCATCTGTGGAATACGGCCCCTGTGGGAGCGGGCTTGCTCGCGAAGAGGGCGTGTCAGTCGCCATCAATGTTGGATGACACACCGCATTCGCGAGCAAGCCCGCTCCCACATTGGATCTACAGCGTTTACCAGGGAATCGTTTCACCCTTGTAGTTCACAAAATGATGCCCGCCCTTGCCGGTAAACGCGTTCACCTGATCCACCAGCCCACGGGTACTGGTGTCCACATCAATATCGGCGCCTTCACCGCCCATATCGGTCTTCACCCAACCCGGATGCAACGACAGCACCGTCAGTTTCTGCTCGCCCAACTGCGTGACGAAGCTGTTGGTCATGGAGTTCAACGCCGCTTTACTGGCCTTGTACAACGCCAGTTCCGGCGCGTCCGGCATGGTCACGCTGCCCAGCACCGAACTCATGAACGCCAGCACGCCGCTGCCATCCCGAATCTGCCCGACGAAACGCTGGGCCAGGTTGATCGGCGCCACGGCGTTGGTGAAAAACAGTTGCCCGACTTCGGCCAATGTCGCGCCACCCGGCGTCTGGACGTCCGGCCCCTTGACCCCGGCATTCACGAACAGCAGGTCAAACACTTCGCCTTTGAGTTGCTGGCTCAAAGCGATGACCGCTTGCTGATCATCCATGTCGAGTTTTTCGATCCGTACCTTGCCCAGCGCTTGCAGCGCCTCGGCGTTCTGCGGGTTGCGCACGGTGGCGGTGACTTGCCAGCCGTCGGCCAGCAGGGTTTTCACCAGGCCGAGGCCCAAGCCCCGGGAGGCGCCGATGATGAGTGCGGTTTTTGCCGTGGACATGATGGGCTTCCTTGATAAATGAGGATCACGGATTTAAGGGACAACGCTGGCCGAGCCGTTGCTGCAACTCAGTGCGCAGCGCGCCGAGTTCGTCCATTCGGGTCTCGATCAGCTTTAGCTTGTCTTGCAGCAGTTGCGTGACGGCGCTGTCGGGATCGGGCGAATGCCACAACGCGGCCACGCTATTACCGATCTCACCGAGGGTAAAGCCCAGTCGCTGAGCGGTCTTGATGTAGAGCACCAGTTGCACCATGTCCGCCGGATAATCGCGATAACCGTTGGCACTGCGTTGCGCCGCAATCAACCCGCGCTGCTCGTAGAAGCGCAGTGTGTCGCGGCTGACGGCGCTGGCCTGGGCTAATTCACCGATGCGCATCATGACGTCTCGAAGGGGCTTGACCCTGGAGCATACTCCAGGCTTTAGCCTTGTTGCTCCCTGAATTTTTGGAGCAACGCCGATGTGGACTTCAACCCAATATCGCCGAGTGGTGCGCGGCAGTGCCTGGTATGACTTGATCGTGACGGCGGCGTTTGTCACGCCGTGGAGTTTTGCTGCTTTGCATGGATTGCTGTCGGGTTTGAGCCAGGCGTTGAATTTGCCTGGTGAGCTGCCGGTATTCGAGCCGATGCATATGTTGATGGCGAATCTGTTGGGGTCGATTGTGTGTGTTTGGGCGGTGTTGCGGATTCGGGATCCGCAGCAGGTGTTTGGGCGATATGACGCGGCGGGCCGGTTTTTGTTTTCGGCTTGGCAGCTCTATGCCTTGGTGCACGGCGCCAGTTCGTTGTTGGTGATTTTCTTATTCTTTGAAATGGTGTGGGGCGTGGTTCAGGTGTTGCCGGTTCGGGCGCCTTCGCGAGCAAGCCCGCTCCCACAGGGAGTTGTGTGAACTCGATCCATTGTGGGAGCAAACTCACCCCCACAGGGAGTTGTGTGAACTCGATCCATTGTGGGAGCAAGCTCACTCCCACAGGGAGCGATGTGAACCCGATCCAGTGTGGGAGCGGGCTTGCTCGCGAAGAGGCCGAACCTGCAAACCGCTAATGCCCACCCTGCCACGGCTGCCCCAACGAAACCGGCGCATACAACCGCGTGCGCACAGCATCCCGGGACAGCAGCACCAACACCACAATGGTCGCGACATACGGCAGCATCGCCAGCAAACTCGACGGAATCGCCAGCCCCAATCCCTGCGCCACCAAATGCAGGATGCTGGCGAGCCCGAACAGATACGCCCCAAGCAGCAATCGCCACACCCGCCAACTGGCAAACACCACCAGCGCCAGGGCAATCCAGCCACGCCCGGCGCTCATGTTCTCTGCCCACATCGGCGTATACGCCAGGGACAGATATGCCCCGGCCAAGCCGGCCATCGCTCCGCCAAACAACACCGCCAACGTGCGCACGCCCAACACCGGCAAGCCCATGGCACTGGCGGCATCCGGGTTTTCCCCGACCGCTTGAATGATCAACCCGACGCGACTTTTCAGAATCACCCACGCCACCAAGGCAAACAGCGCGAACGACAAGTACACCAACAGATCCTGCGCAAACAGCATCCGCCCGATCAGCGGAATCTCACTCAAGTACGGAATCGCCACCGGCTCAAAACCCGCCAGCGGTTTACCGACCCACGCCGCGCCAACAAAGGTCGACAGGCCCACGCCGAAGATCGTCAGCGCCAGCCCGGTGGCCACTTGATTGGCGTTGAACACCAGCGCCACCAAGGCAAATAGCGAAGACAACAACATCCCGGCCAACATCGCCAGCAACACGCCGAGCCACAAATTGCCGCTGTTTAGCGCAACGATAAACCCGATCACCGCGCCAAACAGCATCATGCCTTCCTGGCCCAGATTGAGGACGCCGCTCTTCTCGCAAATCAGTTCGCCCAAGGCCACCAGCAGCAACGGCGTACCGCAACGGACCATGGCGTAGAAAATATTACTCAGCAGATCGATATCCATCACAGCGCTCCTGCGGGTACGGCGGTGACTGGCGCGCGGCGCGCCCAGCGCACATTCAAACGCGGTCGGTAGAGAATCAGCACATCACTGGCCAGCAGGAAAAACAGCATCATTCCCTGAAACAATTGGGTGATCGCTTGCGGCAGGTTCATGCTCATCTGTGCGCTCTCGCCACCGATGTACAGCAGCGCCATCAACAGGCTGGAAAACAGAATGCCGATAGGATTCAGCCGTCCGAGAAACGCCACGGTGATCGCCGCATAGCCGTAACCCGGCGAGACTTGTGGCACCAATTGGCCGATTGGCCCGGTGACTTCGCAGACCCCGGCCAGTCCCGCCAAACCGCCGCTGATCAACAGCGCCAGCCAGATCAGGCGCTTCTCGCGAAAGCCGACAAACCCTGCCGCACGCTTGTCCAGGCCGAGCACTTTGATCTGGAAGCCGACAAAGCTTTTCTGCAACAACACCCACACAGCGACCAGCGCGAGCAGGGCGAAATACACTCCGGCATGCACACGACCGTCCTCCATCAACAACGGCAAACGGCTGGCATCACCGAACATCGCCGACTCCGGAAAATTGAACCCGGCCGGGTCTTTCAGCGGCCCGTGCACGCAGAACAGCAACAGGTTCAGGGCGATGTAATTGAGCATGATGCTGGTGAGGATTTCATTGGCGTTGAACCGCGTGCGCAACCACGCCGTGAGCCCGGCCCACGCGGCGCCGGCGAGGGTGCCGGTGAGCAGGATCAACACCAGCGCCCAGCGACTTTGCATATCGATAATGTTCACCGCCAGAGCACTGCCGGCCAGGGCGCCGAGCAGCAACTGGCCTTCGGCGCCGATGTTCCAGATTCGTGCCTGATACGCCACCGCGAGGCCCAAGGCGCAGAGCAGAATCGGCAGGGCTTTGACCAGTAATTCCGAGACGCCATACAAGTCGCTGATCGGTGCGATCAACAGCGTGTGCAGCGTCAGCAATGGGTCGTGGCCCAGCGCGATAAACAGCAACGAGCCGCAGCCCAAGGTCAGCGCCGCCGCCAGCAACGGCGAGCACCACAACATCAGGCGCGATTGCTGGCCACGGGGTTCGAGAGAAAGCAGCATGTAAAAAACTCCGTTAAGCCGTTGCAGATACAGGTGATTGAGGCGCGTCGAATTGGCCGGCCATCCAGCCGCCGACATCGGTCAGGCGTGTATCGACGGTGGCCCGGAGCGGTGACAGTCGACCGCTGCACAAGGCACCGAGGCGGTCGCCAATCTGGAACAGTTCATCGAGGTCTTCGGAGATCACCAGAATCGCCGCGCCGGCATCGCGCAAAGCAATCAGCGCGCGGTGAATGGTCGCCGCCGCGCCAACGTCCACGCCCCAGGTCGGGTGCGCAGCCACCAGTAATTTCGGTTGCTGGAGGATTTCTCGACCGAGGATGAATTTCTGCAGGTTGCCGCCGGACAGGCTGCGTGCCGGCGTTTGGGTGTCGGGTGTTTTCACGCCGAAGCGGTGGATGATCTCCTCGGCCAGCGCTTCGACTTTGCCGCGCTGGATCATTCCTTGGCTCACCAACCCTTGTTGAAACGCTGTAAGCAGGGCGTTATCGGCGAGGCTCAGTTCCGGCACCGCGCCATGGCCCAGGCGTTCGGCAGGGACGAAAGCCAAGCCGAGTTTGCGCCGGGCATCGGGGCGCAAATGGGCGACTGCTTGCCCGGCGAAACTGATGGTTTTTGCCTCGTTGCGATTTAGCCGCTCTTCACCGCTGAGCAATGCCAGCAACTCATCCTGGCCGTTGCCCGCGACCCCGGCGATGCCGACGATTTCGCCGCTGCGTACTTGCAGGTTGATGTCTTTGAGCGAGCAACCGAACGGGTCCGGGTTGTGCCAGGACAATCCACTTACGTTTAAAAAAGTCTCACCACCAACGATCTTCGGGTAGTCCGTAATCAACTCGGCCGCTTCACCCACCATCAACCGCGCCAGTTGTTGATCCGAGCACTCGGCCGGCACGCAATGCCCGGCTACTCGACCGCCGCGCAGCACCGTTGCGCTATGGCACAGCGCCCGGACTTCACCGAGCTTGTGACTGATAAACAGAATGCTGCAGCCCTCGGCAGCCAGTCGGCGCAGGGTGATGAACAATTCGTCGGCCTCTTGCGGCGTTAGCACCGAGGTCGGTTCGTCGAGAATCAGTAGCCGGATGTCCTGCATCAGGCAGCGAATGATTTCCACGCGTTGGCGTTCGCCGATGGACAGGCTGTGGACAAGTCGCTCCGGTTCCAGCGCCATGCCGTAGCGCCGGGACACTTCACGAATTTTCGGTTCCAGTTGTTTCGGTGTTCCCGCCGCCGCGCCCATGGCCAGCGCAATGTTCTGCGCCACGCTCAAGGTTTCGAACAACGAAAAGTGCTGGAACACCATGCCGATCCCAAGCCCCCGCGCCTGGGCCGGATTGCGCATGGTCACCCGTTGTCCTTGCCAGATCACTTCCCCGGAATCGGCGTGGGTGACGCCGTAGATAATCTTCATCAGCGTGCTTTTGCCCGCACCGTTTTCGCCGAGCAGGGCATGGATTTCACCGGGGGAGATGCTCAGGTCGATGGCATCGTTGGCCAGGCAACCGGGGTAGCGTTTGCTGATATTGCGCAGCTGCAGGCGTGGGGCTGGATCGGGGATCGGCACGGGGTTGGGCATGACAGGCTCGGGTCGCTTGAAGTTATGCCTGTGGATAAAGCAATTTTCTGGCCATTGAGTCAGGATTTCCCTAAATCCATGCCGTTCAGGGAGTTGCGCAAGCGCCCGAAACTGTTTCGTATCTGAATCAAGCACCACTTGAGGGCGAAGCCGTTGATCAGGCTCCGGTTTTGCCCGCGGCAGTTTGATCAAAAAACGAGCAGTCGGCTGCAAGCTATGCCGGATATGGGGCTGCGCCAGCCATGAACGGGTTATCCACAGATTGCTCCACAGTATTTGTGCGCAAGCCCAACGCTCGGGCATAAGCACTGCGTCGCTATCTTCTAAAGGTGATAAACCACGCTAACTGTTTGTTTTTTCGCGGATTTAGCTTTTTTGCCAGCACTTTGGACGAAAAGTGAACAAAGCCCGCAAAGCCGCATGACAGAAGGGTTACAGCAGAATGTACTCAGGTTATCCACAGGCGGGTGCACAGCAGATGTGGGCAACTGTCGAGTGCAGTGAAATTGGGAGTGCCCCAAAAGATCGCGCTCCAATGTAGGAGCTGCCGAAGGCTGCGATCTTTTGATTTTGCTCTTATCTCTCCAACAAAATCCGCCCGCGACTCAAATCCGCGAGCTGCAATTGCAGAGTTTCGATCTGCGCCTCGCCAATCGCCAATTTCAGATCCACGCCGTTGCCGGTAAAGGATTCTTCCACCACCAAACCGCCGAGCTCCGCCACCCGCAACTTCACCAACACCAACTCGCCAAATCCGCAGGCACAACTCACTGGCACCCGGCTGATCAACTCAACCTTCGGCGCGCCTTGCAGGCACTTGTTCGCACCGCCGCCATAAGCACGGGCAAGTCCACCGGTGCCAAGTTGTATACCGCCGTACCAACGAATCACCAGCACCGCGACCTGATCGCAATCCTGCGCCTCGATCGCCGCCAGAATCGGCCGCCCAGCGGTGCCGCCGGGTTCGCCATCGTCGTTGCTGCGGTACTGGTCGCCAAGCTTCCACGCCCAGCAATTGTGCGTAGCGTTCAAGTCGCTGTGCTGCTCGATGAACGCCTGGGCTTCGGTCGGGCTGCCGATCGGCCCGGCGAGGGTGATGAAACGGCTTTTGCGAATCTCTTCGCGGTATTCGCAAAAACCGCTGAGGGTAAAAGGCATAGTCGACTTAGATAGGAGGTGTCAGGCCGCAGCCCTTGAGGATGATGCGGATCAGGTTGTCGCCGGCGTCTTCCATGTCTTGCTTGGTCAGCTTGGTGCGGCCGCTGACCCGGCAGATCTGGGTGGCGAAGTCGGCGTAATGCTGAGTGCTGCCCCACAGCAGGAAGATCAGGTTCACCGGATCGACCGGGTCCATTTTGCCGGCGTCGATCCACGCCTGGAACACCGCGGCCCGGCCCTGGAACCAGGCGCGATAATCCTGGTTGAAATACTCGGTCAAACATTCGCCGCCGCTGATGACTTCCATGGCGAAAATCCGCGAGGCTTGCGGCTGGCGGCGGGAGAATTCCATTTTGGCGCGGATATAGCGAGTCAGCGCCTCGGCCGGATCATCCTCGGCCGTCAGGGTGTTGAAGGTGCTGTCCCACAATTCGATGATGTTGCTCAGCACCGCCACGTACAACCCAAGCTTGTTGGTGAAGTAATAATGCAGGTTCGCCTTGGGCAACCCGGCATTCACGGCGATGGTGTTCATACTGGTGCCTTTGAACCCGTGTCGGGCGAATTCATCTTCGGCGGCTTTGAGGATCGTCTCTTCGTTCTTTTGACGAATGCGGCTGGCAGGTTTGCCGCCGTGGGCGGGGACTTCAAAGGTCATAGGCACTTCCGAAATAGTCTGTGGGTGCAACCACTGCGTTGATAGCGCACCCACAGGTTTCAGACAAGTCCCGACAGCAGGTTTCCTGGTTTTTCAACGCGTCGCCGCCAGGCTCTCCAGAAAGCTTTCCAGCACCAAATGTGGGCGACGACCCTTGCGCGTGACCGACGCGAGGCTCAGGTCATAAAACCGCGCGGTAGGTTTGAGGGCGCGCAATCGGCCTTGCTGCACCCAGAGGCTGGCGTAGTGATCGGGCAGGTACCCGATATAGCGTCCGGTCAGGATCAGGAACGCCATGCCTTCACGGTCGGAGGCACTGGCGGTGCAATTGAGCGCCTGGTAATGCGCCTGGATCTCGGCGGGCAGGCGGAAGGTCGGGGCGATCGCGTCCTGGCTGTTCAGGCGCTCGTCGTCCAGTTGCTTGTCGTCGACATAAAACAACGGGTGGCCCACCGCGCAATACAGCAGCGAACGTTCGCTGTAGAGCGGTTGATATTCCAGCCCGGACAACGCGCTGGCCTGTGGCACCACACCGACATGCAAGCGTCCGTCGAGCACCCCTTGTTCGACTTCATTGGGCGCGATCATTCGGATCTGGATCTGCACGTCCGGCCCGCGCTCCTTCAATTGCGCCAACGCATGGGTGATGCGCATGTGGGGCAGGGTGACCAGGTTGTCGGTCAGGCCGATGGTCAGCTCGCCGCGCAAGTGTTGATGCAGGCCGTTGACCTCAGTGCGGAAACTTTCCAGCGCACTTAATAGCTGCAGCGCCGAGTGATAAACCTCGCGCCCCTCTTCGGTCAGGGAAAACCCGGCGCGACCCCGTTGGCAGAGGCGCAGGCCGAGGCGTTGTTCCAGGTCGCTCATTTGCTGGCTGATGGCCGAGCGGCCGATGCCCAGTACCGATTCCGCTGCGGAGAAGCCGCCGCATTCCACCACGCTGCGGAAGATCCGCAACAGGCGAATATCAAAGTCGCTGACTTGGGCCAGCGGATCGGGGCGGCGGCTGCTCATAGTTTAGTGAAGCCCTGACTGAAGGTTAGAAGAGTTGGATTTCACCGACTTTATCCCCGTGGCAATTTAGCTGCAAGAACGCTTTTGATCTCTACGCCGCTTATTGCCCTGCGAGGTTTTAATCATGAACTTGCCCGAAAACGCCCCGTCTTCCCTGGCCAGCCAGCTCAAGCTCGATGCGCACTGGATGCCCTACACCGCCAACCGAAATTTCCAGCGCGATCCGCGACTGATCGTCGCCGCCGAGGGCAGTTGGCTGACAGACGACAAGGGCCGCAAGGTCTACGATTCGCTCTCGGGTCTGTGGACCTGTGGCGCGGGGCACACGCGCAAGGAAATCCAGGAAGCGGTCGCCAAGCAACTGGGCACTCTCGATTACTCGCCGGGCTTCCAGTACGGCCATCCGCTGTCGTTCCAGTTGGCCGAGAAAATTACTGACCTGACGCCGGGCAATCTGAACCACGTGTTCTTCACCGACTCGGGTTCCGAGTGCGCGGACACCGCAGTGAAAATGGTCCGCGCTTACTGGCGCCTGAAAGGCCAGGCGACCAAGACCAAAATGATCGGCCGTGCCCGTGGTTATCACGGTGTGAACATTGCCGGCACCAGCCTTGGCGGTGTGAACGGCAACCGCAAACTGTTCGGCCAGGGCCTGATGGACGTCGATCACCTGCCGCACACCTTGCTGGCCAGCAACGCTTACTCCCGTGGCATGCCGAAAGAGGGCGGTATCGCCCTGGCAGATGAACTGCTGAAGTTGATCGAATTGCACGATGCTTCGAACATCGCAGCCGTCTTCGTAGAACCAATGGCCGGTTCCGCTGGCGTGCTGGTTCCGCCTGAGGGCTACCTCAAGCGTCTGCGTGAAATCTGCGACCAGCACAACATCCTGCTGGTGTTCGACGAAGTGATCACCGGTTTCGGCCGTACCGGTTCGATGTTCGGCGCTGACAGCTTTGGCGTGACTCCGGACCTGATGTGCATCGCCAAGCAAGTCACCAACGGCGCGATCCCGATGGGCGCGGTGATTGCCAGCTCCGAGATCTATCACACCTTCATGAACCAGGCGACGCCGGAGTACGCGGTGGAATTCCCCCACGGCTACACCTATTCCGCGCACCCGGTTGCCTGTGCCGCTGGCCTGGCGGCACTCGACCTGCTGCAAAAGGAAAACCTGGTGCAGAGCGTGGCCGAAGTCGCGCCGCATTTCGAAAATGCGCTGCACGGTCTGAAAGGCTCGAAGAACATCATCGACATCCGCAACTACGGCTTGGCCGGTGCAATCCAGATTGCCCCGCGTGACGGCGACGCGATTGTGCGTCCGTTCGAAGCCGGCATGGCGCTGTGGAAGGCCGGGTTCTACGTGCGCTTCGGCGGCGACACCCTGCAGTTCGGGCCAACCTTCAACAGCAAGCCGCAAGACCTTGATCGTCTGTTCGACGCGGTTGGCGAAGTGCTGAACAAGATCGACTGATTTCTCCCTCTATATAAGAAGGGCGTCCGTAGACGGGCGCCTGTGAACAATTTTCTGGAGTACCGCATGAGCCTCATCCCGCATTTGATCAATGGCGAACTGGTGACCGAAGACGGTCGCACGGCTGACGTGTTCAACCCGTCGACCGGCAAGGCCATCCATAAGCTGCCGTTGGCCAGCCGCGAAACCATTCAGAAAGCCATCGATTCGGCCAAGGCTGCATTCCCGGCCTGGCGCAACACGCCTCCGGCCAAACGTGCGCAAGTGATGTTCCGTTTCAAGCAATTGCTGGAGCAGAACGAAGCGCGCATCGCGCAGTTGATCAGCGAAGAACACGGCAAGACGCTGGAAGATGCAGCGGGCGAGTTGAAGCGCGGGATCGAGAACGTCGAGTTCGCGTGCGCGGCGCCGGAAATCCTCAAGGGCGAATACAGCCGTAATGTCGGGCCGAACATTGATGCGTGGTCGGACTTCCAGCCATTGGGCGTGGTCGCGGGTATCACCCCGTTCAACTTCCCGGCCATGGTGCCGTTGTGGATGTATCCACTGGCGATCGTCTGCGGCAACTGCTTCATCCTCAAGCCGTCCGAGCGCGATCCGAGTTCGACGCTGCTGATCGCTCAGTTGTTGATCGAAGCGGGTCTGCCTAAAGGCGTGCTGAGCGTGGTGCATGGCGACAAGGCAGCGGTGGATGCGCTGATCGAGGCGCCGGAAGTCAAAGCGCTGAGCTTTGTCGGTTCGACGCCGATTGCCGAATACATCTACGCCGAAGGTACCAAGCGCGGTAAACGCGTCCAGGCACTGGGCGGCGCGAAGAACCATGCGGTGCTGATGCCGGATGCGGATCTGGATAACGCGGTCAGCGCACTGATGGGCGCGGCGTATGGTTCTTGCGGTGAGCGCTGCATGGCGATCTCGGTGGCCGTGTGCGTCGGTGACCAGGTGGCGGATGCGCTGGTGGCCAAGTTGGTGCCGCAAATCAAGGCGCTGAAAATCGGGGCCGGGACTTCGTGTGGCCTGGACATGGGGCCGCTGGTTTCCGGTCAGGCTCGCGATAAAGTCAGTGGCTATATAGAAGACGGTGTTTCTTCTGGCGCAACCCTGGTGGTGGATGGCCGCGGATTGAGCGTGGCGGGTCATGAGGAAGGTTTCTTCCTGGGTGGCTGCCTGTTCGATAACGTCACGCCTGAGATGCGCATCTATAAAGAAGAGATCTTCGGGCCGGTGCTGTGCGTTGTTCGGGTGAACAGCCTGGAAGAGGCGATGCAACTGATCAACGATCACGAGTATGGCAACGGCACCTGTATCTTCACCCGTGATGGTGAGGCGGCGCGGTTGTTCTGCGATGAGATTGAAGTCGGCATGGTTGGGGTCAACGTGCCGTTGCCGGTGCCGGTGGCTTATCACAGCTTTGGTGGCTGGAAGCGTTCGCTGTTTGGTGACTTGCACGCTTATGGTCCGGACGGTGTGCGTTTCTATACCCGTCGCAAGGCCATCACCCAGCGTTGGCCGCAACGGGCGAGCCATGAAGCATCGCAATTCGCGTTCCCTAGCTTGTAAGTAGAAGGGGAGAAGGCCGGCCCGTCAGGGCCGGCCTTCGTGTTTTCGGGGCTTTTCTGACCTATGTGACAGAATTGTGAAAATAGGGGTTGACGGCAGATTCTGGAAGTCTATAATTCGCCCCACTTCCGGCGCAGTCGAAACGGAAAACTCCTTGGTAAACAAAGAGTTACGCAGGTTTCGGCAGCGAGTTGCTTCAGCTCATCGAAGCGCGAAAGGGGTTGAAAAAGAGGTGTTGACAGCAGCGAGTAACGCTGTAGAATTCGCCTCCCGCTAACGAGAGATCGAAAGCGCAAGTGGTTGAAGTTGCAAAGGAAACTTTGAAAACTTCGGAAAATAACCGCTTGACAGTAACTGGCGCTGCTGTAGAATGCGCGCCTCGGTTGAGACGAAAGAATCAACCCACCGCTCTTTAACAACTGAATCAAGCAATTCGTGTGGGTGCTTGTGGAGTCAGACTGATAGTCAACAAGATTATCAGCATCACAAGTTACTCCGCGAGAAATCAAAGATGTAACCAACGATTGCTGAGCCAAGTTTAGGGTTTC
>NZ_JBIWEL010000007.1:100113-264301 GCF_044762525.1 Pseudomonas sp. NPDC096950 | reverse complement strand
GAATGTCGGCTGACACGCCCTCTTCGCGAGCAAGCCCGCTCCCACAATTGTTTGGTGGTGTTCACAATATTTGCGGCCAACGCTGTTCCCTGTGGAAGCGAGCCTGCTCGCGAAAGCGGTGTGTCAGCTGCATGAATGTCGGCTGACACGGCCTCTTCGCGAGCAAGCCCGCTCCCACAATTGTTTGGTGGTGTTCACAATATTTGCGGCCAACGCTGTTCCCTGTGGGAGCGGGCTTGCTCGCGAAAGCGGTGTGTCAGCTGCATGAATGTCGGCTGACACGCCCTCTTCGCGAGCAAGCCCGCTCCCACATAGGGATTGCGTGCCGTTACCCGGTCAGCTACAGGACTTGCCCTGGCCGCCGAGGAACACGTCGGTAAACGACGCCAGCAACGATTCGGCGTAGATCATGCTGCGGTGCGGCAGCGGGGTGTGGATTGAGGTGTGCAATTGGCCTGTCACGTTGTGGGCCCTGAGCAGTTGTTCCGAAAACTGCACTTGCTCCAGGGTTTTGTGCGACAGCGACCACCAGCAACTGACCTGGACCTTGAGCCGCGGCAGCGAGAACTCTTCGAATGCCGCCACTAGTCGTTCGTGGATCGCAAAGGCTTGCGCGTTCATGATCTCCTGCTTGATCCCGTCCAGGGTCGCGATCATTTCCTGTTCCCCGGTCGCCGTCTGTTCGCTGGCCCAGCGATAGAAGGCCTTGAGGTCGGCGGTCGGGTTTTCGGCGATGAAACTCGTCGCCGCCGTTTCCAGGTGCCCGAACATCAGGGTGAACACTTCAAGCGCCGCCTTCAGTTCGTTTTCCGCGCTGAGGTGGTTCGGGTTGTCCTGTTCCAGCGGCTTGCGCGGCAGGTCGGCGGGCAAGTCACGTTCCGGCACGTTGGTGTCGACCAGGCCCAGGAAACTCACCTCGTGGCCTTGCTGTTCAAGGCGCGCGGCGATGTCCATGGCGATGGCGCCGCCCAACGACCAACCCATCAGCCGATAAGGCCCGTGTGGCTGCTGCTCGACAATCTGCGCGCTGTAATCGGTGATCATCTCGGCCCAGGTTTGCGCGCCTGATGCCTTGTCGGCGAAGCCCTTGTGCATCACGCCGAAGGTTTTGGCGTGGGGCGCGAGTTTCTTCGCCAGTGGCTGGTAGCAAAATACGATGCCGCCGCTGGGGTGCAGGCAGAAAAGTCCGGGGGCCGAAACCGTCGAGGCATTCAGCGCGACAACAGATTGTGCGTTTTGCTGATGCTCCTGGGCGATGAACCTGGCCAGCAATTCGACCGTCGGGTAAGCGAGCATTTGTTGCAACGCCAGTTTTATCCCGAGACGGGCATGCAACTGCGAGATGAATTGAATTGCCAGGATCGAGTGGCCGCCGAGTTCGAAAAAATTGTCGTCTAAGCTGACCCGTTTGACCTGCAAGGCTTCCTGCCAGAGTTCGGCCAGGGCTTTTTCCAGTGAGGTCACCGGGGCAATGAAAGGGCGCTGTGACTGGCTCAGGTCTGGCAGTGGCAGGGCTTTGCGGTCAACCTTGCCGTTGGGCGTGAGCGGCAATTGCGCGAGGAACAACAGGTGCGCAGGCACCATGTAGTCCGGCAATTCTGCCTTTAGGCTGGCCTTGAGTTCGGCGCGCAACGCGGCTTCATCCTCGACAGCCATCGCCGTAACTACATAACCCACCAGTTGTGGACCAGTCGGGCCGTCCTGCGCCACCACCACAGTTTCGCGCACGCTTTCGAGCGCAAGCAAGCGCGCTTCGATCTCGCCGAGTTCGATGCGGAAGCCACGGATTTTCACTTGATGGTCGATGCGGCCGATGTACTCGATCACGCCCTCGGCGCGGTAACGGGTCAAGTCGCCGGTGCGGTACAGGCGCTCGCCGCTGGAGGAAAACGGGTTCGGCACGAAGCGTTCAGCGGTTAACGATGGACGCTCGAAGTAACCGCGCGCGAGGCCGTCGCCGCCGATCAGCAATTCACCCGGTGCACCGATCGGGTTGAGTTCCAGGTCACTGCCTAGGATGTACAGCGCGGTGTTGTCGATTGGCTTGCCGAGGTAGGGACGCGGGTTCTCGCGCGTCAATGGATGCAGCGCCGACCAGATCGTGGTTTCGGTCGGGCCGTAGAGGTTCCAGACCTTCGGCGACAGCGCGAGCATGCGCTGGGCGAGTTCCTGCGGTAGTGCTTCACCGCCGCACAGGAACACGCGGTCAGCCAAAATCGACGCTTGTTCATGGTCGAGCAGCATGCGCCAGGTGGATGGCGTGGCTTGTAGCACTGTCACACCGTGGCGCTCGACCAGGTCGAGCACGGCTTGCGGATCTTGGTGCACGTCCTTGCCGGTCAGCACCACACGGGCGCCGGCCAGCAACGGACCGTAGATTTCCAGGCCGAAAATATCGAACGAGAAGGTGGTCAGCGACAGCATGCGGTCCTGGGCCGTGAGGCCCGGCTGATGGACCATGCTTTCGAGGAAGTTGCACAGGGCCGCGTGGCGCACCATCACACCTTTGGGTTTGCCGGTGGAGCCGGAGGTGTAGATCACGTAAGCCAGGTGTTCACCGCTCAGCGCCACCGTTGGGCAGGTTTGTGGATACGCCGCCAGCCATTCGGTCGGCTGATCGAGCAGCAAGGTGTTGAGCCCGATCGGAATCGGCAATTGTGCTTGCAGATGGGATTGGGTCAGCAGCAGTTCAAGACCGCTGTCCTCGATCATGTAGGCCAGACGATCCTCGGGATACGCCGGGTCCAGTGGCACATAAGCACCGCCCGCCTTGAGGATCGCCAGCAACCCGACAATCATTTCCACGCTGCGCTCTACGGCAATGCCCACCAGCCGATCCGGGCCGACGCCGGCTTCGATCAGCTTATGCGCGAGCTGGTTGGCGCGGCTGTCCAGTTGCGCATAGGTCAAACAATCGCCGCCGACAATCAACGCCACCGCATCCGGCGTCTGTTCCGCCTGAGCCGCGATGCGCTGCTGCACACACGGCGCCTGCGCAGCTTGCTCAACCACCCGATGCCAATCCTTCAGCATCACGTTTTGCTCATCGCTATCGAGCAGCGGCAGTTCGCCGATCCGCTGACAGCAACCATCGACGATGCCTTGCAGCAGGTTTTGCCAATGCCGAGCCAGACGCTCGATGGTCGCCGAAGTGTAGAGATCGCGGCTGTATTCCAGGCCCGCGACAACGCCGTGTTGCGAGTACGCAACGTCCAGCGACAAATCGAACTTGGCTTGACCCAACCCCGCATCAAGAAACTCCAGCGCCAGTCCATGCAGATCCATGTGCGCAGGCTCGCCGCTGTCGGTGCGCCAGTTGAACAGCACCTGAAACAGCGGATTGGCCTGCGCGCTGGCCTGCAAGTTCAGGGCATCGAAACTCAACTCCAGCGGGTAATCCGCATGGTCCAGGGCCGCCAGGGACTCACGGCGCAGGCGCTGCAGGAAATCGCTGCAGGACAGCATCGGGTCGAGGCGTACGCGGTACACCTGACTGCTGACAAAGAAGCCGACCAGCCCTTGGGTTTCGCTGCGATTGCGCGTGGCGTTCGGCACACCAACGGTAAAGTCCCGCTGACCGCTGTAGCGGCTCAACAACAATTGCCAGGCGCCGAGCGCGACCACGAACGGCGACAGGCCCTGTTGTTGGCAAAAGCGGTTCAGGGCCGTCGACAGAGAGCCCGGCAGTTCAAATTCATGCTTGCCCGCGGGATGGCGCTGTTGCGCACTGCGGGGCAAATCCACCGGCAAATCCAGGGTCGGCAACGGCGTGCCCAGGTAGTTTTGCCAGTAGTCGGCGCTGTTGGCGCAGGTCGCGCTGTGCAGGTAGTCACTGCGTTGCCAGGTGGCGTAGTCGGCGTATTGAATCGGCGGACGGGGCAGCGGCGGGGCGTCTGCGTCGCTGGCCTGGGCGAAGGCGCGGTGCAGGTCCTGCATCAGGATCGCGTTGGACCAGGCATCGGAAACGATGTGGTGCATGTTCATCAGCAACAGGTGTTCTGCGGCGCCGACCTTGAGCAAGGTCGCGCGCATCAGCGGCGCCTGGCGCAGGTCGAACGGCGCGCCTGCCTGGGCCTCGATGCGCTGCGCAATCTGCCGGGCGCGGTCTTCGTCGACGAGTTCGGACAGGTCTTCCACGCCGAGTACCAGACTTGCCTGATCATCGACCACTTGCATGGCCACGCCGTCGATCTCGTGGAATGCCGTGCGCAGGATGTCGTGGCGATCCAGCACCCGGTTCAGCGCGATTTCCAGACGTTGGGCTTGCAACGCGCCGCTGATGCGCATCACCCGAGGCAGGTTGTAAGCGGCGCTGTCCGGTGTCAGTTGCTGCACAAACCACAAGCGTTGTTGGGCGAAGGAGAGGGGCGCCGGGGTGTTCTGCGCGCGGGCGGCGATGCCTTGGGGTTGATCACCGGCATCGGCCAGCAGCAGCGCCAGTAAATCATCATCGATCATGTCGTTCATCGGTCTCTCGTCGTCGGCGACCGCCTGGGCGCTGACGGCTTGGCCGGACATCGCGCCCACACGGGTAAACATTCAGTGGGTAACGGCCGGAACGCGGGGGCTCCGGCGGATTGACAGGCATCGGCAGGGAACGTGATCAGACCGCCGTCAACGATTGCTTCTGCGCGACGACCCGTCCGCCCTCCATCCGCACCAATTGGTCGGCGACATCGAAGTAACGGTCGTCGTGGGAAATGACGATGATGGTCTTGCCCAGGTATTTGAGTTCCGGCAACAGCTCGGTGTAGAAAATCCGGCGGAAGGCCGGGTCCTGGTCGGCGGCCCATTCATCGAAGACCAGCACCGGGCGTTCTTCCAGCCAGGCGTTCAACAGGGCCAGGCGTTTGCGCTGACCTGTGGACAGGTCGGTGGTGCTGAACGCGCCATCGCGGATGCTCACCTTGTGTGAGATTTCCAGGCGTTCCAGGTAACGGTTAGCGTCCTCGGGAACGTTCTGCTCGCCTTGCACCAGTTCATCGAACAGGTAGTAGTCGGCGAAAATAGTGGTGAACAACTGGCGATAATCGTCGCGGTTATGCGCCAAAACCGGTTTGCCGTTGAGGATGATTTCCCCGCCTTGTGGCGCGTACAGCCCCAGCAGAAGCTTGATCAGTGTGGTCTTGCCGCCGCCGTTCTCGCCGACGATAAACACGATCTCGCCCTGGGCGATGGACAGGTTGACCGGGCCGAGGGCGAAGGGCTTGCTGCCGTCCACCGCTGGGAAAGCGAAGTGCACGTCGCGCAATTCCAGGTGTTCGACCACCGGTTTCGGCGCGTCTTTGTCGCTGAGCAACAGGTGCGGTTCCGGCGAGGAAAACTGCTCCGCCAGGTCGGCGATGCGCTTGAACGCAATGTTGGCGCGGCTGACCACCGGCAGGGTGGTGATCAGGTATTCCATCGGGCCTTTCATGTACAGCAGCACCAGCACGAACCCGCTGAGCACCGCTTTATCCGAGCCCAGCCACATCGATTGCAGGACCAGCGCCAGGCCGATCACCACGAAAAACAGCATCGAACCGAGGGTCTTGGCCACCACGAAGGTGTTGACCGCGCGGATGTGGGTGTTGCAGATGAAATCGGCGGTGCCTTCGATGCGTTGGCTGAACATGCGTTGGCGGCGCGGGCGATGGATACGCAGTTCCTTGGCGCCGGCGGCAATTGCGCTGTAGTGCTTTTGCAGTTCGTCCTCGGCTTCGCGCGCAGCCTGGAAACCCTTGATGCCTTTGGAGCGGGCCACGTATTGCAGCGCGGTGCCGATCACCAGGGCGACCATCAGCAGGGCAAACATCGGCAACGACAGGTAGGCCAGGTAGCTCAGGCAACCGAGGGTGACGGTGAACGCAATGGCCAGCGGCGCGAAGGAAAACGCGAAATCACTGACGGTGTCGACGTCGTGGGTCAGCACCGGGATCAGTCGATAACTGCGGAAGCGCTCGATCTGTTCGATCGGTGCCAGCAGGACTTTTTCCCCGAGGGATTTTCGCAGCCCGGCAATGATGTGCTGGCCGACATGGTTGGTGCCGATGTCCGACAGGATCGACGTCACCAGTGCCACCGCGCACAGGCCGATAAAGGTGAGCACCACACGGGTGGACGGGGTGGCGGCGGCGTTTAGCGCGTCGTTGATGGTCGCCAGCAGCGCGGTGATGCTGAGGCCGCCGAGCATGCCGAGCATGATCGACACCACAACGATGACCCGGAAAGGCCTGAGCAGGCCGAGGACTTCACTGAAGGCTCCGCGGGATTTTGAGGTCATGGAAGTTTCCGCTTCAAGTGCCGCTAAGGGCAAAGGTTCAAGAGTTTGGCTGCTTGAAAGACGAAACCCGTGGGCGACGATTTAGCCGCTCACGGGTTTGTTGCACGTCATGCGACGGGAGGTGGGCGCCTCACAGATCCCGGGCGACGCGAAAGCCCAGCCAGTCGCCACGGGTATCGGGGTAGGTGGCGTTGCGATTGCCCGAACGGGAGAACACCGGTGCTTCGCCCCAGTCGTTGCCGCGAATGCGCCGCACCTTGCAGTCGCCGCTCAGCCAGGCACTGCCGTCGCTTGGCGCGCCGACATAGTTCTCGTTAAAGCAATCGGCGGTCCACTCGTAGACGTTGCCGTGCATGTCGTACACGCCGAAGGCGTTGGCCGGGAAACTGCCCGCCGGCGCGGTGAAGTTGTAGCCATCGGCCGCGCCGTAGGTGTTGGCGTGCTTGGCGATGCTGTATTCCTTGCCTTCGTCGAACGGGAAGGGGAACGGTCCGGTGCTGCCGGCGCGGGAGGCGTATTCGCGCAGGGATTCGCTGACCAGTCGATAGGCCTTGCCGGATTTTTTCGACAGCCACGCCACGTAGGCGTTGGCCTCCTCGAAGTCCATGCACACCGCCGGATGCTTGGCCGTGCGCTCGTAGCGCGGCACGCCAGCCTTGCACTCGCGGCCCGGACGGGTATCGCCGTCGGGCATCACGTAACCGGTGTCGCGCAGGTAGGCGTCCCATTCACCGGCCAGCACCTGGAAGCGGCTGATGGCCAGGGGTTTGGCGAACGTCACCGGGTGCAACGGGCCTTCATCTGGTTCGCGACCGACTTCATTTTCCGGGGTGCCCATGGTGAACGTGCCGGTGGGCAGCACGACCATCTCCGGACAATCCTTGCAGTCCTTGAACACCTTGCCCGGCTGGGTAGGCGCGGCGGCTTGCGCGACGCCCGGCAGCAGGCAGGCGGCCACGGCGGCGAAAGCCAGTGCGGGGAGCGTCTTCAAGGAAAAACTACGCGGCTCACTGTTCATCATCTCTCTCGATACAAAGGTAAAAGGAGTCGTATCTGTTCAATGCGCATCCTTGTAGGAGCGGGCTTGCTCGCGAAAGCGGTGGGTCATTCAGCCTAAGTGTTGACTGACCCGGCGCCTTCGCGAGCAAGCCCGCTCCCACAGGGGGGATGGCGTTGTTTAGCCGAGCTGCGTGCTGAGCAGCGCCATGAAGCGGTCGATTTCAGCTTCGGTGTTGAGCAGCCCCGGCGCGGTGCGCACCACCGGGCCGACGTCGCGTTCCACCGCATCGGCGACCACTTTGTTTTGCATCAGGTACGCGGCGATCTTGTCGCTGTTCTTGCCCTTGACCCGGAAGAAGCTGAATCCCGATGACAGCTCGGGGCTCAGCGGCGTGACGAGCTCGATCTGCGGGTGGGCTTGCAGGCGTTTCTTCATGTAGCTGTTGAGCGCATGGATGCGCGCCTGGACGTCGGCCTTGCCCAGTTGCAAATGCAATTTGAAGGCTTCGTTCAGCGCCCAGCGGTGTTCGAAGGAGTGGTAACCGCCGGGGGTCATGGTGGTGGAAAACGCCGTGGCTTCGGAGAAGGTCGGGATGATCGGCGTGACGTATTTGACCTCTGCGCTGCGGCTGCAAACGATGCCGGTGCCCCGCGGGCCGAACATCCATTTGTGGGTGCCGGCGATAAAGAAGTCGCAGTTCATGGCCGGGAAACGCAAGTCCTCGACGCCAAAACCGTGCACGCCGTCGACCAGGTAAATGATTCGGTCCTGATCGCTGCGGTTACGGTTGTGTTTGTCCACCAGGGCGCCGATTTCCGCGATCGGGGTTTTCACGCCACTGCCGGACTGCACCCAGGTCATGCCGAGCACGCGGGTTTCGGGTTTGATGCCTTGGTCGATGGCGGTCAGGATTTCTTCCTTGGTGACCGTCTGCGGATCCTTGAACAACCGGAGCTTGCGCACCTTGGTACCGTCGCGCTGGGTGCGCAAATCGAGGATGGTGTGGGTGGCGTAGTGTTCGTGGACGGTGGTGAGGATTTCCTGATCGGGGCGCACGTGGACACCGCCGTAAATCATCGCAAGGCCTTCGGTGGTGCTGCCGGTCAGCGCGATCTGCTTGGCATCGGCTTGCAGGTAACGACCGGCCCATACGCGAACTTCTTCTTCGCGCTGCTCGATAACGCCCAGGTCCCAATCCATCGCCAGCCCAGGGTTTTTATCGAGGGCGGCGCGGTGCATCTCGATGGCGTCGCGCACGGGTTTGGGGTGCGAGGTGATCAGGAAATTGGAGAAGTGCAGGTAAGCCGGGTCCTGGTCGAACAGTCGGCGCAGTTGCGTCCATTTGTCCCCGGACAGCGCTGCCGACGCTGCGGCGTTGGCGGCAGAGGGCAGGCCGGCAGTCAGCGGCAGGCCGGCGGCGAGGATGCCGGCCTGTTTCAGAAAGGTTCGACGATCACTCATGGTTTGCTCTTGTCCTGCTGCGAAATCAATGCGGGCTTGGCGGCTTTCTGCACCTGGTCCCAGACCCGCAGGAAGTTGCCACCCCAGAGCTTGGCGATGTCCGCTTCGGAGTAGCCGCGCGACAGCAGTTCGGCGGTCACGTTGCGGATTTCGCTGACGTTCTCCCAGCCTTTGACGCCGCCGCCCTCGTTGAAGTCGGAGCTGATGCCGACGTGGTCGATGCCGATTTTGCGCACGGTGTATTCGATGGCGTCGCCGAGGTCCTTGAGGCTGGCCTTGGGTTCCTCTTCAAGGATCGCGTAGAGGCCGCTGGCGTACTGGCCGAACTTCTGCTCGGACCAGGCGGAGATGATCGGGTCGCCCGGCATCAGCGCCATCGCGAGGTTCGGCAGGGGCGGCAGGTCGAAGCGCTGGCGCAGTGCGTTGAGCTTGTCCTGGGTCGGCTGCGACAGCGGCTTGAGGTATTGCGAGAAGCCGACGATCTGCACCACGCCGCCGCTGTTTTTGATCAGTTGCAGTTCTTTGTCACTGAGGTTGCGCGGGATATCCACCATGGCCCGTGGCGCGGAGTGCGAGGCCACCAGCGGGGTGCGGCTCAGCTGCGCGACTTGCTCCAGGGCCTTGGTCGACATTTGCGAGACGTCGATGATCACCCCCAGGTCGTTCAGGCGCTGCACTGCTTGTTTGCCGAGGTCGGAGAGGCCGTCGAGGGCGTCCGGCGAATCGTTGAAAAACGGCAGGGGCCGCGAGGAATCGGCCCAGTCGTTGTTGCCGATGTAGCTGAACGCGAACATGCGCATGCCGCGCGCCGTCCACAGGTCCAGCAGGTTCAGGTCATGACCCAGCGGGTAGGCGTTGAGCATGCTGATGAAAATGGCGAACTTGCCTTCGCCGTGCAGGCGACGGAAATCGTCGGGGGTGTAGGCGATGGCGACCTGATTGGGGAAGTCGCGGACCATCCCGGTGATGATCTTGTAGCGGATCTCCTGCTGGTTGCGCGCTTCTTCGAGGAACCCGGCGGTGGGTTTGTGCGGCGCGTTGGCGCCGTTCCAGATTTCCGGCCAGCCGAAAATCGTCAGGGCCGCGCCGGAGAGATGGCCGCGATTGGCCTTGACCAGGTCGAACTGGCCCTTGCCATCCTTGTCCGCCTCGTTGCCCTGGGTGCCGAAGTTCTGCATCAGGCTGACGTGGCTGTCGAAAGACAGCATGCGTTCGTGGAGTTCGTCGGCCTGTTTCATCACCTTGACCGGGTAGCCGGGGTTGTCCTTGAACCAGTAATCCCAGGCTGCATAGCCTGCACCGGCGCTGATCGCCAGAGCCAGCGGCAGGCCGATGTAAAGAGCCTTTTTCGAACGTGGTTTTGTCATTGCCATCTCAGTCAGGTTCGCCGTCGAGGTGCAGGCGCAGGGGCCTTTGCTATCTGGGAAGAACGAGTGGCTGGCGGGAAAATTTAGGTGGTTTTGATGGCCTCTTTGCGAGCAAGCCCGCTCCTACATTTGATTTGTGTGCGCCTCGGTCCAATGTGGGAGCGTGGCTTGCCCGCGAAGCTCTTAAATTTGTCTTGGGGGTGAACGTTCTAGCTTGGATAAAGCCTGCTTCATGGCTGACACAGGTAGGGCAATGACGATTTCTCGACGATGGTTCATGGCGGGCCTGGCGCTGACCGGCGCCGCCGTGCCTGCGGCTTTTTATGGGCATCGCGAATGGACGAAGCCGGACCCGACGATTACCCCTGGTGAAGCGACGGTTGATTTGGCGGACACCGCGGGCCAGCATCTGGCGAACTCGCTGCGGGGCGTCTGGGATGTTCGCTTCGAAGGCGCGCAGGCAGGCCTCGACGGTTTGCCGTTGCAGGGTCTGGAACTGTTGCTCGACGTCGCCCAGCGCGGTCGCGGCTTGCGCGGCTATCTGGACACCGCGCAGCAGTTGCGTGAAGACGATGAGCCGCGTTATCGGGTCATGGGCGATCTGGTGTCGCCCAAGCCCGGCGAGATGTACTGGCGCCTGGTCGATACGCAATCAGCCAACGGCGCAGCGACTTATGAGTTGTCGGTGATTCTCGATGAAGTCTGGGCCGATTTCGGCAACGCCGGCAGTGGCACCCTCAGCGGACGCATTCTGCGGCTGGACCGTCCCCTCGGTTTGCCGGCGCTGGACAATCGCTTTGTTGCGCACAAACGCCTGTTTCCCGAAGCACGGGAGCGTACCGGCCTGAATCCGACGCTGCTGGCGTGGCTGATTTCTCCGGAGCATCGTTTGTTCCATCAGCTCTGGCACGCATCGCGGGACAAATGGCACACGCTCTCCGAGGAAAAACGCGGGGCCTTGCGCGGGATTGGCTGGCAGCCCGGCCCGCGCGACAAGGAGCGCGATGCCCGGGGTCCGAAGAAGGATCGCAATGGCTCGGGCGTGGACTTTTTCTTTATGCACCGGCACATGCTCGCCACCGCGCGTTCGATGCAGGACCTGCCATCCTGGCCGAGCTTCCCGATGCCGCAACCGGAGCTGGAGCGGGATCGCCAGGGCTTTGCCCGCTACTTCGACAACCACGACGGGGCTTCACTGCCGCCGACCTGGCTGGCGGGCGAGGACCCGGAATACACCCAGTGGGTCAGCGACATCAAGACTGCCGAGACGTATCACAGCAATTTCCAGGTCTGGGAATCGCAGTACCGTGATCCGCGTTACCTGTCGAAGCTGACCCTCGGGCAGTTCGGTTCGGAAGTCGAACTGGGTTTGCATGACTGGCTGCACATGCGCTGGGCGTCGGTGCCGCGGGATCCGTCCAATGGTCAGCCGGTACCGTTCGCCAGGGATCCCTCGGACTTTTCCGCGCGTTGGTTCGGGCCGGAAAACGATTTCCTCGGCGACCCGTTTTCCTCCCATGTGAACCCGGTGTTCTGGCATTTCCACGGCTGGATCGATGATCGGCTGGAAGACTGGTTCCGTGCGCATGAGCGCTTTCATCCGGGGGAGGTCACGCGGCTGGAGGTCAATGGCGTGCCATGGTTCGCCCCGGGTCGCTTCGTCGAAGTGGACGACCCCTGGCTCGGCCCGAGCACCCACGGTTGCAGCACCACGCCGGGATTGCAGGCGGGCAAGTCGGTGGAGATGGACCCGGAAACCATGAAACTCGCGCTGCGCATCACCTTCGGCACCGACGAAAAGAAACTCGCCGACCTCTTCCGCCGCGTGCCGCAACGGCCTTGGTATGCGCGGCATTTGAAGGTCAAGCAGCGGCAGGCTTGAGTACCGCGTTATCGTTCATTCGCGAGCAGGCTCGCTCCCACAGGGAATCTTTGGTGAACACAGTATTTGTGAACACCTGAGATCCCCTGTGGGAGCGGGCTTGCTCGCGATAGCGTCGGCACATCCAACATTAATCTCGACTGACACGCCGCCTTCGCGAGCAAGCCCGCTCCCACAATTGATCTTTGGTGAATGCAGTATCTGCGTGCGCCATAGATCCCCTGTGGGAGCGAGCCTGCTCGCGAAAGCGATCTGACATTCACCGCCATTACAACGCCTGCCACCCCCCACCCAATGCCTTGTACAACGCAATACTCGCCTGCAACCGCGACAGTTTCAGTTGCACATTCAAATCCTGCGCCGCATACAGCGTGCGTTGTGTCTCCAGCACCGTGAGCAAATCTTCGGCGCCAGCCTGGTAACGGTTTTGGGCGATGTTGAAGGCGGTTTGGGCCTGGCTCAGTTCTTCGCTTTGCCATTGGCGTTGTTCGTCCAGCCCGCGAATGCTGTTGAGGGCTTTTTCGACGTCGGCGAAACCGTTGATGATCGCCCCGCGATAGACCTCCAGCAATTCTTGCTGGCGTGCGGTGGCCTTGTCGCGCTCGGCGCCGAGGCGGCCGTTGTTAAAGATCGGGGCGACGAGGCCGGCGGTGAGGTTGTAGAACGGGCTGCGCATGATGTCGCTCGCGCTGTTGGCTCCGGAACCGATGTTGGCGCTGAGGGTAACGGAGGGCAGCATGGCGGCGCGGGCGACGGTGACGTCGGCCTGGGCGGCGGCCAGTTGTGCTTCGGCGCGGGCGATGTCCGGGCGGCGGCTCAACAGCTGACTCGGCACGCCTGCGCCGATCGCGGGCCATTGCAGGTGATCGAAGGATTCGTTGATCGGCGCGAGTTCCTGCACCGGCCGGCCGAGGAGGGCGGCGAGGCTGATCAGCGCTTCGTCAGCCTGTTGCTGCACCGTCGGCAATTGCCGCTGTTGCGCCGCGACCAAACCTTTCTGCTGGGCCAGTTCCAGGGCGGTGGCCGAGCCGGAATCAAAGCGGGTCTGCACCAGTTTCAACACACTTTGGGCATTGGCCAGATTGAGTTCGGCAATCCGCCGCTGTTCGCGCAACGACAGGGTTTTCGTGTAGCTGTTGGCCACACCGCTGAGCACCGTCAGCTCCACGGTGGCTTGATCGAATTCGCTGGCTTTCAATCCGAACTGCGCACTGTCCCGGGACGCACGTTTGCCGCCCCAAAAGTCGATCTCGTAACTGGCGCTGAGGTTGGCATCAAAGTAATCCACCGCCTCGTTGCTGCTGTCGGCATCGAGCTGACTGTAACCATTGCCGCGCAGCAGTTTTTGCCGGTTGGCATTCGCCCCGGCCTTGATCTCCGGCAACTGCGAGCCGCCGGCAATCACCGTCCCGGCCTGAGCCTGACGCACCCGGGCGACCGCTGCCGCAAGGTCGAAACTGCCGACCCGCGCCTGTTCGATCAGGCGATCCAGTGGTGGGCTGCCGAATTGCGTCCACCACTGCGCATTGCTGCGCGCGGCGTTTTCGTTGTGGGGCGATTGCCACGCGGCGGGCGGTGCGAGGCCGCTGTCCGGGCGCGGGGCAGGGCTGCCGCACGCGCTAAGCAACAGGCAGATAGTCAACAGGCTCAATGGCGGCTTCATAGATCGATCATTCACTGGTAAGGGCCGTGACCGGGTCGAGCCGGGCAGCTTTGCGGGCCGGCATGAAGCCGAAGACAACACCGGTAACAAGGGCGCAGCCGAAGGCGCCGAGCACCGCCATCAAGGAAAACGCGACGGCGACTTCGCTCAGCACCAACACGCCGCCGACGATCAGCGCCAGGGCAATCCCGGCGAGGCCGCCGACCACCGAGAGCATCACCGCTTCGGTGAGAAACTGGCGCAGGATGTCGCGCTGACGGGCGCCGGTGGCCATGCGGATGCCGATCTCGCGGGTGCGTTCGCGCACGGTCATCAGCATGATGTTCATCACGCCGATACCGCCCACCAGCAGCGAGATCGCGGCAATCGAGCCGAGCATCAGCGACAGGGTGTTCTGGGTGCGGGCTTCGGCCTGGATCATCGCCGCGTTATTGGTCAATTCGAAATCCTGCTTGCCGCCGTGCAAGCGCAGCATCAATTGCTTGATCGCGGTTTCCGCTTCCTTGACCTTGCGCGCGTCGGCCGTGGCGATGGCCACGTATTCGGGGTTGTGGGTGCCAAACAGCCGCACGCTGGCCGCCGAATACGGAATGGCAATGCGATTGTCGCTGTCGGAATCGCCGGAACTGGCGCCTTTTTCCGCGAGCACGCCGACCACCTGGAACGGCACGTTCTCGATCAAGATGTACTGGCCGATGGGGTTGGCCACATCCTTGAGCAATTTGGTGCGTACCTTGTGGCCAATCACCGCCACCGCCGCGCCGGACTTTTCATCGGCGTCGGTGAAGTAGCTGCCCTGGACCACCGGCCAATTGAAGATCGCCGGGAAATTGGTGTCGTTGCCGCCGACATAACTCAGGTGATCGACGTTGCCAAAACGCACCCCCGCCTCTGAGCCATTGACCGGCATGATCCGCCGTACTTGCGGCAGGCTGGCCAGGGCGGCGACGTCGTCGAGGGTGATGACGCCCGGCGGGGTGCGCGGGTTCGGCGCCGAGCCGCTGAGGTAAATAATGTTCGAGCCGAACGCGCCCATCTGCGCCATGACCTGACGCTTGCTGCCTTCACCGACCGCCAGCATCACCACCACCGACGCCACGCCGATGATGATCCCGAGCAAGGTCAGGGCGGTGCGGAATTTGTTGATCCACATCACCCGCCAGGCCGCGTGCACCGCATCCACCAGTTCGCCTTTCCAGGCGCCCGTGGCCTCGGCGCCTTCGCTGAGGCGCTTGCGCAGGTCCACCGCTTGCAGCGCGCCGGGATTGGCCGAGGATTGCGCGGCGAGGTTGTCATGGGCGCTGTCGCTGATGATCAGGCCGTCGCGGATTTCGATGATGCGCTTGGCCCGGGCCGCCACTTCGCGGTCGTGGGTGATCAGGATCACCACGTGGCCCTGGCTCGCCAGCTCGTCGAGCAAGGTCATGACCTCGGCGCCACTGTGGCTGTCGAGGGCGCCAGTGGGTTCGTCGGCGAGGATGATGTGCCCGCCGTTCATCAAGGCGCGGGCAATCGACACCCGTTGCTGCTGGCCGCCGGAGAGTTGGTGGGGGCGGTTGCCGGTGCGTGTGGCGAGGCCGAGGCGGTCGAGCAGGGCGGCGGCGCGGGCGTGGCGTTCGGCGGCCGGGGTGCCGGCGTAGATCGCCGGCATCTCGACGTTTTCCTGGGCCGAGCCGGACGGGATCAGGTGATAGCCCTGGAACACAAAGCCGAACGCTTCGCGGCGCAGCCAGGCCAGTTCATCGCTGTCGAGCTGGGCGACGTTTTCCCCGGCGAAGCGGTATTCGCCCGAGGTCGGCCGGTCGAGGCAGCCGAGGATGTTCATCAGCGTCGATTTGCCTGAGCCGGAAGCCCCGACAATCGCCACGAACTCGCCGGCATGGATCGCCAGGTCGATGCCGCGCAACACGTGGACTTCCGGGGCATCGCCGCCACCGTAGGCTTTGCGGATGTCCTGCAGGTCGATCAGGGGCGTCTGCATTCAGCCGCCACTCCCGTCAGCCGGGCCGATCAACAGGTGATCGCCTTCTTCGAGGCCATCAAGGATCTGCACTTTCAGCCGGTCACTGATGCCGGTGCGCACCTCCCGTTGCTGGAGGCTGCCGTTTTTCGCCACGACTTGCGCGGTTTGACTGTCGGCTTGCGTGCCGCCCTGCAGAGCGGCAATCGGTGCGGTGAGGACGTTTTTCGCCTGGTCGGAGACGAAGAACACCTGGGTGGTCATTTCTGCCATCAAGGCGTTGTCGGCGTTATCCACATCGAGCAACACGGTGTACAGCACCACGCGCCCGGTGCCGCTTTTGCTCGAGCTGGCAGGGCTACCGCCGCCCTGGCTGGTCTGGTCCAGGGGTTTGGGTGGGATCGGCAAGATCTGCCGCACCGTGCTGTTCCAGCGCCGATTGCCGCCGCTGAGTGTGGTGAACCATGCGGTCATGCCGGGTTTGACGTGGCCGATGTCGGCTTCCGAAACCTCGGCCCACACCGTCATCGGCGACAGCTTGGCAATGCGCAGAATCAGCGGCGTCTGCTGCTGGGCGTTGAGGGTCTGGCCTTCCCGGGCGTCGAGGGCCACGACCGTTCCGTTCATTGGCGCATAAATGCGCGTGTAGCCGAGTTCGGCCTGATCGCTGCGCAGGCTGGCCTGGGCCTGGCGGATTTGCGCCTGGAACATGTCCACGCGGGCCTGGGTGGCGCGCAGTTCGGCCTGTGCGGTTTGCACGTCTTCGGCGCGGGTGGCGCCACCGGCGGCGAGGTTTTGCTGGCGCTGGAATTTCTGCCGGGCCAGTTCGTGCTGGGCCTTTTGCTCCTCAAGCTGCGCCTTGAGGTTGTCGATGGAAAAACGCCCGGCGTCGAGTTTGGCCTGTTGCGTCGATGGATCGATTTCCACCAGCAGGTCGCCTTCCTTGACCACGTCGCCGACTTCCACATGGATCTTGTGGATCTGCCCCGACGCCTGGGCGCCGACGTCGACATAACGTCGCGGTTGCAGGGTGCCCAGGGCCGTGACGCTGCTTTCGATGTCGCCGCGGGTGACCTGGACCGTGGCGAATTGATCGCGGCCGGGCGGGAGAATCTTCCAGGCCGCGACAGCCATGACGGGGATCAGACAAAGGGCTACAAGCAGGGCGCGTCGGGTGTGTCGGGGACGTTTCATGCAGGGTTCCGGCCAGAGAAAATCGGCCCGTCGCTCAGCGGGCGCGCAAGACAAGGCGACCGCTGAGCGCTGTCGGAGGGCCGACAGACACGGGGAGCTGTCCTGTAAACGAGGAATGCAGGGAGGAATTTAAGCGCGGACACACAGAGTTACAGGTGTAGATCAGGACTATTTATCGGGCAAATCGAAACAGCACTTTAAATCTATATGAGAATTACTATAAATTACGCGACTTAAATTGCCACCATCCTGCCACTGCTTATTCAGCGGTCGCGGATGGCTCAAGGACAGAACCCGCACCATGTGCGGCCGGGAGTCATGTTGGAAAACTACTATCGCGAGCTGGTGTGTTTCCTGAACGCCAAGCTGGGCAACCGTCAGGTGGCCGAAGATGTGGTGCATGACGCTTATCTGCGGGTACTGGAGCGTTCCAGCGACACGCCGATCGAGCAGCCCCGGGCATTCCTGTATCGCACCGCACTGAATCTGGTGATCGACGACCATCGGCGCAATGCCCTGCGTCAGGTCGAATCCCTGGAAGTGCTCGACAACGAAGAGCGCTACTTCACCCCCTCGCCACACACCAGCCTCGACCACGGCCAACGCCTGGCCATGCTCCAGCGCGCCTTGGCGGAATTGCCGAGGCTGTGCCGCGAGAGTTTCCTGCTGCGCAAGATCGATGGCCTGTCGCACCCGGAGATCGCCGAACACCTGGGGATTTCCCGGGCGCTGGTGGAGAAGCACATCGTCAATGCGATGAAACATTGCCGGGTGCGCATCAAGCAGTGGGACGCCCACTGATCCCTTCCGCTTAAATTTTTTTTCATTGTCCTCGTCCCTACTCAACAGACGATCTGCTGTCCTGCCTCAGGCCGGTCAGGTCACCCAGGCTTTATCCCCGCTGCTGAGGGGTTCATCCAGAGGACACTGGAAATGACACAGGCAATTGCATCGCCCATCGTTCACGACCTGATCGGCATCGGTTTCGGCCCTTCGAACCTGGCGCTGGCCATCGCTCTGCAAGAGCGCGCACCGAGTCAGGGTGAGCTGGATGTACTGTTTCTCGACAAGCAGGCCGACTACCGCTGGCACGGCAACACCCTGGTGACCCAGAGCGAGTTGCAGATATCGTTCCTCAAGGACCTGGTGACCCTGCGTAACCCGACCAGCCCGTATTCGTTCGTCAATTACCTCAAGCATCACGGGCGCCTGGTGGACTTCATCAACCTCGGCACCTTCTACCCGTGCCGCATGGAGTACAACGACTACCTGCGCTGGGTCGCCGGGCAGTTCACCGAACAGAGCCGCTACGGCGAAGAAGTGCTGACCATCGAGCCGGTGCTGCACAACCAGCAGGTCGAAGCGCTGCGCGTGATCTCCCGGGATACCCAGGGCCAGCAACACGTGCGCACCACCCGTTCGGTGGTGGTCAGTGCCGGCGGTACACCGCGCATTCCCGAAGCGTTCAAGGCGCTCAAGGATGACAGCCGCGTGTTCCACCACTCCCAGTACCTGGCGCAAATGGCCAAGCAGCCGTGCGTGAACAACCAGCCGATGAGCATTGCGATCATCGGCGGCGGGCAGAGCGCGGCGGAAGCTTTCATCGATTTGAACGACAGCTTCCCGTCGGTGCAAGTGGACATGATCCTGCGCGGCTCGGCCCTGAAGCCGGCGGATGACAGTCCGTTCGTCAACGAAGTGTTCTCGCCGGAATTCACCGACCTGGTGTTCCAGCAGGCCAGCAGCGAACGCGAGCGTCTGGTCAACGAGTACCACAACACCAACTATTCGGTGGTGGACATCGACCTGATCGAACGCATCTACGGCATCTTCTATCGCCAGAAGGTCTCCGGGATTGCCCGCCATGCGTTCCGCACCCTGACCACCATCGAAAAAGCCACCGCCACCGAGCGCGGCATCGAATTGGCGGTGCGCAACAACGCCACCGGCGAAGTCACGGTTCGGCATTACGACGCCGTGGTCCTGGCCACCGGTTATGAGCGCCAGATGCACCGCAAACTGCTGGCGCCGCTGGAGCAGTACCTGGGTGAGTTCGAGGTCGATCGCAATTACAAACTGATCACCGACGAGCGCTGCAAGGCCGGCATCTACATGCAGGGCTTCTGCCAGGCCAGCCATGGCTTGAGCGACACCTTGCTGTCGATCCTGCCGATCCGCGCCGATGAAATTGCCGGGTCGCTGTATGAGCATGGCAAGTCCCGTGGGCATGGGCGGTCGGTGATGGATTTGTTGTTGGCCACCGCCAGTTAAGATTTTCTGCGCCTGATAGTCAGCCTTCGCGAGCAAGCCCGCTCCCACATTTAGTCCTGTGAACACAGGTCCATTGTGGGAGCGGGCTTGCTCGCGAAGGGGCCAAAAAGAACACCGAAAAACCTCGATCCTGAACCCTTCCTGAAGAACCCGCCGATTCCCCCGGCACACCTCCCGGCATCGTTTACTCTCCAGAAATCGGGGCGTAAGCTTCGCGCGTTTTCATCAATAGCGGAGACCCACAGTGGGTACTTGTTCGAGTGACAGTAGTCGGCCGGTTTCGGTAACCGGCACCTTCTCGGCAAGCTGACGCACAGTTTTTTGTGCCGTTGACTTGCTGCAAAGCGAGTAGCGGCATCCCGATCGCGGCCAGTGGCGGCGCGATTCCCGACGTCCCTCTCATCGACGCTGAACCGTGCGTGATGCTCGACTTGCCAGTCGACATCGCGACGACTCGACGCGCCTGCTCGACGGTTTCCCGGCTGACCCTGGGGGGCAACTGCCATGAACCTGACCTTGCTCAAAGAATTCTTCGCCGGATTCCTGCGCACCCGCCACATCGCCCGGCACTTCCGTCGCCTGGCGCTGCTGGAAAGCATCAACGACACCACGGTCAGCCGTGAAGTACCGCCAACCCTGGCGCAGACCCTGGTGTCGGCGGCCAATAGCGACACTGGCCTGTTGCTGGATAACCTCGGCAGTCACAGCGACGGTTTGAGCGAGTCCGAAGCCGACGCTCTGCGCGAACAATTCGGCCTCAACGAAGTCGAGCACGAGCAGCCACTGCCGTGGTGGGTGCACCTGTGGCACTGCTACAAAAACCCGTTCAATTTGCTGCTGACCTTGTTGGCGGTGGTCTCCTGGTTCACCGAAGACATCAAGGCTGCCGTGGTGATTTTCTCCATGGTGGTGCTCTCGACCTTGCTGCGGTTCTGGCAGGAAGCCAAGTCCAACCAGGCGGCTGACGCGCTGAAGGCGATGGTGAGCAACACCGCGACCGTCATGCGCCAGGGCGCGCAACGCATCGAACTGCCGATCAAGCAACTGGTGCCCGGCGACCTGATCGTGCTCTCGGCCGGCGACATGATTCCCGCCGATTGCCGGGTGCTCAGCGCCAAGGACCTGTTCGTCAGCCAGGCTGCGATGACCGGCGAATCGATGCCGGTGGAAAAATTCCCGCGCCAGCAGGACAGCGACACCAGCAACCCGCTGGACCTCGACAACATTCTGTTCATGGGCACCAACGTGGTATCCGGCTCGGCCATCGCGGTGATCCTGACCACCGGCAACAGCACCTATTTCGGTGCGTTGGCCCAGCGAGTCAGCGCCACCGACCGGGCGCCGACCTCGTTCCAGAACGGCGTCAACAAAGTCAGCTGGCTGCTGATCCGCTTCATGTTTGTGATGGCGCCGCTGGTGTTGTTCATCAACGGGTTCACCAAGGGTGACTGGATGCAGGCGCTGCTGTTCGCGCTGTCCATCGCCGTGGGCCTGACCCCGGAAATGCTGCCGATGATCGTCACCTCGACCCTGGCCAAGGGCGCGGTGTTTCTGTCGCGCAAAAAGGTCATCGTCAAACGCCTGGACGCGATCCAGAACTTCGGCGCGATGGACGTGCTGTGCACCGACAAGACCGGCACCCTGACCCAGGACAAGATCTTCCTCGCCCGGCATGTGGACGTGTGGGGCGAAGAGTCCGATGACGTGTTGGAAATGGCGTACCTCAACAGCTACTACCAGACCGGCCTGAAAAACCTGCTGGACGTGGCGGTACTGCAACACGTCGAGGTGCACCGTGAACTGGAAGTGGCCACGGCGTTTGCCAAGGTCGATGAAGTGCCGTTCGACTTCACCCGGCGCCGCATGTCGGTGGTGGTGGCCGAGCATGAACGGCCTCACAACGTGTTGGTGTGCAAAGGCGCGGTGGAAGAAATCCTCGCCGGTTGCACCCGGGTGCGGCATGGCGATAACGATGAGCCGTTGACCGATGAACTGCTGGCGCGGATTCGCGAAGTGACCGCGTCCTTCAACGAAGAAGGCTTGCGCGTGGTGGCGGTGGCGGCGCGGCACACGCCGAAGGATCAGGCGGTCTACAGCATCTCCGATGAGCAGCAAATGACCCTGATCGGCTACGTCGCGTTCCTCGATCCACCTAAGGAAAGCACCGCGCCGGCCCTGCGCGCGCTGGCGGCCCACGGCATTGCGGTGAAAGTGCTGACCGGTGACAACGAACTGGTGACCGCGAAGATTTGCCGCGAAGTCGGCCTGGAGCAACAAGGTTTGTTGATGGGCAATGACGTCGAGCGCATGAGCGACGCCGAACTGGCGCTGGCCGTAGAGACCACCAACGTCTTCGCCAAACTGACGCCGTCCCACAAGGAACGCATCGTGCGTTTGCTCAAGGGCAACGGCCATGTGGTCGGGTTCATGGGCGACGGCATCAACGACGCCCCGGCGCTGCGCGCAGCGGATATCGGAATTTCCGTGGACAGCGCGGTGGATATCGCCAAGGAAGCCGCCGATATCATCCTGCTGGAAAAGAGCCTGATGGTGCTGGAGGAGGGCGTGCTGGAAGGGCGCCGGACCTTCGCCAACATGCTCAAGTACATCAAGATGACCGCCAGTTCGAACTTCGGCAACGTGTTCTCGGTGCTGGTGGCCAGTGCGTTTATCCCGTTCCTGCCGATGCTGCCGATGCATTTGCTGGTGCAAAACCTGCTGTATGACATTTCGCAGATTGCCATCCCGTTCGATAACGTCGATGCCGAGATGCTCAAGAAACCCCAGCGCTGGCAACCGGCGGATGTCGGGCGCTTCATGCTGTTCTTCGGCCCGATCAGCTCGATCTTCGACATCACCACGTTTGCCTTGATGTGGTACGTGTTCGACGCCAACACCCCGGACCACCAGACCCTGTTCCAGTCCGGCTGGTTCGTGGTGGGGCTGCTGACCCAGACGCTGATCGTGCACATGATCCGCACACCGAAGATCCCATTCCTGCAAAGCCGTGCGGCCATGCCGCTGATGGTCATGACCGGGATCATCATGGCGGTCGGGATCTTCTTGCCGATGGGACCGCTGGCGCACTACTTCAAATTGCAGGCGCTGCCGTCGCTGTACTTCGTGTTCCTGCCGCTGATTCTGCTGGCGTACATGGGGCTGACGCAGGCGGTGAAGGGGTTCTATATCCGGCGGTTTGGCTGGCAATAAACCAGTCGGGAGCGTTTGACCATTCGTCGGCACTGTCAGATCTGACAGGTAGTTTTGCCTGTCGGCCCATGCAAAAGTCATTGCGCAGCCGTTGCGTCTACCCCGGGCCGTTCCCTGGGGTGGTCGCTGCACAATCATGTCTTTTGCACAGGGAGTTGCCATGAAGTCAGCGCTGATTGTGGACGATCATCCGGTGGTACGGGCCGCAGTCAAAATTGTTCTTGAAAAGGAGGGCTTTAAACGGATTCACGAGGTGTCCAGCGGCAACGAGGTCATGGCAATGCTCCGGGAACATGCCCCCGATCTGATGGTGCTCGACCTGGTGATGCCCGGCCTTGATGGGCTGGAAGTGCTGGAGCGTATCCGGCTCAGTGAGTTCTCGTGCCGGGTACTGATCTTTACGTCCCTGGATCCGCTGTTTTTTCAAGAGCGTTGCATGCGTGCCGGGGCCCTGGCCTATGTCTCGAAAACCAACGACCTGAGCCAATTGCTCAAAGCGATCCATGCGCTCATGGCCGGCTATACCTATTTCACTCGATTGCCCTCGTCGTCCCTGGATTCGCTGCAAAGCAGTGAAAAGCAGTTGATCGACTCACTCTCCAATCGCGAACTTGCCATCTGCCGACACCTTGCAGGTGGAATGAGTAACAAGGCAATTGCCGAGCTCATGCACCTGAGCCACAAGACCGTCAGCACTTACAAGACGCGTCTGATCGAAAAACTCAGGGTGCATTCGGCGGTGCACTTGCGTGATTTCTGCAAACGCAATCATCTGATTTGAATGGACCGGACCGTGCGCGCCTGTCTGATCGTGCTGGTGCTGTTCACGGCATTGCAAGCCGCGAGCGTGAGGGCGGACGAGCCGCAAACCTTGCATCTGCTGGGACGCTCGACCGTGGACGGTTACGACGTCCAACTGGACGAAACGGATTGGCAATGGCTGCGCCACAAACGGGTGTTGCACCTCGGTGTCTCGGGGCCGGACTACCCGCCCTTCGAGGTGACGCGTAATCATGATGAGCTGGAAGGCATCACCGCCGACTACGCCGACCTGCTGGCGCAACTGCTGCACGTCAAGGTCGAGGTATTGCGTTACGCCACTCGCGAAGAAGCGATGCAGGCGCTCAAGCACGGAGAGCTGGACGCGCTCGGGACCTCGAACAACTTTGAGGTGGCCGACCCCGACCTGATCAGGTCCCGGGCCTACGCCGAAGACCAACCGATGCTGGTCACTCGCCTGGACGAGCGCATGCCTGACGATCTGGCCGGCAAACGGATCGCCATGGTTGACGATTATCTGCGGGCCATCAGTGTCGAAGCGTTCTACCCCGAGGCGCGCCTGCACCTGTATGCCTCGACGCTCGAAGCCCTCGGCGCCGTGGCGTTCGGCCAGGACGATGTGTACCTGGGCGACTTCATCAGCGCCAATTACCTGATCAACAATAACTACCTCAACAATGTGCATCTGGCGGGACCCTCCGGCCTGGACGCCAACCCGTTCGGCTTCGCCCTGGTCCGCAGCAATACGCAGTTGTCGGGCATTGTCGACCGGGCACTGGCGGCGATTCCCATGGATCAGCGCGCGGCCATCGAGCAGCGCTGGAGTGCCGGCCGGGCCAATCATTCCGGTCAGCAGAGCGTGCGCTTGAGCCCCGGTGAACAGCGCTGGCTGGCGCGGCACCCGACGCTCACCGTGGGCGTCGTCGAGGACTTCGCGCCGTTGACGTTTTTCGATGCCCAAGGACGCTTCAGCGGGTTGACGGCGCAGTTGCTGAACCTGATCAGCCTGCGCAGCGGCTTGAACTTCAGGGCGCAACGCAGCCGATCACTGGATCAACAGATCCAGCAACTCAAGGCCGGCGAGATTGACCTCGTGCCGGCGATCATTCCCAGCGCCGAGCGCGAGGCCGAGTTGCGTTTCACCCGTGCCTACTTGAGCAATCCGTTCGTATTGGTCAGTGCCACAACCCCGGGCAGCCCGAAGACCCTGGAAGATCTGGCGGGCAAGCGGTTGGCGATCAATCACAGCCTTCCACTGCGCGGCTTTATTCTGGCGCGGGTCCCGGGCATCCGCCTGGTGGACGTGCAAAGTCCGGCGCAAGGGCTGGAACTGGTGATGAAAGGGCAGGCTGATGCGGCACTCAGTTCGTTGATCCTGACCCGTTACCTGATTGTCCGGCACTACCACGACCGTCTGCGGATCAACAGCACCGTGGGCAATGAACCGGCCCTCATCACCCTGGCCACCGATCGCGGCGCCGTGGAATTGCAGTCGATCCTGAACAAGGCGTTGCTGAGCATTTCTCCCCAGGAGATGGACGATTTGGTGGCGCGCTGGAGCAATGACGTGATGGTGGATGACAGCTATTGGCTGCGTCATCGCCAGGTCATTCTGCAAGGCTTTGCCGCCGCCGGTGCCTTGCTGTTGCTGGCGCTGGGCTGGATCGCCTGGCAGCGCCGGCAGATTCGCCAGCGCCAGCGCTGGATGCAGCAATTGCAGGACGCCAAGGACGCCGCCGACGACGCCAACCGGGCGAAAACCACGTTTCTGGCGACCATGAGCCACGAAATTCGCACGCCGATGAATGCGTTGATCGGCATGCTTGAACTGGCCCTGAAACGCTCGGAAGAGGGCATCACCGATCGGTTTGCGATTGAAGTGGCGTCCAGTTCCGCGCAGCAATTATTGGTGTTGATCGGCGACATCCTCGATATCGCCCGCATCGAGTCCGGGCATTTGTCGTTGGCGCCGGAGCGGGCCAATTTGCGTGAGCTGACGGAGTCGGTGTGTCGGGTTTTCGAAGGACTGGCGCGGGAGAAGGCGCTGGATTGGCGGGTTTCACTGGATAACCGCAGCGACCGCGATGTGTTGATCGATCCTCTGCGTTTCAAGCAGGTACTGTCGAACCTGTTGAGCAATGCGGTCAAGTTCACCGAAGCAGGTGAGGTGAGTCTTACTTTGCGCGTGGAACTTGGGCTGTCCGGTCATCTGACGGTGAGGGTGGTGATTGAGGACAGCGGCATTGGCATCAGCGTTGCCGATCAGCAGCGGTTGTTCAGCCCGTTTGTGCAGGCCGGCAACAACCCGCAATCCGGGCGCAGTGGTTCAGGATTGGGGTTGGTGATCAGCCGCTCGTTGTGCGAAATGATGGGCGGGCGGTTGCAGCTTCACAGTGACCTCGGTCGGGGTACGCAGGTTGAGGTCAGCCTGGATGTGCCAGCCCTGCCAGCGTTGCAATCCGACGATGGGGCGCCAAACGGATGGCCAGCGCCGACCCGCTCGCTGACGATTCTGGTGGTCGATGATTACCCGGCCAATCGCCTGTTGCTCTCTCGTCAGTTGGGTTATCTGGGGCACCGGGTATTGGAGGCCGAGGATGGCGGGCAGGGGTTGGAGATGTGGCGAAAACAGGCGCTAGACGTGCTGATCACGGACTGCAACATGCCGGTGCTCAGTGGCTATGAACTGGCGATGGCGATTCGTGATGAAGAGCGAGCCCAAGGGTTGCCGGCGACGTTGATCCTGGGGTTCACCGCCAATGCCCAACCCGAGGAAAAGCTGCGCTGCCTTGAAGCCGGGATGGACGATTGCCTGTTCAAACCGATACGTCTGGGGGATTTGAATACCTGGCTGGCGGCGAGGTTTGCCGGCGAATCGCCCCGTGAGGAACAACCGGAGGCCGACATCGACCTGAGTGGCCTGGAACACTACGTCGGCAGCGACCGCACGTTGATCGATCGTTTAGTTCATGATCTGGCGGTGACCAACCGCGAGGATCGCGAGCAGTTGCTGCACGCGCACGCGGCGGGTAATCGGCAGGACCTCGGGGACCTGGCGCACCGCATCAAGGGCGGTGCGCGCATGGTCCGGGCGGTGCGGTTGATCGAGTGTTGCGAGCAACTGGAACAGGCTTGCGCCGAGGGTCGCGAGGACCTGATCGACATCGCCGTGGAGCGCTTGCAGCACACCATGGCGCGACTGGATCAGAGCCTCACGCTGCGTTGACAATCAATCCCAGTGCGGGGCGATGCCTTTCGGGCTGGTCAGACGCTGGCCGCGATCCAGACCGGCGATCAACGCCATGTCGGCATCGCTCAAGGTCAGGTTGACGGCGTGCAGGTTGCTTTCCAGGTTGGCGCGTTTGGTCGAGGAAGGAATCACCGCGTAACCCAGTTGCATGGCCCAGGCCAGGGTGATCTGGGCCGGTGTCGCTTGCAGGCGCTCGGCGATCTGCTGGATTACCGGGTCCTTCAACACTTCGCCATAGGCCAGGGTCATGTAGGAGGTGATCTGGATGCCCTGGCTCTGGGCGAATTCGACGACCTTGCGGTTTTGCAGGTACGGGTGCAATTCAATCTGGTTGGTGGCGATGTTCTCGGCACCGACGGCGGCGATGGCCTGTTTCATCAGGTCCACGGTGAAGTTGGACACGCCGATCTGCCGGGTCAGGCCCAACTGCTTGGCTTCGAGCAGGGCGCCCATGAATTCTTCCACTGGCACCTGGTTTTCCGGGGATGGCCAGTGGATCAGCGTCAGGTCCAGGTAGTCGGTCCGCAAGTTGCGCAGGCTCTGCTTGAGGCTGTCGATCAGGCGATCCTTGGCGAAATTGGCGACCCAGATTTTGCTGGTGATGAACAAATCCTGGCGAGCAATGCCGCTGGCGGCGATGGCTTCGCCGACGTCGGCTTCGTTCTCGTAGATCTGCGCGGTGTCGACGACCCGGTAGCCGAGCTCAAGGCCGGTGCTTACCGAATCGATGACCACTTGGCCTTGCAGGCGAAACGTACCAAGACCGAATGCGGGAATAGACATTGATGACTCCAGGGTTGCAGTGGGAATGGGCACGAGTATCCGCGCCGGCATCCTTGAGAAAAACCGCTGGTGGGGCAAAGCAATGTTTACTGAAAGTCATGAATGGGAGCAGGTGGGTGAGATTGTGGGTGTCTGATCTGGCGCCTTCGCGAGCAAGCCCGCTCCCACATTGAAATGCGGTCGAGTGTGGGAGCGGGCTTGCTTGCGAAGGCCGCACCGCGGATCCGGAACCTTACCCCCGCGCCTCAAGAATCATGCAGGTGGTCGATCCGGTCGCATACAACCGCCCATCCACATCATAAATCCGCCCCTCGGCCAGCGCCGTCGAACGCCCCAGATGCACAATCTTGCCCTCGGCGCGCACCGGTCCGCTGGCGCCGGTCAACGCCCGGACATAACTGATGCGCAGATCCAGGGTCGTGTAGCCCTGGCCTTTCTTCAATTGCGTGTGAATCGCACACCCCATGCACGAATCCAGCAAGGTCGCCGCATAGCCGCCATGCACGCTGCCCAACGGGTTGTAGTGCCTCGAATCCGGTGTGCCCTGGAAGATGAACAGCCCGGCCGACCATTCGATCGGGATGAAATCCAGCAACGTGCCAATCGGCGGCGAGGGCAGTTCGCCGTTGCCGATGCCCTCGAAAAACTCCGTGGGCGACAGCGCGCTGACCTCGGCCATTGACAGGCTGCCGGGGCCGGCGAGGCGGGCGCGCATGGCGTGTTCCTGGGCGATCCATTGGGCGAGGGTGGCTTCACGGGTGGGGCTTTGCATGTTCATGTCCTCAGGCGAATATTACGGATGTAATTTGCATCGATATTATGTCCGAAATAAAAACCTTGCCAGCCCTTGTTTGCTTATGTCGTTCTACTGGTGGAACGCTGAGGCTGATTGTTGCCGTCTAGTGTGGAATTAATATCAGATTTAAGCTGGGTCCATGGCTTCACTCACCTTTTTCGGAGGCGCGATGAAAAACATCATCGGTATCTACACCAGTCCCCGCGGCCATTGGGTCGGCGACGGCTTTCCGGTTCGCACGCTGTTTTCCTACGACACGATGGGCAAACACATCAGCCCGTTTCTGCTGCTGGATCATGCCGGTCCCGCCGAATTCACCCCGACCACCGACCGCCGAGGCGTCGGCCAGCATCCGCATCGCGGCTTCGAAACCGTGACCATCGTTTACGACGGCGAAGTGCAGCACCGCGACTCCACCGGCGCCGGCGGCACCATCGGCCCCGGTGATGTGCAATGGATGACCGCCGCCTCGGGGATCATCCATGAGGAATTCCATTCCGACGCGTTCGCCAAAACCGGCGGCACCCTGGAAATGGTGCAACTGTGGGTCAACCTGCCGGCCAAGGACAAAATGGCCGACGCCGGTTACCAGACGATCCTCGACCGCGACATCCCGAACATTCCGCTCAAGGACGCCGCTGGCAGCCTGCGTCTGATCGCCGGGGAGTTCGATGGCCACACCGGCCCGTCGCGCACCTTCACGCCGATTGATGTCTGGGACATCCGCTTGAACGCCGGCAAGTTGCTGACCCTGGACTTGCACGAAGGTCGCAACACCGCGCTGGTGGTGCTGCGCGGCACAGTGCAGGTCAATGGTTTGGAATTGGTGCGGGAAGGGCAGTTGGCGTTGTTCGAACGCGATGGCCGGCAGCTCAGCCTGGAGGCCAATAACGACGCGGTGGTGTTGCTGCTCAGCGGCGAGCCGATTGACGAGCCCATCGTCGGCCACGGCCCGTTTGTGATGAACAGCGAACAGGAAATCCACCAGGCATTTGCCGATTACCAGTCGGGGCGGTTTGGGCGGATGGGCGGCTGAATCCCGCAACACCGCAATAACCCTGTGGGAGCGGGCTTGCTCGCGAAGAGGGCGTGTCAGTCACTATCAATGTCGACTGGCACACCGCCTTCGCGAGCAAGCCCGCTCCCACAGTTGTTTTGCGGTGTTCTCAGGACAGCAAATCCTCCTACACTGTGCCCAATCCGTGCGATCTTCGCGCCATTGGCCCTTGCTGGAGTTGCTTGATGCTGTCACTGCTCACCGATCACCCGCTGCTCGTCGCATTGGCCCTGATCCTGATCGATCTGGGGCTGTGGCGATTGATCAGCACCAACGGCAGCAATTGGAAACTGGTGGTGCGGCTGGTGATTTTCGCGTTGTTCAGCGTCCTGCTGTTCAACGAAGGCCTGAACCCGCTGGAGCCGGCGCCATGGGCCGACAACGTGCCGTTGCACCTGGCCGCCACCGGTTTGCAGATCGGCTGGTGGCTGTTCGGTGCGCGGACCCTGACGGTGCTGATCGGCGCGGTGATGATGCAACGGGTCGGGCACACCGGGCGTTTGCTTCAGGATCTGCTCGGCGCGGTGATTTTCCTGATCGCGATCATCGCGGCCATGGCCTACGTGCTCGACCTGCCGGTCAAAGGCGTTCTCGCCACTTCCGGCGCGGTGGCGATCATCGTCGGTCTGGCGTTGCAAAGTACGCTGAGTGATGTGTTTTCCGGCATCGTCCTGAACACCACCAAGCCTTATCAAATCGATGACTGGATCTCCATCGACGGCACCGAAGGCCGGGTCACTGACATCGACTGGCGCGCCACGCGCATGCAAACCGCCCAAGGCAGCCTGGCGGTGATTCCCAACTCCCTGGCGGCCAAGGCCAAGATCATCAACTTCAGCCGCCCGAGCGACATGTTCGGCGTGTCTATCTGCCTGCAACTGAGCCCCCACGCACGGCCGAACACGGTGGTCGAAGCCCTGGAACGGGCGATGCAGGGCTGTCGCCTGCTGCTCGATCACCCGGCACCGAATGTCGCCCTGAAAAGCTCCAGCAGCGCCGGGGTGGAATACGAGATCAGCGGGTTCGTCGCCTCGATGGATCAGAAACGCACGGTGCGCAATCTGCTGTTCGACCTGGCGTACCGGCACTTGCAGGCGTCCGGCATCAATCTGCTGTCGAGCGTGGAGCCCAATCCGCCGAGCAACGTGTCCCGGCCACGGGCGCTGCTGGAAAGTTCGGCGATTTTCTCGACCCTGCGCCAGGAAGAGAAAGAAACCTTCAGCCAGAACATGACCCTGCAAACCTTCCGCGCCGGTGAAACGATCCTGGCGGCGGGGGAGGTCAGCGATCACTTGTTCATCATTGAATCCGGGGTGATTTCGGTGACCCTGATGCGTCACGGCACGCCGTTCGAATCCGGGCGCATGGGGCCGGGCGAGGTGATTGGCGAGGCCGGCATCCTGTCCGACACTTCGGTACCCGCCGCGTTTACCGCCAAGACCTTCTGCGCCCTGTACCGCATCGAAAAGGCCTACCTCAAGCCGTGCCTGGATGCGCGTCACGACATCAACGATGCGATGAAAGCCTTGCTGGATTTCCGTTTGCACAAGGCGCGGACGTTGACCCAGGACGAGCCGGTGGTGGCGCAGAAGAAGGGGTTTTTGCAGTGGTTGCGCAGCCGAGCGTAATACGATGCCTGGCCAGGGAGGCTACGAGGCCTGGCCGCTTTCATATCGGCGCAATACGTAATAGGACGGACGCCCGTTTTCATAGACCAGGTTAACCGGCATTTTCTCAATGTCACTGCGCGCCATCAGCCGGTAGTTTTCTCCGTCGTCCAGTACAGCTCCGTGCCAGGGAGTGCGCCAGACGTCGTCGCAGTCCATCAGCTTGATACCGATTTTTTCGCTGTGCGGATGTTGCGGGTGAATGGACAGCCTGAGCGCTTCGGGAAACACTTCCTGAACCAACGCACTCCAGGCGTTACTTCGAATAATGACTTGGTAAGCGACGTCTTTGGCCTCTTCCTTTAGTTTGTTACTGGAGCATTCCGGTTTGCGGTGTTTGAGGTCGGTGTACATAAAGCGATGAATGCCGTTGAACATGTTCAGGGTGTGTTCTTCAGTTTTTATCGCCAATTTAAGTGTGTCGATGCTGCGGCCGTATTGCTCGACAAGTTGTTGTCTTATATTGTCGAAATTACCCTGCTTGAAATAATCCTCGAGGTTGAATATTTCAATGTTGTTGAGTTTGAGCGAAACCAGAAGGTTCTTGATTTCTCGTCCATAGTTCGAAACTTCATCATCGGATACTCCGACACAATCGGAAAATGCACGGCCGTCGGAACAGATAATGATGCGGGCGCCAGGCGGATGAAGTTCGCCAATTTTCACGCACAAGTCATTGAGTTGACGCAGGCTGAGCTGTTCACCCAGGTCAGGAGAGGTCCCCAGTACTTTGGACAGGTTCGGCGACTTGGCGGGAAATGCCGGCAGGATAAAGGTGATCGGGGCCCCGCGCGCGATCATCGCGTTGATTTTATCCATGTGCATATTCAGGCACAGTGTGCAGGGTGTGTGCAGGCAGTTATCGTTGCCGTGTACCAGGCGGCGTTGTCGATAAATGATCTGAAGCAGTTGCGTGGCAATGTCAGTGGCGTGGTGATTAAGTGTGACGTCAATGTGGTCGGTTATATACTTACTCATTGTGCATGTCTCTTTTAAGAGTGTTTTATGCGAATAATAAAATGGCGGTGGTGCGTAAGTGGTGGGTATTTAAAAAGTAAATGGGGCTAAAGACAACGGCTGGTTTGTTAGTGAATGAAAGTTTGGATCCGAAGGCGGGGTTGGTAATAATGAGTCTCTATTCGGCCGGGTCATTGCGACGTCCGGTCAAGGGCTCGAACAGTCTTGATATCGTGGGAGCCCGGCCTATAGATTGATCTTCAAAATCGAAGAAACCCAGGTCATGGCTCCCACATTGACTGATCAGAAATCCACAGTCGCCGAAACCTTCAACGTCCGCGGCGTCCCTTGGGTCAGGTACCCGCCATTCGCCGAAGCCCAGTAAGCCTTGTTCGCCACGTTCTCCAGATTGGCCCGCAAAGTGATTTCCTTCTCATCCAGTTTGAAGGCATACCGTGACCCCACATCAAAACGATTCCACGCCGGAATGCTCTGGGTGTTGGCCGCATTCAAATACTGCCCACCGGTGCGCAACATCCGCGCACTCAGCGCCGCCCCTTCAATCCCTGGCACATCCCAATCAGCCCCCAGATTCAGCTGGAAGCGCGGCACACCCACCGCACGGTTGCCGTCATTGACGCCATTGGTGCTGCCTTCGATCTCGGTCTTCATCAGGGTCGCGCCGCTGAGCAGGCGCAGGCCATCCAGCGGTTCGCCGTAGACGTTGAGCTCCAGGCCCTTGTTTTGCTGCTGGCCGTCGACCCGGAAAATCCCGTCCTGGGTGTAGCTCGACGGTTGTTCGATGCGATACACACCGAGGCTTGCGCCGTAACTGTCCATGTCCAGGCGCACACCGGCCTCGATTTGCTTACTGCGCACCGGGGCGAAGGTTTCGTCACGGTTGATCGCGCTGGTCGGCGGCGTCGGGCCTTTCGCCAGGCCTTCGATGCGGTTGGCGTAGAACGACACATGCTCCCAGGGCTTGATCACCAAACCGTAGACCGGGGTGGTAATCGACTCTTCATAACTTGAAGTGCGCGCGCCGGTGGTGGTGCTCCAGCCGTCAACTTTCAGATCCTGACGCCGTACGCCGAGGGTCAGCAGCACGCGATCGTCAATAAAGCCCAGGGTGTCGGACACCGCCGCGCTGCGCAGGGTGTTTTTGCCGACGATGCGCGGGTCGTGGATATCGCTGCCGAACGAGGTCGCCCGTGGCCGCGGTTTGTCGGTGACGTTATAAATGTTGGTGCTGTAGCGCCCGGCGGTACCGATGGTTTCGAAGGCCGAACGCTGTTCGCCCCAGATGCCCGCCAGGCCCAGATTCAATTGATGGCTGATCGGGCCGGTGTTCATGTGGCCGTTGAGGCCGGCCATCAGGCTTTGGTTGTCCTCGTCGTGGGGCGGATACAGCATGCCGCCACGGGCGTTGCCGTTGAGGTCGGTGAGGGTCAGGGACGAATACACGCCGTTTTCCCGGGTGTGTTTGGCGCCGCCGGCCACGTAGACAGTCCAGTTATCGCTCAGGTCATACTCGGCGCGGGCCATGCCGAACGTGTCTTCCAGTTGCGAGTAGCTCCAGCTCTGGGCATAACCGGCGTTGGCGTCTGGCACCTTGGGCACTTTCTTCAGGATGGAATCGACGTACACCACCGAGCGCCCCTGGTTGATCACCTGTTTCTGGTAGCCCAGGTCGGTGGAGATGCGCAGGCGATCGCCGCGATAGTCCAGGCCCAGGCTGATCAGCGAGGAGCGCTGGTCTTCATCATCGACGGCGGTATCGCCTTTCCGTTGCAGCAGGTTGACCCGCGCGCCGAAGCGGTTGTCTTCGCCAAAACGCTGGCCCAAATCCAGATGCCCACCGACCCGGCCATCGGCGCTGTAATCGAGGGTGACACTGCGGGTCGGGATATCGTTGGCGCGCTTGGGTTGCAGGTTGACCCCACCGCCAATCCCGCTGCCGCTCGGGGTCACGCCGTTGACGAAAGCGTTCGGGCCTTTGAACAGTTCGACCCGTTCCAGCGCCTCGGTGGCGATGATCTGCCGGGGCAATACGCCGTACAGGCCGTTATAGGAAATGTCATCCGAGGCCAGGGGCAAGCCGCGAATCATGAACACCTGGGAGAAGTTACCGAACCCGGCGGACTGGCGCACCGAGGCATCATTGAGCAGCACATCGCCGACGGTTTGCGCTTGCTGATCGGCGATGGTCTTGGCGGTGTAACTGGTGACGCTGAAGGGCAGGTCTTTCAGCGCCTGATTGCCGAGCATGCCGACCTGGGCGACTTTGGCGACCTGGCCGCCGCCGTAGGTCTCGGCATTCTCGTCGCGCAAGGCGCTGACACTGGTGGCGCCCAGTTCCAGTGCGCCACCCGCCGCGACGCGAGGTGCAATCGTGAAGCCGTTGCCGCCGATGGCGATCAGCTCGAAACCACTGCCATCAAGCAACTGCGCGAAGCCCGATTGCACACTGTAGGCACCTTGCAACCCCGGACTCTGACGATCACCCAGTTGCGCCGGATCGAACGACAGCGGCACCCCGACGCTCACGGCAAATTGCGCCAGTGTGTGGCTGAGCAACCCCGGGCCGATGTTGACGTTGCGGCTGGCGCTTTCGTTGACCGCGTCGGCGGCCTGACCGGTGAGCGGCAGCAATGCGCTGAAGGCGAGGGCGACGCCCAGGCTTAACGCCTTGAGCGGGAAATCGTGCAGGGGGGTTGAAGTCATTCGGCGTTCCTGTCGAGCGCGTGGAATTGAAGAGGTCTATCCACACACCGAACGAAACGCAGAAAGGTATCAGGGGACATTGAAAAAATTTCGCTGCGATCAGGCCCTCGGTTCCACCGACAGCCAATAACGGGTCAGGCTGCTGATTTTCAGCGGCAAGGTATCGCTGAGCAGGCGCAGGCTGGCGTCTGTGTCGCGCAATGAAAAAGCCCCGGACACCCGCAACGCCGCGACATCCGCATGACAACGCAACACCCCCGGGCGATAGCGGCTCAACTCACCGAGCAATTCATCCAGGCGCATATTGTTCGCCAGGAGCATGCCCTTGTCCCAGGCCAGGGCGCTGGTGTCGAAGCTTTCCGGCGAGTCGAAACGGCTGAGCTTGAAGCTCTGGCGTTCACCGGGGTTGAGGATCGTGCTCTGTTGCAATAACTGCGGCGTGACTTCTACTCGCCCTTCGAGCACCGACACCTGGCTTCGCGAACCATTGATCCGCACGCAAAACCGCGTGCCCAGGGCACGGGCGGTGCCTTGCGGGGTTTCGACAATAAAGGGTCGGGCGGCATGGTCCTTGGCGGTGCTGATCAGCACTTCGCCTTGCAACAGTAGAAGTCGGCGTTCCTGCAAGTTGAACGCGATATCCACCGCACTTTCGGTGTTGAGCACAATCTGGCTGCCATCGGGCAGTTGCAGGTTCTTTTGCTCGCCCACGGCGGTACGCTGGTCGGCGGTCCATTTTTGCCACGGCACCTGTTGCGCGGCGAGGCCCAACGGCCCGGCCATCAGCAGCAAGCCAAGGCGCGTGAGGGTCTGGCGTCGGGTGAGGCCATCCTTGCTTGAGGCCCGTTGCAGGGTCTGGATGGCGAGGTTGGCCGGGACGTTGCGAAAGTCCCCGAGTATCGCCTCGGCCCGCAGCCAGGCCTGGGCGTGCTCGGCGCTGCGCGTGCGCCATTGGGCGATGGCTTGATGATCGGATGGGGTTGCCGTGCCGGAGTGCAACTGCACCAGCCAGTCGGCGGCTTCACCGAGTATTTGCGGATTGATCACTGACGGGTTCATCACGCGACACTCAGGCAGGCAATGAACGCCGCGCGCATGTGCCGTTTGACGGTGATCAGCGACACATCCAGTCGGGTAGCGATCTGGCTGTAGGTCAGCCCTTCGATCTGTGACAACAGGAAGGTGTCGCGGGTGACGGCCGGTAATTCGCGTAATAAAGCTTCGATGCGCATCAGGGTTTCGAGAATCAGGAAACGTGTTTCGGGGGAGGGCACTTCAGCGGCGGGCAAATGCGCGATGGTCTCCAGAAAAGCCCGTTCGAGGTCCTGTCGTCGCCATCGATCGATCACCAGGCCCTTGGCGATATGCGTCAGCAACGCGCGAGGTTCACTGCCCAGCGGCCGGACGACCTGGCGGGTCAGCAATCGCAAAAAAGTATCGTGGGCCAGGTCGGCCGCGTCGCAACGGTTGCCCAGTTTTCGATGCAACCATCCCTGGAGCCAGCCGTGGTGTTCGCTATAGAGGTGGTGGACTTGCTGATTCAAGGGCTGGTCGGCGGATGGCATGGCGGACAGATACTCGATTCGGGCGTCCTGGCCTGAGTGCAATTAAGAATTGATCGCATTCTAGTGGCGCGGACCGAGCTCTGGCAATTGGCTTTTTTGGGCGACCCTGCAATGGCCTCCTCGACTTCTCGAATATTGGCTATTTGTCACAGGCGCGGGCGGGCTTAACGTAGCTCCACACCCACTTGCCCAAGAGGCCATCATGAAACCTCGTATCGATTTCTACACCGCTTCCCCTGACGCTCTCAAAGCCATGATCGCCCTGGAAACCGCCGTTTCGAAACTGCCCTTGGAAAAGAACCTGATCGAACTGGTCAAGCTGCGCACTTCGCAAATCAACGGCTGCGCGTTCTGCCTCGATATGCACAGCGCCGATGCCCGCAAGGGCGGTGAAGACGAGCGTCGCCTGGCCACCTTGTCGGCCTGGCGTGAAACGCCGTTCTTCACTCCGCGTGAACGTGCGGCGTTGGCCTGGACCGAATCCTTGACCCTGATCAGCCAGACCCACGCCCCGGATGAAGACTATGAACTGGCGGTCTCCGAGTTCAGCTCCAAGGAAATGGTCGATCTGACCGTGGCCATCACCACCATCAACGCCTGGAACCGCTTGGCGATTGGTTTCCGCAAAATGCCTCAAGCCTGATCAATGCGCATCCGCTGACGGCGCGGCCGGTGGTTGCACCTTGCGCATCAAGGGCACCATCGCCGTGGCGATGATGAAACAGACCATGATCATCAAAAACGCGTCGCCATAGGTTTGTGTCTGGGCTTCGCGGTACGTCAGCAGCCACAGCTGATGCAGGCTGGCGGTGACCCCGGCGTCACCGCTTTGGCCGAGGGCGGCGAAGTTGTTGCCGACCTGGGACAGCCACTGGTTGAGCGCTTCGTTGGTGCTGTTCAAGTGCTCAGCCAACCGGGTGAAGTGCAGGTTGGTGCGGTCATTGAGGATGGTGGCGCACACCGCAATGCCAATCGCACCGCCGAGGTTACGCATCAGGTTGAACAACCCCGAGGCATGTTTGAGCCGCGACGGCGCCAGGCCACCCAAGGTCAGGGTCACCGCTGGCGGCACCGCCAGTTGCTGGGCAATCCCGCGCAAGGCTTGCGGCAGCATCAATTCCCGGGCGCCCCAGTCATGGGTGATCGGACTGAAATCCCACATCGATAACGCGAACAAGCCAAGGCCGGTCATCATGATCCAGCGCAGATCGACGCGGTTGGCCAGAAAGGCGTACAGCGGAATCGCCATGATCTGGAACACCCCGGTGGAGAAAACCGCCAGGCCAATGTCCAGCGCGCTGTAGCCACGCACCCGACCGAGAAACAGCGGCGTCAGGTAAATCGTGGCGAACAGGCCGATCCCGGTGACGAATGAAAAGAAGCAGCCGAGGGCGAAGTTGCGGTCTTTCAAGGCTCGCAAATCGACGATCGGGTTGGCCACGTACAGGGTTCGCCCGATGAACGCCAGCCCGGCGAGGCCGCTGATCCACGCGGTGGTCAGGATCGTGCTGTCACTGAACCAGTTCCAGCGCGGGCCTTCTTCAAGGGTGTATTCCAGGCAGCCGAGAAACAGCGCCATAAACACCATGCTGAGGTAGTCGGCGCCCTTGAGCAGCGAGAGTTCCGGCTGGTCGATCTTCACCAGCATCGGCACCGCCACGGCGACAAAAATCCCCGGCACGAGATTGATGTAGAACAGCCAGTGCCAGGACGACACGTCAGTGATGAAACCACCAATCACCGGGCCCAACGTCGGCGCCAATGAAGCCACTGCGCCGATGGTCGCGGCGGCGATCACCCGTTGTTTGCCGGTGAAGAAAAAGAACGCGGTGGTGAACACCAGCGGGATCATCGAGCCGCCGAGAAACCCTTGCAGGGCGCGGAAGGCAATCATGCTCTGGATGTTCCAGGCCACGCCGCAGAGCAGGCTGGCCAGGGTGAAGCCGACTGCCGAGGCGCAAAACAGCCAACGGGTCGAGAACACTCGGGACAACCAACCGGACAACGGAATCACGATGATTTCAGCGATCAGGTAACTGGTCTGCACCCATGCGGTTTCATCGGTGCCGGCGGAGAGCCCGCCGCCGATGTCACGCAACGAAGCGGAGACAATCTGGATATCCAGCAGCGCAATGAACATGCCGATGCACATGCTGGCGAAGGCGAAAACTTTGGTCGCCGTCGCCATCGTGGCGGCATTGAACGGTTGCGCGGGGGCGGCGACGGTGCTCATGGTGCGCTGGCCACGGCTGGGGTTTTATCCTCGTCGCGGGTGTCGACTTCAGCGGTCACCGACAGCCCCGGACGCAGATGACCGAGCACACCGTCGGCTGGATCAAGCACGATGCGTACCGGCACGCGCTGGACGATTTTGGTGAAGTTACCCGTGGCATTTTCCGGTGGCAACACGCTGAACTGCGCGCCACTGGCCGGGGCGAGGCTATCAAGATGACCGTGGAAAACCTGGCCCGAGAGCACGTCGGCCCGGATGATCACGCGCTGGCCGGAGGTCATCCGCGCCAGTTGATCTTCCTTGAAGTTGGCATCGACCCACAGACCGCTCGACGGCACCACCGACAGCAGTTGTGAACCGGCCTGGGCATAAGCGCCAACCCGCGCCCGACGATTGCCGACCACACCGTCCACCGGGGCCTTGAGTTCGGTGTAGCCGACGTTCAGTTGCGCCAGGTCGCGTTCAGCCTTGGCTTGCATCAGCGCGGCGCGGGCTTGTTGTTTTTGGGTTTCGATCACGTCCAGCTGACGCTGGGAAGCGAGCAGTTCAGCCTGGGCCCGGGCGCTGATCGCCTGCGCGGTCTTGAAGGTGGCGTTGGCGCGCTGGGCGCTTTCCACCGAAACGGCGTTGCTGCCGACCAGTTTTTTGTAGCGCGCATCATCATCCCGGGAACGGGCAGTCTCGGCACCGGCGGCATCGATCCCGGCGCGGGCCTGGCCGATCACCGCGTGTTGCAATTGTTCGGTGGCGTTGAGGTTGGCGAGCAGGGCTTCTTCAGCGGCGACCGCGCCTTCAGCCTTGGCCAGGTTGGCGCGGTAGTCGCGCGAATCCAAGCGCACCAGCACATCGCCGGCCTTCACTTTCTGGTTGTCGGTGACCAGCACTTCTTCGATATAACCCGCGACTTTCGGCCCGATCACCGTGACGTCGCCGCCAATGTAGGCATCGTCGGTTTCCTCAAGGAATCGCCCGGCCGTCCACCAGTGGGCGCCGTACAACCCGATACCGACCAACGCTGCGATGGCCACGGTCAGCAGAAGCAAGCGTTTGAGCACGGGCGGCTTGGTGGTGTTCACCGGGACAGCCAGGTCGGGTTCAACGGTGGGCATGCTGGTCATGGGGGAATACCTGTGAAGAACGAGTCGTTATTACGACCGTAATATGACGCATGTAATATTTGGTGGCAATTAATTTTTACTGCCGGTCGTCAGGTGGTCTGTTTAAGCAATGTAAACCCGGAAAGTAAGACCAGCAGGTAACCCTGTGGGAGCGGCGGTGCGACGATTCGACTTGCTCGCGAAAGCGGTCATTCAGTCGATAAAAATGTCGCTGACACACCGCCTTCGCGAGCAGGCTCGCTCCCACAGGGATTTTGTGTTCGGCGTTATTGAGCGGCCAGCCTTGCACCGGCCACTTTCAACCCATCCTGCCCATCCCGACTGTTAACCCCCACCAACCAAGCCTCAAGCACCTTCGGATTCGCCTTCAACCACGCCTTCGCAGCCGCCCTCGGCTTCTGATTCTGGTTCAACACCGCATCCATCAACTGGTTCTCCATCGCCAGACTGAACTCCATGTTCTGCAGCAACTTGCCGACATTGCTGCACTCTTTCAGGTAGTCCTTGCGCACGTTGGTATACACCGTCGCCTGGCCGAAATTCGGGCCGAAATACTCGTCGCCACCGCTGAGGTATTTCATCTTGTTCCGCGTATTCATCGGGTGCGGCTCCCAGCCGAGGAACACCATCCATTCATTCTTGCGGGTGGCGCGTTTGAGTTGCGAGAGCATGGCGGCTTCGCTGGATTCGACGACTTTGAAATCCTTTAGGCCGAAGGCGTCCTTGTCGATCATGCTCTGGATCAGCCGATTGCCGTCGTTGCCCGGTTCGATGCCGTAGATCTGGCCGTTGAGCTTGTCCTTGAATTTGGCGATGTCGGCAAAGTCGTGCAGCCCGGCGTCGTACACGTAGTCCGGCACGGCCAGGGTGTATTTGGCGCCGTGCAGGTTGGCGCGCACGGTTTCCACGGTGCCGGCATCGCGGAAGGGCTTGATGTCGTTTTCGGTGGTGGGCATCCAGTTGCCGAGGAACACGTCCAGGTCTTTGCCCGAGGCCAGGGCGCGGTAGGTCACGGGGATCGACAGCAATGTGGTTTTGGTGGCGTAGCCGAGGGATTCCAGGACTTCGCTGGTGATGGCGGTGGTGACGGTGATGTCGGTCCAGCCGACATCGGAAAACCGCACCGTGGCGCAGGACTCCGGTTCCGCTGCCTGGGCCAGCAATGGCAAAGTGAGGGATGCAAGCAAGAGCAAGGCTTTCATAAGATCAACTCCTCAAAGGTAAACGTCGGCAGCGGTTTGGGGTGTGGCGGTCTTGTTGTTATGGGTGATGAGAAACTTGCCTGTGGTGAGGGGATTTGCCCCGGCACAGACCCTGTGGGAGCGAGCCTGCTCGCGAAAGCGGTCATTCAGTCGACAAAAATGTTGCCTGACACGCCGCTATCGCGAGCAGGCTCGCTCCCACAGGTGCTGCAGTGTTCAATCCTTAGCTGACTGGCCTGCGATCTCAGCCCGGCTGATCAACCCCAAACCAGTTCAATGGCGCCGGCTCGGTATTGAGGTAGATATGCTTGAGCTCAGTAAACTCATCGAGCCCGGCGCGGGACAATTCACGCCCGATGCCACTGGATTTGAAACCTCCCCACGGCGCCTGGGGAAACGCGGCGTTGTAGTCGTTGATCCACAAGGTGCCGACCCGCAGCCGCTTGGCCATGCGATAGGCTTTGCCCAAGTCTTTGGTCCAGACCCCGGCAGCCAGGCCGTAGGGCGTGTCGTTGGCCAGTTGCAACGCCTGTGCTTCGCCGCTGAAGCGCTCGACGGTGATCACCGGGCCGAAGATTTCTTCCCGGGCTATGCGCATGTCAGCGCGCACGTTGCCGAGCAAGGTCGGGCGCAACCAGAAACCGCGCTCGAATTGCTTGGGAATGCTGCCACCGGCGAGCAACGTCGCGCCTTGTTCGACCGCGCCGGCAATCATCGTCAGGATCAGATCTCGTTGATTGGCCGAAATCAGCGGGCCCATTTGCGTCAACGGATCGAGCCCGTCACCGAGACGAATCTTCAGAATCCGTTTCTGCAGCGCCTCGACAAATCGATCGTGAATTCCGTCCTCCACCAGCAAGCGCGAGCCGGCGGAACAAATTTGCCCGGCGTTGAAAAACACCGCGTTCAACGCCTGATCCAGTGCCACGTCAAAGTCCGCATCGGCGAACACGATGTTCGGATTCTTGCCGCCCAACTCCAGCGCCACACGCTTGAAGTTGCCACTGGCGGCGCGCATCACTTTGCCGCCGGCCCCGGCGCCACCGGTCAGCGATACCAGGTCCACGTCATCGCTGGCGGCGAGTAATTCCCCGACATCGCCAGGACCGCAGAGCAGGTTGAACACGCCGCTCGGCAAACCTGCTTGCGCGAGCAACTCGGTCAAGCGGTGAGCGGTCATCGGCGTCAGGCTGCTGGGTTTGAACACGACCGTGTTGCCGGCGGCCAGGGCCGGGGCAATCTTCCACACCGCTTGCAGCAACGGATAATTCCACGGCGCGATCAACGCGCAAACGCCCACCGGTTCACGCTGGTTGAAGCTGATGACATGCGCCGGCGCGTGGCTGTTGACGCTGGCGCTTTCGGTCTCCAGCAGGGCGGCGTAGAAGCGAAACGTGGCGACCACATTGCCGACGTCGCCAAGGCTTTCACCCAACGTCTTGCCGGCGTTAAGGGTTTCCAGGCGCGCCAGAGGCTCGGCATCCTTTTCAATCAACCCGGCGATCCGCTGCATCAGTTGCGCGCGTTCGGTGACCGGCATCGTCGGCCATGGTCCCTCATCAAAAGCCTGACGCGCGGCGCTGATCGCCAACCCCGCATCGACCGCTCCGGCCACGGCCACCTGTGCCAGCACGTCCTCGTTCGCGGGGTTGATCACATCGCGATATCGCGCCTGCGACGGCGTCTGCCACACACCTGCAATAAACAACGGAATCTGCACCATCGATGTCTCCAGCCAAGTGGGTCGTGACGCTCACTATGGCGGTGCCGACAACGGTGCTCTTGATCAAACGCGGCATAACCATGCCGTTTTCCCACGGTGGCCGCGCCGCGAAATAACGGCAGCCCATGTCGTTTCCCATCAAGTGTCGCAGCGGCGTCTCTCTACACTGCCGGAAAGCCGATCCATCACGCCGAGGGCACACGATGAACCCACCTGTCGAGCAACTGAGAATCCGCCTGGCCTGCGCCTTTCGCTGGGCGGCGCGGCTGAATCTGCATGAGTCCATCGCCAATCACTTCAGCGTCGCGGTGTCGGGGGATGGTCGGGAATTTTTGATCAACCCGTACGGCAAGCATTTCTCGCGGATCAAGGCCAGTGACTTGCTGCTGGTCAACGCCGACGACCCGGCCAGCCTCGACCGCCCGGACGCGCCGGACATCACCGCTTGGGCCCTGCACAGCGCGATCCATCGCAACCAGCCCCACGCCCGTTGCATCCTGCACACCCACTCCAAATACGCGACGGCGCTGGCGTGCCTGACGGATTCGCGGCTGCCACCGATCGAGCAAAACTCCATGCGTTTTTTCGAGCGTGTAGCGATAGACGAAGGTTTCGACGGCATGGGTTTGGGCGAGGAGGCGGAACGGGTCAGTCACTTGCTCGGCGATAAACCGATCATGTTGATGGGCAACCACGGCTTGCTGGTGGCGGCGCCGAGCATCGCCCAGGCGTTCGATGATTTGTATTACTTCGAACGCGCCTGCGAAACCTACATCACCGCGCTATCCACTGGCCGCGAGTTACGCATCGCCAGTGACGAAATCGCGCGCAAGACCTGCCAGCAATGGCTGGATTACCCAGGCTTTGCCGACAAGCATTTCAACGCGCTGATGGAAATTCTGGATGAGGAAGAGCCTGATTATCGGTTAATCAGGCCGTAACACGATTTGTAGCAACTCGTGAATCCTACGTTCGGTTTGTAGCAGCTGCCGAGGTACGAGGCTGCGTTCGGCTGCAAAGCAGTCGTAAAACCAGAGCACGCGGGTTTACTGAAACACCGCATCGCTCGACTTCACGACTGCTTCGCAGCCGAACGCAGCCTCGTGCCTCGGCAGCTGCTACAAGACGAACGCAGCCTCGTGCCTCGGCAGCTGCTACAAGACGAACGCAGCCTCGTGCCTCGGCAGATGCTACAACGAGTGGGGGTATCGGCTGTGAATCAGTCCGCCTCGGCCGGGCGCCGTTCCTTGCTCAAGGGCTGGCGCATCACCGGGGCAGTAAACACCTGGCTGCGGTCTTCGCTGGGCGGGCAGCCGAAACGCGCGCGGTAAGTGCGGGAGAAATGCTCCAGCGAGCCGAAGCCTGAACACGCCGCGACTTGCGCCACGCTCAGGCCGGTCTGTTGCAGCAAACTATGAGCCTTGGCCAGCCGCAAGGTGATGTAGTACTTGAGCGGCGACAGGCCGGTTTGATGTTTGAACTGCCGCTCCAGTTGCCGCCGCGACAACCCGACCTGACTGGCAATCGCCTCGCAATCCAGCGGTTCTTCCAGGGCTTTTTCCATCAACTGCACCGCCCGGCGAATCTTGCTGCCGTACATCCCGGTGTTGGTCAGGCCGCCGTCGAGTTGATTGTCCGCGGGTGCCCGCACATGCCCCATCAACAGGTGCATGGCGATTTCCCGGGACAAGTCGCTGTCAACGCTTTGAGCGATCCAGCCGAGCAACATGTCCAGGGTGGTCGTCGCGCCGGCGCAAGTCATGCGCTGGCGTTCCAGGGTGTAGAGCTGCGGCTTGGCGTGGACCCGCGGATAACTTTCCTGAAACCCTTGCAGATTGTCCCAGTGCACCGCCGCTTCATAGCCATCCAACACACCGGCAGCGGCGAGCAATTCGGTGCCGGTTTCCACGCCCATCAGTACCGCGCCGAACAACGCCTGTTTGCGCAGCCAACTCTTGAGCGCCAGGTTGCGGCTGTGTTTGTGCACATCGAAACTGGCGATCACCAGGCACACATCAAACCCCTGATCGGCGCGCAGTCCATCGTTGGCCACGGTGATCAAAGCATTGCTGGCCTGCACCGGTTCGCCGTCCAGGGACAACAGTGACCATTCGAATATCTGGCGCTGGGTTAGCCAGTTGGCAATCGCCAATGGCTCCAGCACCGCCGCCAGGCCAAAGTTGGAAAACGACGGCAGCAACAACACCGCGACCCGCAACGGCGCGACATCGCCGCGCCGCCAGGTAAAGCGGCTTTCAGTGCTATTGGACGACTGATCAGTCATGAGCGATCTCTATCGTTGTCGAGTCTGCCATTGCGGATGAATCCAGACCGGTGCATCAACCGTCGCCAGCGCTGGCAAGCCACGAATCAGGTCGCTGGCCTTTTCTGCAATCATCACCGTCGGCGCGTTGGTGTTGCCGCTGACGATCACCGGCATGATCGAGGCGTCCACCACCCGCAAACCGTTGAGGCCGTGCACGCGCAAGTGCGGATCGACCACCGCTTCCGGATCGCCCACCGGCCCCATCTTGCACGTGCCGCTGGCATGGTAGCCAGTTTCCGTGACCTGCCTGGCCCAGGCGTCCAGCGCTTCGTCGCTCTGGGCCTGAGGGCCGGGCACCAATTCTTCTCCTTTGAACGCGGCCATGGCCGGTTGCTCGATAATCTCGCGCACCAGCCGTGCGCCGGCGCGCATGTCGGCTCGATCCTGCTCGGTTTTCAGGTAATTGAACAGGATGCGCGGCGGTTGTCGAGGGTCGGCGCTGTTGAGGGTGACGCTGCCCAGGCTGGTGGGGCGCATCAGGTCGATGTGGATTTGGAAGGCGTGGCCCGGCACCAGATCGACGCTGCCCGGTTGCACCGCCAGCGGCATGAAGGTCAGTTGCAGGTCGGGATGCTCGACCCCGGCGCGCGAACGGATAAACGCTCCGGCCTCGAAATGATTGCTCGCCGCGAGTCCATTGTGGGTGGCGAACCAACGGGCACCAATCCACCACTTGCCCGGCGCGGTGGTCCACGGATACAGCGACACCGGTTTTTTGCACAGGTATTGCACGACAGTGTCCGGGTGATCGTTTAGTCGTTTGCCGACGCCGGGCAGGTCGTGGATCACGCTAATGCCGAGGTCACGCAATTCCGCCGCCGGACCAATGCCCGACAGCAACAACAGCTGCGGCGAATTGATCGCCCCGGCGGTGAGCAATACTTCGCGGCGGGTGAGCGCTTGATGCGTCTCGCCGTTCTGCTCGTACTCGATGCCGATGGCGCGTTGGCCATCGAACAGAATGCGCAACGCCAGGGCATCGGTGGAGACCTGAACATTTCCGCGCGCCAAGGCTTCGCTCAAATATCCCCGCGATGTACTCCAGCGTCGCCCGTTGCGAGTGGTGCGATCCACCGGGCCGAACGCTTCCTGACGATAACCATTCAAGTCGTCGCTCAAGCCATATCCGGCCTCGGCGCCCGCCGCCAGAAACGCCGCGCACAACGGCGTTTGCGTATCGCCAGGGGTGACGTGCAGATGCCCGCTCGCCCCACGGTAATCGTCGGCGCCGTCGGCATGGGTTTGCGCCCGTTTGAAGTACGGCAGCACTTCCTGATAGCTCCAGCCGTCGCAACCTTGTTCGGCCCAACTGTCGTAATCCCGGGCATGGCCACGGATGTAGACCATGCCGTTGATCGACGACGAACCGCCCAGGGTCCGTCCTCGCGGTGTGCCGATCCGGCGACCGTCCAGATACGGTTCCGGCTCGGAGCTGTAGCTCCAGTTGTAGCGCGTGCCGCCGACCACGATGCCGACGGCGGAGGGCATGTCGATGGTCCAGCTCTTGTCTGCCGGCCCGGCTTCCAGCACCAGAATCCGCACGGCCGGATCTTCGCTCAAGCGATTGGCCAACACGCAACCCGCTGACCCAGCGCCCACAATCAGGTAATCAAACTCATGATGGGTCATGGTTTGCTGTGCTCCAAAAAATAGCGCTGTGTGAAGAAGGCCTGTCATTCAACACGGCCCATGTGGGAGCGAGCCTGCTCGCGAATGCAATCGATCCTTCAACATTGATATTGACTGATGCACCGCTTTCGCGAGCAGGCTCGCTCCCACAGGGACCTGCATTGGCTCAGATTGCACCGGGCCCATGAATCCCGTTAAACACCAGCTTGTGAAAGTGATGCACCAAATGCTCACTCTCATTGCTGCGCTGGGCATCGATCATGTAGCGCCCCTGGTCATATCCCAGCGAATGCAGGCCTTTCTGCACCGAGATGTTCAGCGCAATGTCTTCCGGTCCCAAATCCTCGTTCATCCACTTCATGCACGACGCACTCACCGCCGCCGTCTCACCATTGTTCGAGTAGTAACCGAAGCGCAGCAGCGAGCGCTCGGCGTCCAGCGGAATCATGATGAACGAGCCCAGAAACTCCGAAAACGGGAAGGTATAGAAGGTGTTGTTCGGCCACATGCCGATGTTGAAGAAACACTCGTCGGGGTTCACTTCAGGTTTCAACGGCACGCCGTAAGCTTCGGTCACCGAGAGATTGGCCGGGGCGATGTAAGTCCACCAGTTGTCCCGTTTGGTCAACTGATAGCCTTTGAAGTCGATGAGCTTGGCGAGGTCGATATGGCACGGCCCGGACAACTTGAAGTGATAACCCTCGATGGAGTTGTCCATGATCACCTTCCAGTTGGCCGGCACGATCACGTCCTGTTCCTCGATCAGGCGCATGTTCGCCAGGTTCGGAAATACCCGGCGCATTTCCTCGTCGGCACCGGGAAACAAATCGCGCAACGATGGCGCCGCCGGGTCAAGGTTGAAGTAGATAAACCCGCCCAGTTCTTCGGTGCGCACCTGCGGAATGTTGAACTGCTGCAATTCGAAGTTCTTCATCTTCTCGCAACGCGGCGCACCGCGCAGGGTGCCGTCCATTTCGTAACACCACGAGTGATAGGCGCAACGCACCACACCGCCCGTTGTGCCGCGCCGCTCTTCGAGCAAGCGGTTGCCGCGATGCTGGCAAACATTGTGGAACCCGTGGATCTGACCCTGCCGATTTCGCGCCACCACCACGCTCTGATCAAACAGATCCGTCACCACATATTGCCCCGCCTCGGCGAACTCACTGACATGCCCGGCCACGTGCCAGGCGTGCATGAAAATATTGTCCCGTTCGGCCTTGAACAACGTCTCGTCGAAGAAATAACGCGAGGGCAGGGTGAAGGCTTCTTCCGGGTCCTGATGATCCCAACCCTCGACGGGGCTTTGCTGTTTGCGGGTCTGGAAGTTTTGCATGGGGACGATCTCCACAGTGACTGGCCGCACGGCACGGCGGCTTGTTCTGGGAGTTAATTTAGGGGGCGGGGACGGGTGGGGATTGATGGATTGCGACGAGTTGGCGTGGGGAATGATCAAAGGGGCGTGATTGAAATGGCCGTTCGGCAGTCAATGGATAGCATTGGCTGCCGTGTTTTCAGTGGACAATCACTTGGCGTGCTATGCAGGCTTTACCGTCTGATGGAAGGCAATCAGCTTTATCGCGATGTCCGCGGCGTGGTTGATGGCCAGGCCGTGATTCTCGTTCCTGGATTTCTTGTCCAGCAAATCCGAAATACCACGGATCAGCACGCCTGGGATGGTCGAGCCCTCCAGCGCGGCGAGAAACCCAAAACCCTCCATCTCGATCGCGAGTGCGTCGCCATAGGTCCCGACCAGCAGCTTGGCAACCTCGGATTTGGTGCTGCCAATCAACTTTTCGCCACTGGCGATGGGTTTGGAGTACACCTTGAAATCTTCGGGACCGGCGTGCGCGCTCATCATGAAAGAACTGATCAGCGAGTGAGCTGAGGGGGAAGGTTGCAGAACACGCGGTCGTGCTTCAAAGCCTTTGGCTGTTTGTTTGCCGGACTCATAGTGATAGACATGGTTGGCAATGACGACGTCGCCGATTTTTGCATCTTTACGGCCGCCGGCGATGCCACTGAAGATCACAAGGTCGGGGCTCAGGGTTCTGATCAAAGTTTGAGTGTTCAAGGCGGCGTGGGTATTGCCGACGCCGGCTGCAAAGATATAGACGTCAGACTCTTTCCCGGCATTGCGGTAGATCCCTTGAGTGATGAGGATGGCATTATCGTGCTCTCTCACTTGGACATCAGTCAGACGCTCGATAAACGGCCTGGCTTCCTCCGCCAGCGCCGTGACTACCAATACTCGCGCCGCATTACGCTCGATCACTTCTTCAACCTCATGATGTAAGTCCATTTGACTCCAGCTGTCCTCGTCGAGGTCAAACTCGGCGGCCAGTGCCTGCCAGATCAATCGCGAAGAGTAGCTGTGGAGAAATCTTTTTCGCGGATTGCTCAGGTAAAACGATAAGTCCTCTAATTGCTCTTTCGGGATGGTGAGCAAAGAGTGGCATTCGATCATTTTTGCAACGCAGGCCAGTATTTCCAAAGTGTTGCTGGCAGCGAGGAAACGCCGTCTTACGGTCAGGTCGTCTTCCAGTTCCTGAGGTATAAAAGCCAGGACACCTTGACGGTCAACCAAGAGTATTGAACTGTCACTTTGCAGGGTATCGTTCCTGTCCTGGACAGTTTTGAGCACTTTTTGCGACGGCAGCCTGTGTCGGGTCAGCAGTTCAACCAGCTTCGGTTGTTCAGGTTGCTCATCCTGCGGTGCAACAAGACGGTTGCAGGGGTAAGCCGGCGGACGCTGACCAGAGGGCTTGAAGTCTCTGGAAGGGTTATTGATCAAGCCGACGATGTGGTGTGTCAGTTCGCCCAGCGCCGGCTCTTTCCAGAAATCAGTCAGCGTAATCAGGTCTTCGTCTTTACCGACGACCAAGGGAGAACGCTCGACCTCAATCACCAAGAGGTTCGTGCCGTAAAGACGGAAGCTGAAGTTGTAGTGACGGTTTGTCGAGTTTTGCGTGAGCGGAAATTTTCGACCAGTGAAGCCGTGTTCGACGCAGGTGCGCTTCAGCCTTTGATAGAACTGAACGGTGCAAGACAATGATTGCGGATAGAACGTCAAGTTCGACCGGCCACCCAACGTCCGCATGAATGATCGTGCAGAGTCGAAGTTGAACAGCAGGGGAAGAGACCGTAACGCCTCTTTCTTCAGCTCGATCAGTAGTTTCCAGCGGGTTTGGAGGATCATCGTCATATCAGGTTGGGTGAGCGGGGATCGAACCCGCTGCTCGCGCTTAAAAGTGCGAGTCGGTGCCATCCCGCCCCCCAGCTATTTTGATCAGGCCGCATTGTAGCCCGAGGTATCCCGGTGAATGCAAGCTCAATAATGGCACTTTGCCGGTTGACAGGTGGCTTGCTGGATGCTTTCGCATGCTTCATATGATGCCCAGGCGTTTGTGTTGCAGTTTTTGAAAAAACAACCCTTCGATTTTTTTGTTGTCAGACTCCTCGGCCTTCAGTTCCCTGTACAGCAGGAAGCAGTGATAAATCGCTGTTGCGGCGATTTCTCGGGCTTGTCTAATCATGTCTTGACTGAGGTCGAATTGTCCTGAGTGAACAATTTTTGAACGTTCGTCATAAATGGCTTTTATACGTTTGAATATGTCAAAACGTTCTTCCGGCGGGTAGCAGAGGATAGCAATATGCTCCGAGAGCGTTATCTTTATCGGGTTATTCTTGTCCTTGGAAAAAATCGCCTCGATGGCAATCACGTAGCTGATGAAGTTTAGAATGTCGTCGCTTCCATTCAGCCCCTTTGAAAAGAAGTAGAGCGCACTGCGGAGTTTCTTGAATAGCGTATCGTTGCTATGGAAAACCAGCTCAGAAAAATAGGAAAAGTCATTGTCCTTGAGCGTCTGAATAAAGTCGGGCACAGGATCAAAACTCATTTGTGTCGGCTTGGTCAAAGGCGTTCGGTCAATATCGCCTGTCATCTTGTTAATAAAGAAACCGTGATGAACGTTGGTTTCATGTGAGGTTTTCATTCCTTCCTTTGCATCGAAATAAACGGCAAATACTTCAAATAACGAACAGAAGTAGCGCAGCTTCGTGCTTGCTGTCAGGGCGCGTGCGTCATCAGATCCGTGAACCTTAAATGAAAGCAGGGGCAGTTTTTTCAACGCCTGATCACTTGGCTCCGACTGATGTAAATAGGCGCTCTGATCAACGTGATCGACACCATATCCCTCACGGATAAAGTTCTCCAACGCCGAATGACTTTCTTGTGGTTCGGAAAGGGTAAAACGACCAAAAATGTGACTACCTTCAATGACCTTCCGCTTTCCGAATCTGGACCCCAATGATCTGACAAAGTTTATGGGGTAAACGGCAACCCAGTCCAAGTGCTCTTTGCTGCCTATAATTTGTTCGTTCATAAGTTCTGCCGCTTTTACCGGGTCATGAATTTCATTGTGAACAATAAAGAAGTGCAGAATTCCACATAGATAGTCATAGTCAAGATATCGCGATATGTACGGATAGCTGAAGAGTAACTCGAAGAGGACTGTGTCCTCTTCAAACACTTGGAATGCACCGGTGTAATCTTCACTGTCCTGTTCTTTCAGCCGTTCGAGATAACGGGGCATAAGACTTTTGATACGCTTGGCGACTGCGTTGATATTTAGCACAGTCTCAGGAGTGCTCATGACAACGTCTTCCTTGAATAACGGGTGGCTGAATAAATTCAAAGGTCCGAAGCGTAGCAGACGAGAGGCCCACCGCGCCCCCGGCGCCTCCCTCCGTCGCTGCTTTGAGGAATGATTTGCTGGGCTTAATAGGAAGCATTACTATTCACGCCTCCTCCCTACAGCACACCGCAATGACCCCCAAGCTGCCCCGCACCCACGGCTTTTTCGAGCATTACGAAGAGTTGATCGGCACCTGGACCCGTCGCCTGAGAAATCGTCAGCAGGCTGAGGACCTGGCCCATGACACCTTCGTGCGGGTGCTTGAGTCGGATTCGGCGGCGGTGGAGCAGCCTCGGGCGTATTTGCACCAGACCGCTCGCAACATTGCGGTGGATGGCTATCGGCGTGAGGATCGGCGGGGCGCCATGGAGTCCGAGGCGATTGATCACAGTGTGTCGTCATCCGGCGACCCGGAGCATTTCATGCATGCGATCCAGTTGGCCGATTCCATTGAACGGGCGCTCACGGAGTTGCCGATCAACTGCCGCAAGGTGTTTGTCTGGCAGAAGATCGAAGGCCTGACCCAGGCGGAAATCGCCGAGCGGTTGGGGCTGTCCAAGAACATGGTGGAAAAGTATATGATCCGCACCCTGCGGCATCTGCGCGATCGTCTGGATGGGGCGCAGTCATGATTCGCGGTGCCCTGGAAAAGATCGCAGCCTTCGGCAGCTCCTGCAGGGAAGCGTGCCGTCATCTCCCATTGACACCCCCGGCCAAACAGGAATTTCCATGATGGATACTCGTGATTGCGCGTGCGGGCAAACAGCGGTTCGCGACGAGGCGGCACGCTGGTTTGTGCGTTTGCAGGAGCCGGCGGTGGGCGTCGAAGAACATCGACGTTTCGAAGTCTGGCTGCATGAACATCCGCAGCATCGTGATGAATTTCAATTGCTCCAGGGCTTGTGGACGGCGGCGGATCTGTTGCCCGCGAAGCGCCTGCAAGCCTTGTGCGAAGCCCCGCCAGAGCGCCGCAAACGACGTCCGCTGGTGCGTTATGCAGTGGCCGCCAGTGTGTTGGCGGTAGCGCTCGGCCTGGGCTTGTTCAGCGGTTTGAATCACCCGGCGACCTACACCGCGGAATTTTCCACGGCCCTGGGCGAGCGCCAGCATGTGGCGTTGCCGGACGGTTCGATGATCGATCTCAATAGCCGCAGCCGGGTGCAGGTGCGTTTTGAAAAGAATCGTCGCGGCATCGAGCTGACGGAGGGCGAGGCGATGTTCAGCGTCGAGCACGACAGCAGCCGGCCATTTGTTGTCGAGACGGGCAACGGCCAGGTCACGGTCACCGGCACCCGGTTCGATGTGCGTCGGGACCCGGCCCAAACCAGGGTCGCGGTGGAGCAGGGCACGGTCAAGGTTCAGGGCTACGGCACCGATTTCATCAACCTCACCGCTGGCCTCGGTACGCATATCGACGTCCAAGGCAAAGTGGCCGCCGCCTACGCGGTCAACCCGCAGGAACTGACCGCGTGGCGCAGCGGTAAACTGGTGTTCAACAACGCCAGCCTCGCCGAAGTCGCCGCCGAAGTGTCGCGCTATCGGGAGAAGCCGCTCACGGTCGGCAACGACAAAGTGGGCAATCTGCGCCTGACCAGCGTGTTCAAATCCGACAACACCGATGCGTTGCTCAAGGCCTTGCCGAGCATCTTGCCGGTGGCCGTGCGCACGCTTCCTGATGGCAGTCAGGAAATAATTGCGCGATAGATTCAGGTTTTTTTCGAGTTCTTCGTCTTCTTGTCCAACTGCAACTGGTTTGCATTAACAGCCGCGTATTCTTGCGATCCACAGGACAACGTACGACGTGAAAAAAACCACCGCTAAAAACAACAAATCACCTTGGCTGCCACTCGCGCTGGCATTGGCTGTCAGCGCCGCGTTGCCCCAAGCGTTCGCCGCCGATGCCATTCACATCCAGGCGCAGCCGCTGGGCCAGGCCTTGAGTCAGCTCGGTCAGCAAACCTCGTTACAGGTTTTTTTCAGTCCGGAACTGGTCGCCGGCAAACAGGCCCCGGCGGTGGACGGCAACCTCTCCCCAGAGCAGGCCCTGCGCCAATTGCTGCAGGGCAGCGGTCTGGAATATCAGATCGATGAAGGCTCGGTGACCCTGACCCCGGCGCCGACCTCCGCGTCCAACGGCCCGCTGGAACTGGGCGTGACCGACATCAAGGTCGTCGGCGACTGGCTCGGTGACGCGGATGCTGCCGTGGTGCAAAACCACCCCGGCGCGCGGACTGTGATTCGCCGCGAAGCGATGGTTGAGCAGGGTGCAATGAACGTCGGCGACGTGCTCAAACGCGTGCCTGGCGTACAAGTGCAGGACGCCAACGGCACCGGTGGCAGCGATATTTCCCTGAACGTCGGCGTCCGTGGCCTGACCTCGCGCCTGTCGCCGCGCTCCACCGTGTTGATCGACGGCGTACCGGCCGCATTCGCCCCGTATGGCCAGCCGCAACTGTCGATGGCGCCGATTTCCTCGGGCAACCTCGACAGCATCGACGTGGTCCGCGGCGCCGGCTCCGTGCGTTATGGGCCACAGAACGTCGGCGGCGTTATCAACTTCGTCACCCGCGCCATCCCGGAAAAAGCCACCGGTGAAATCGGCACCACCCTGGAAACCTCCCAGCACGGCGGCTGGAAACACATTGACACCGCGTTTGTCGGCGGCACGGCGGACAACGGCATGGGCGTCGCCCTGTTGTACACCGGGGTGAACGGCAACGGTTACCGCGAAAGCAATAACGGCAACGACATCGACGACGTGATCCTCAAGACCCACTGGGCGCCGACCGACGTTGATGATTTCAGCCTGAATTTCCACTACTACGACGCCAGCGCCGACATGCCCGGCGGCCTGACCCAGAAGCAGTACGACGCCAGTCCGTTCCAGTCCGACCGCGACTACGACAACTTCACGGGCCGTCGTAAAGATGTGTCCTTCAAGTGGGCGCGGCAGATCGACGATCGCACCCAGGCCGAAGTGCTGACGTATTACACCGACAGTTTCCGTGGCAGCAACATCGCCGCTCGCGACCAGAAAACCCTCAGCTCTTATCCGCGTTCCTATTACACCCTGGGCGTCGAGCCGCGGGTGTCCCATGTGTTTGATGTCGGCCCGACCACCCAGGAAGTCAGCGTCGGTTATCGCTACCTGAAAGAGGCGATGCACGAGCAGTCGAGCCGCGTGGCGCTGGTGAACAACCAACCGGTGATCACCCCGACGTCTGACGGCCATGTGTTCCAGGATCGCACCGGTGGCACCGAAGCCAACTCGGTTTACCTCGATAACAAAATCGATGTCGGCAACTGGACCGTTACGCCGGGGATTCGCTTCGAGCACATCAGTACTGACTGGCACGACCGCGCCGTACTCGACACCGCCGGCAAGCGTGTACCAGAGAAAAACCGCAGCATCGAAAGCAACGAACCGCTGCCGGCCCTGAGCGTGATGTATCACTTGTCCGATGCCTGGAAGCTGTTTGCCAACTACGAAACCTCGTTCGGCAGCCTGCAATATTTCCAGCTCGGCCAGGGTGGCTCGGGTGACAGCACCGCCAATGGCCTGAGCCCGGAAAAGGCCAAGACCTACGAGGTCGGCACGCGCTACAACGATGACGTGTGGGGCGGGGAAGTGACGCTGTTCTACATCGACTTCGATGATGAACTGCAATACATCAGCAACGATGTGGGCTGGACCAACCTTGGCGCGACCAAGCACCAGGGCCTGGAAGCGTCGGTGCACTACGACATGTCGGCGCTCGATCCACGGCTCGACGGCCTGACCGCCAACGCCGGTTTCACCTACACCCGTGCCACCTATGAAGGTGAAATTCCAGGCTTCAAGGGCCGTGACCTGCCGTTCTATTCCCGTCAGGTGGCTACCGTCGGCCTGCGTTATGACATCAATCGCTGGACTTACAACATTGATGGTTTCGCCCAGTCCAAACAGCACTCGCCGGGCACTGGCGTGAACGCTGATGGCAGCTTCACCGGCAACTACATCACCGAAGGCAGCGCCGACGGGCAGTACGGCAACATACCGGGCTACGTGACCTGGAACGTGCGCGGGGGTTATGACTTCGGTTCACAACTGTCGAACCTGAAACTCGGCGCCGGGGTGAAAAACGTGTTCGACCACCAATACTTCACCCGCTCCAGCGACAACAACTCGGGCATCTACGTCGGCGCACCGCGCACATTCTTTGTGCAGGCCAGCGTCGGGTTCTGACAGACCGGGGTGACTGCCTTCGCGAGCAAGCCCGCTCCCACATTGTTGATCTCTGCCGTACACAAATCCTGTGTTCACTGGAGATCCCCTGTGGGAGCGGGCTTGCTCGCGAAGACTGATTATCAGTCGATAAAGATGTCGCCTGACCCACCGCTTTCGCGAGCAAGCCCGCTCCCACATTGTTGATCTCTGCCATACACAAATCCTGTGTTCACTGGAGATCCCCTGTGGGAGCGAGCCTGCTCGCGAAGCTGTTCAGACCTTCAACACTTTCCCGCCAATGGCCACCGCCACCAGCAACACCGCCATCAACCCGAATGCAAAACTCAAGCTGCTGCCATGGGCGACGAACCCGATCAGTGCAGGCCCGGCGAGGATGCCTGCGTAACCGAGGGTAGTGATGGCCGGCACGGCGATGCTTTCCGGCATGACGGTCTGTTTACCCACTGCGGTGTACAGCACCGGTACGATGTTCGAACACCCGGCGCCGACCAGCGCATAACCCACCAGCGCCACTTCCCAGGTCGGTGCAAACGTCGCCAACGCCAGGCCAACCGCCGCCGTCAACCCACCAAACACCATGACTCTGGTCGCGCCCAGGCGCCGCACAATGGCGTCCCCGGTCAAACGCCCAGTGGTCATGGTCAGCGCAAACGCCGCATAACCCATCCCGGCATACGCGGTGTCGATCCCACGCTCGGACACCAGGAACACCGCGCTCCAGTCGAGCACCGCGCCTTCGGTGAGGAACACGATGAAGCACATCATGCCGATAAACAGCACGATGCCATGGGGCACGGCAAACGCTGGTCCGGACTTTTCACTGCCGTAAGGCAACAGATGCGGCACCGCTTTAAGCAACGCGGCGATCAGCACCACCACGACCACCAGTGTCGCGCCGAGCGGTGAAACACCGAGGCCGAGCAGGGCGCTGACACCCGCCGCGCCGACGATCCCGCCCAGGCTGAACAAGCCGTGGAACCCAGACATCATGGTTTTGCCGCTGGCCCGCTCGACGATCACCGCTTGCAGGTTCACCGTCGAATCCACCGTGCCCAGCCCCGCGCCAAACATGAACAGCGTCGCCATCAGCGCCGGTATCGACGACACCGTGGCCAACAGCGGCAGGGCCATGCAAATCAACAAAACCCCGGCGGCCACCACCCGGCGACAACCAAAACGCGTCGCCAGCATCCCCGCAACCGGCATCGCCAGAATCGACCCGACCCCCAGGCACAACAGCAGCAAACCGAGCGTGCCTTCATCCAGACCGGCCCGGGCCTTGGCGTACGGCACCAGCGGCGCCCACGCGGCGATACCGAGGCCGGCGATAAAAAAGGCAATGCGGGTGGACATCTGTTCCAGGCGTCCGGGAACAAATGAGGTGGGGGTGTTGAGGTTGGTCATATCGATCCTTGGCAAAAAACGTCGCGTACCCAAGGGACAGTGACTTACCGGTCAGGTTCGATCAGCGTCCGCAGCGGTTCGCGGTGAGGCAGGCTGACATCCTTGCACAGCCCGCCCCTCAATCGCGAGCGCGGGTATCAGCGGCGTTCGCACAATTGGCGCAGGCGTTGGTCGCGCACTTGCAAAATCTCGAACAAACCCAGGGCCCGCAGCGCCGGCAAAGCCTCGACAATATCCTGCTCGGCCGCACGGCGTTGTTCGTCGCTGGCAGTCGAATCGGCCAGCGTCCGCGCATTGATCAGAAAAGCCCCGACCGTGCCTTTGCGCACGGTGGTGCCGTTGAATTGGCCTTGGTTGATTTCGTCGGGAAGCAGGTCTTCGGCGCGCATATCGGTGACTCCTGTTGAATGAATGCACAGCCTAAAGCGTCGATCATGGCTAAACTGCCTGATCAAGGTCATTCAATACCGTAAAACTGCCAATGACTAAGCCCCTGATAGCCACCGAACTGGCACAGTCGTCCACCGCCGCGCGAGTGATCGCTGTCACGCTGGACAGCCCCGTCGAGCGCCAAAGCGCTTTGCACCAGCATGCTCGCGGTCAATTGCTGGGGGCGCGGCGCGGGTTGTTGTCGGTGGAAGCGGCGGATCATCATTGGGTGGTGCCGGCCACCCACGCGGTGTGGATTCCGCCGGACTGCCTGCATGGTTTGCGCTCCCATGGCCCGTTCCATGGTTGGAGCGTCTATGTGGCGCAGCCGGATTGTGTCGAGTTACCGAAACAGCCATGCATCATCGCGACTTCGGGCCTGCTGCGCGAAGCCGTGGACCGCGCCGCGACCTGGGGCGAGGGTGCACTGGATCAACGTCAGGACAGGGTCGCTCAGCTCATTCTCGATGAAATCGCCGCATTGCCCAGCGAACCTTTCGGCCTGCCGCTGCCCCAGGATTCGCGATTGCGCCGGATCACCCAGGCACTGGTCGATGACCTGGCCGACAACCGTTCGCTGGAAAACTGGGCGCAGTGGGGTGGGGTGTCGGCACGTACCCTGGCTCGACGCTTCGTCAGCGAAACCGGCTTCACTTTCAGCCAATGGCGCCAGCGCGCGCGATTGTTGCGAGCGCTGGAACTGCTGGCGGCGGAGGTGCCGGTGACGACCATTGCGCTGGAACTGGGGTACGACAATGTCAGCGCATTTATTGCGATGTTCCGCCGCACGTTCGGGGTGACGCCGGGGCGGTATTTCGTCGCCGGGATTTGACGCTACAGTACAGGCATTTTTCACACTGACTGCAGGACCGATCCATGACGCCGTTCTACGATGCCCGGGGCAATATTTACGCAGTTGTGGCGCCTGACGCTGTGCGACGCAGCGGTATCAATGTGCCAGAGCAGGCCCGCGACGCGGCACACACCCGTGAAGCCTGGGCATTGTCGGCCATCGAAACATTCTGCGGCTGGGCGCCTGGAACCCAGCCACCTGGCAGCAAAGACCATCGCTGCGACGGCTTGCTGGTCGGCCCGTTTCAATCCTCGCCGCCCTTTGATCTGCTGATCGTCAACACCGACGGCACCCTGGCCGAGCGCAGTGGCAACGGCTTGACGATTTTCTCCCAGGCGCTCAGTGAGCAAGGTTTGCTGCCGAAGGAAGAACCGTGTGTGCTCCAGGTCCATCACGACAAAAGCGATGCGGTTTCGCCGGTGGAAACTTCCGTGAAACCCGCCGAGGTCGATGGCGTGCACGGCTTCTGGCTGGACTTGGGCAAACCTTCGTTCGGGCCGCAAGCGGTGGGTGCCGAGGCTGTTGAAAGCGTGATGTTGAATGAACGCGAGGTCAGCCATGTGCAGCCGTTGTCGGCCCTCGACCCAGCGTGGTGCCGCAGCCAGTTTGTGCGGATCGGCAATCCTCATTGCGTGACGTTGGTCACCGGTGTCGAAGCATTGCCGAGCAATCAGCAAATGCGCGGACCGGGATTGTCTGAAGGGCTGACGCGTATCGCCTACGCCATGCCCAGCGGGGCGGGTCAGCCCTGTGCGGCGGGGGTGAATTTGCAATGGGCGCTGCTGGAGTCTGAAGGTCGGGTCGTGGCGCGGGTGTTTGAGCGTGGGGAAGGGCCGACGGCATCCTCGGGCACCAGCGCCAGTGCGGTGGCTTGTGCGGCTTGGCGGGTAGGTTGGGTGAAGGCGGGTGAAGTGAAAGTGGTCATGCCTGGCGGGACGGCGCCGATTTTGCTGGAAGAGCAGGGTGGTGAATTGAGTCGGGTGAGGTTGTTTGGTACAGCGCGGTTGATGGGGTGAATTCAAGATTGCCTTCGCGAGCAAGCCCGCTCCCACATTAGGTCTGTGTCGAACACAAAATTTGTGTCCACTGAAGATCCAATGTGGGAGCGGGCTTGCTCGCGAAGAGGCCCGCTCAGTCAATAGAGATTCAGGGTTGATTCGCCCATTCCACCACCGGCATCTGCCGCTTCATCAACACTTCCCCGCCGCGAATCGAATACAGCGGCAAGCCCTGGCTACGAATCACCTCGTAATCACTGTCCGCCGACAGAATCAGCAGATTCGCCGGCCGTCCGCGCTCCAATCCATATCGATCCCCCAGGGCCATGGCCTTGGCGCTGTTGTCCGTCACCAGATCCAGCGCACTTTGCAGGTTGCGATAACCGAGCATGTGGCAGATATGCAGGCCCGCTTCGAGCACCCGCAGGATGTTGCCGTTGCCCAGCGGATACCACGGATCGACGATCGAATCCTGGCCGAAACACACGTTCATTCCCGCTTCCAGCAACTCATTCACGCGGGTCACGCCACGGCGTTTCGGGAAGTTGTCGAAGCGTCCTTGCAGGTGAATGCTTTCGGTGGGGCAGGAGACGAAACTGATCCCGGAATGCCCGAGCAAGCGGAACAGCTTGGCGCAGTAAGCGTTGTCGTAGGAGCCCATCGCCGTGGTGTGGCTGGCGGTGACCCGCGAGCCCATGTCGCGGCTGCGTGCTTCTTCGGCCAGCACTTCGAGGAAGCGCGAGTGCGGATCATCGGTTTCATCGCAGTGCACGTCCACCAGGCAACCGGTGCGTTCGGCCAGGTCCATCAGGAACTTCACCGAACTCACGCCCTGGTCCCGGGTGTACTCGAAATGCGGGATGCCGCCGATCACATCGGCGCCCATGCGAATGGCTTCTTCCATCAGCTCGCGACCGTTGCGGTAGGACTCGATGCCTTCCTGGGGAAACGCGACGATTTGCAGGTCGATCAGGTGACGGCTTTCCTCGCGCACTTCGAGCATGGCCTTGAGCGCGGTCAAGGTCGGATCGGTGACATCGACGTGGGTGCGCACATGCTGGATGCCGTGGGCGGCCAGGGTCTGGATGGTTTTTTTCGCCCGAGTCTTGGTGTCTTCCAGGGTGATGGTAGCCTTGCGTTCGCCCCAGCATTCAATGCCTTCGAACAGCGTGCCGCTCATGTTCCAGCGCGGTTCGCCGGCGGTCAGCGTCGCGTCGAGGTGAATGTGCGGCTCGACGAAGGGCGGCACCACCAGGTTGCCGCCGGCGTCCAGGTCGCCGGGACCCAGGGTCGGGGCTTCGGTCTGTCGGGCGATGTTGCCGATCAGACCGTTTTCCAGGTGCAACTCATGCAGGCCTTCTTGGTTGCGCAGGCGGGCGTTGATGATGTGCATCAGGCGAATCCTTTTATAGATCTTGTAGTGGTGCTTCGGCTGTGCGGACACCCAGCACGCCGGTCAATAACATATACGTTAGCGCGGCAGCGGCGATGCCTACCAGTGGCGCGACCCACGGTGAGCCGAACGCGGCGATGGTGCCGACCGCATAAGCACTCAGGCCCGGCCAGTTGAACGCCGGCAGCCGGGCATCGGCCAGTCGAGGATATTGACCGCGATAACGAAAGAAAAAATCCGCCATGATCACACCGCCAATCGGCGGAATCACCGTGCCGAGCAAAATCAGGTAGGGCACCAGCATGTCGTACATGCCCAGCAGCGCCAGCAAGGTGCCGATCACTGCGCCGGCCAGGGTCACGGTTTTGCGCCGGCCGGTGCGCAGCAGGTTGCAACCGGCGACGGCGAAGTTGTAGATGGTGTTGTCCTGGGTGCTCCAGATGTTGAGCAGCAACATCGCCATCGCCGCCATGGCGAAACCTTGCAACAGCAGGACTTCGACCACGTCCGGCTGCTGATAGACGATCGCCCCATAGGCGCCGATCAGCACCATCAGGCCATTGCCGATGAAAAACCCGATCAGGCTCGCCAGCACCGCGACCCGCGCCGAACGGGAGAACCGCGTCCAATTGGTGGCCTGGGTGGCGCCGCTGACGAAGGTGCCGAACACCAGGGTAATCGCCGTCGACCAATCCAGCGTGCCGGTCGGCACCACGGCGAGCAACCCGTCGAGCCCGCCGACCTTGACCGTCGCGACCCACATCGACAGCATCAGCAGCAACATCATTGCCGGCACCGCGATGTACGACAGGATCTCCAGCCCGCGATAACCGACATACGCGGTCGCGCAAAACACCATGCCGAACAACACCATCAGCCCGAGCACCGTGCCTTCGTCCAGTTCGAAATATTTGCCCAGCACCACGGCGGCCGTGGCCGTGCCCCAGGCGTACCAGCCGATCTGGGTGAAACCGAGGATCAGGTCACTGAGCTTGCTGCCCACCTCACCGAAACAGAAACGGCCCATCAACACCGAGTTGAGGCCGCTCTTGAAGGCGATGTAGCCAAGGCCTGCGGCGTAGATCCCCAGCAGCAGATTGCCGACGACGATCACCGCCATCATCTCGCCAAAACTGAACGCGACCCCGAGCTTGCCCCCGGCAAACATGGTCGCGGTGAAGAAGGTGAAACCCAGCAGCACCATGGCGGTGGAGGCGAGGCCCTTGCGGGCATGCATCGGGACTTCGCTGAGGGGGTAATCGTTACCCGGATCGTTCTGCGTCATGGGGCGTTCCTTGCTGAATGAGAGACGCGGGGAGGGTTGCAGTGGTCGTGCCAAGCGTGGAGTGGTGGGGTTATTTATAGACGAGGCGGGGGATCGGGGCGCGAAAGCGGTGCAGCGCATGGCACACAAGACCCATGTGGGAGCGGGCTTGCTCGCGAAAGCGGTGTGTCTGAGGGAATGCACTGCCCATGTGGGAGCGAGCCTGCTCGCGAAAGCGGTGTGTCAGGCACATCAATGTTGGACGTGCCGACGCTTTCGCGAGCAGGCTCGCTCCCACAGGGGAAAATCGTCATCCGGCCGAGGGCAAAAACCGCAGCAACGCCGCGACGATCGCTTCCGGCGCATCTTCTTGCACCAGATGCCCGGCGTTTGGAATGGCAAGGAAACGGGAGCCTGGAATCATTCGGTGCAGCGCTTGCCCACGCTCGATGGGAATCCACTGATCATCCTCGCCCCACAGAATCTGCACCGGGCAGCGGATTGTCGGGTACAGCCCTTCGGCCTCGCGGGTGTAGCGTTCGTCCATTTGCGCGATCTGCCGATAGAACGCCGCTTGCCCCGGTTCACCCAGCCATGGCTGCACATAGGGCGCCAGTTCAGGGTCGGGGATCTCGCGCTTGATCGCCCCGCGAATATAGGTCGGCACGATGGCGCGCTGGATGTAGTCGGGTAGACCTCTGAACGCCGCTTCATGCTGGCGCACATGCTGCACGAACGGCGAGCCCCAGGGCGTCAGCGCCACCGGGTCTATCAGGGTCAGGCTGCGATAGTTCTTGTCGTTCAGCAGATGCGCACGCAGGGCGGTGGCGCCGCCGAAATCGTGGGCCACCACGTCCGGCTGTTCCAGGCCCCAGTGGTCCAGCAACTGGGCCAGCAACTCGTTCTGCACACCGAGGGACACATCGCCGTCGATTTTCTCGGATTGCCCGTAACCCAGCAGATCAAAGTAATGCACCCGGTGCGTAGCGATGAAATGCGGCGCAATCCGGTGCCACACAAAGGAAGAGAAGGGCGTGCCATGCACAAACACCAGCGGCGGGCCATCGCCGCGCACGGCGTAGCGAACGGAGTGCCCATTAAAGCGATAGGTTTGAGGCAGAGGCCAGTCAGTCATGGGGGTGTCCTCTTGGCGGGGAGAGCCAAAAAGCATAGGCATCTTAGGGCAGGACGAATGCAACACCTGACGAAACGCATCCCCCTTTGTGGGAGCGGGCTTGCTCGCGAAAGCGGTCTGTCAGTCACTGTGGATGTTGACTGATCGGGCCCCTTCGCGAGCAAGCCCGCTCCCACAAGGGAATTGGTGCCGTACGCTGATTCTGTGTCCAGCGAAGACCCACTGTGGGAGCGAGCCTGCTCGCGAAGGCTTTGGCACATCCAGCATCAATGTGACTGACAGATCGCTTTCGCGAGCAGGCTCGCTCCCACAGGTGTTCAGTGTGCTTCAGCCCAGCACTTTACTCATATGCACCCGGCGCAAGCCGTTTTCTTCGACCCGATGGGTTTCGACAAATCCACGGCGGGTGTACAGCGCGATGTTTTCGCTCATGGCTTCGTTGGTGTAGAGCCGGATCGTCGGGTAACCCGCTTCCCGTGCATGGCGTTCGGCGAATTCCAGCAGTTGCCGGCCAAGGCCTTGCCCCTTGACCACCGGATTGACCGCGATGTTGTTCAGCAGCAAGTACTCTTCGGTGTCGATCAGCACCACAAAGCCATGCAACGCCTGTTCGTCAGCAAGCACATGTACGCGCCTGGCCAGGACCTGGCTGGCGTAGTCATCCAGCATCGGCGCCGGTTTACGGCCGATTCGCTCGATGTAAGGCGAGTAAGCCGCCTCGACGATGGCCTCGATCTGCGCGATATCCTCAAGCGTAGCGGGACGAATAAGCGGTGACATGGGACGGGCTCCTTTGGGCCAAGGATGGGGCCTGACTGTACTCGGCGTGAGGCGGAAACGACAGGCATAAAAAAACCACCGTCGCCGGTGGTTCTTCTGAATCGGGCGTTTTTATTCGCCGCGATAGATGCAACCGCTGGTGCAGGTTTCGTGGATACGAATCGCGCTGAGTTCTGGCAGCAATGGCTTCAACTCAGTCCAGATCCACTTGGCCAGCACTTCACTGGTCGGGTTTTCCAGGCCAGGAATGTCGTTCAAATAGTTGTGATCGAGGCGCTCATACAACGGCTTGAAGATCGCCTTGATTTCCGAGAAGTCGCGGATCCAGCCGGTATGCGGATCCAGATCGCCACTCAGATGGATCGCCACTTTGAACGAGTGACCGTGCAGGCGACCGCACTTGTGGCCGTCCGGTACGTGGGGCAGGCGGTGGGCGGATTCGAACGTAAACTCTTTGAAGATTTCCACAGTGATTTTCAGCTCTGTCAGGTGGCGATCGCCGCGGCGATGTGGGCAGGCGGCGAGTTTACCAGAGCGCCGGACAAAACACTGACTAAAGGGTCAGCAAGCGCTCGCCGAGGCGACCACTGGCGGCCAGTTCGAGGAACTCGTCGCCCATCCGACGGCTTTCTTCCATCGCTGCGCGCCAGTATTTCTGCCGGCTCGGGGCATCACCCATAAAGCGTTTGAAGTCGTTCCGGTCCGGCAACTTGCCGTAGGGCAGGCGCGCCAGGTATTCCTTCGACGGCGCCAGCAGCAGGACATCCTGCAAGCGCGCCGGACAGGCGCGGCGCCACGGCAGGGTCTTGTCGAACCAGCCGGGAATGATCCGGTCGGTGAAGTGCGGATAGAGCACGATGTCATTGCCGCTGTAGGGCAGGTCCAGGTGATAGTCCAGCAGACCGCCGTCGCGAAAGGTCCCAGCGCCGGCACCGGGCAAGTCCCGCACGCCTTCCATGACCATCGGGATCGAGCCGGACGCCAACAACGCCTGGCGCAAATTACCGGTATTCAGGGCGACGAAGCGCGACGGGAAGTCATTCAATGCATTGACCGGTGGCGCCAGGCGCGGGTCGTGGATGATCAACCGCTCGAAATGCCGCGACAGCCGGGCGCGACCCCGCAGGTTGTCGGCGATCACCGACGACAGGCCCAGCCCCAGGCGACCGCGATGGTCATGGGCGAGCAGGCCGTGGCTTTTGACCACCATGATGTTGAGTCGGTAATGGGCGTTGTCCAGAATCGTGGCGTCGCGTCCGTCCAGCAGCTCATCGAGCATGCGTCGGGAGCTCTGGCTGATCTGCGCCATGGTCACGCCCTTGTCGAAATTCTGCTCGGTGTACAGATGACCGAGCCGGCGAATGCCTTCGGCGGCGTCCGGCAAGCAAGCGCTGGCAAACCGCCAGGAACCCACCGACGCACCGATCAGCGAACGCTCCCGCGGAGCCGTCGGCAGCCATTCGCCGAACAGCGCCAGGTCCAGACCTTGAATTCCCAACGCCTTGGGCCCGCCGGCCGCGCCGGGCAGCGTGCCGACGTCGGCAGCGCTCAGCCCGTTCTCGCGAATGCGCGCAAAGGCCCGGGGGCCGGCCTTGAGAGTCAGGGAAGGGAACTTGATGTGGATAGCGGTCATACCGGTCTCGATGTCTGGCAAGCGGGGGATTATAGACATCCACCATCCCCCTGTGGGAGCGGGCTTGCTCGCGAAGGCGGTGTGTCAGTCGATACACATGTTGCCTGACACACCGCTTTCGCGAGCAAGCCCGCTCCCACAGGTTTTATGCCTATTGTGTGTGCTGTGTTGTCATGACCAATGATGGCAATTCAGTTTCAGTTAAGTTCGCCCCGCTATGGTGCACCCCGTACGCAACACATAAAAATACGGAGACACCCCATGAAAACCCTGACTGCCCTGTTCACCGCGTCCATCATCGGCATGACCGCCAGCCTCGCCCACGCCCGTGACCTTGGCCCCGACGAAGCCCTGAGGCTGCGCGACGCTGGTACCATTGTGTCTTTCGAGAAGCTCAATGCCATCGCCCTGGCCAAACACCCGGGCGCGAAGGTCACCGAAACCGAACTGGAAGAAGAGTACGGCAAGTACATCTACCAGGTGGAATTGCGTGACCCCCAGGGCATTGAGTGGGACCTGGAATTGGACGCTGTCAGCGGGCAGGTTCTCAAGGATCATCAGGATACGTAATGAAGGTGTTTTCCATTTCACGCATGACGCTGGGGCTTCTGGCATTTTGCTCGGTGGTCATGGCTCGCGACCTGGATCAGGACGAAGCCCTGCGCCTGCGCCAGCAGGGCGTGATCCTGCCGCTCGAGCAACTGCTGCAACAGGCCCTGGACCGTTATCCCGGCTCCAAGTTGCTGGAAGCCGAGCTCGAAGAAAAACATGACGTCTACATTTATGAAGTCGAACTGCTGACCACCGAAGGCGTGGTCCGCGAGCTGGACATCGAGGCCGCCACTGGCCGTTTATTGAAAGACAAGGAAGATTGACCGATGCGATTGCTGCTGGTGGAAGACCACGTGCCCCTGGCCGACGAATTGATGGCCGGCCTCAACCGCCAGGGCTACGCCGTGGACTGGCTGGCCGACGGGCGCGACGCGGTGTACCAGGGCAGCAGCGAGCCCTATGACCTGATCATCCTCGACCTTGGCCTGCCGGGTTTGCCGGGGCTCGAAGTGCTGACTCAGTGGCGCGCTGGCGGTTTGTCGACGCCGGTGCTGATCCTCACCGCGCGGGATTCCTGGGCCGAGCGCATCGAAGGCCTCAAGGCTGGCGCCGACGATTATTTGAGCAAACCCTTTCACCCCGAAGAACTGCACCTGCGGGTCCAGGCGTTGCTACGCCGCTCCCACGGCCAGGCCAACCAGCCGACGCTCAAGGCCGCCGGGCTGCACCTGGATGAAGGTCGCCAATGCGTGACCCGCGACGGCGCCGACATCCAGCTCACCGCCGCCGAATTCCGCCTGCTGCGCTATTTCATGCTGCACCCGGAACAGATCCTCTCCAAAAGCCACCTCGCCGAACACCTCTACGACGGTGAAACCGAGCGCGATTCCAATGTGCTGGAAGTTCACGTCAATCACCTGCGGCGCAAGCTCGGGCGCAGCGTGATCGAAACCCGTCGCGGCCAGGGTTACCTGTTCGGCGGGCAAGCCCAGTGAGGTCGATCCAGCGCCGCTTGAGCCTGGGCCTGATCAGCGTGATGGTGATCGTCGGCCTGGTGCTGGCGCAAACCAGTTTGTGGCTGTTCGAAATGGGCTTGCAGCGCTACCTCGAAGCCGGGTTGCGCAACGACAGTGAAAACCTGTTGGCGGCATTGGTGCGCGGGCCCCGGGGCTTGCAACTGGATGAGCGACACCTGGCGCCGGCCTATCAACGGCCGTTTTCCGGACACTACTTTCGCATCGATTTTGCCGACAGCCATTGGCGTTCCCGTTCGTTGTGGGATCAGGAGCTGCCGCAACTGGATCACGCCGGGTTGCACAGCAATCTGCAATTGGGCCCGGAAGGCCAGCAACTGCTGATCTTGCGTTCGGACTATCGACGGCTGGGCCAGTCGATTTCCATCAGCGTGGCCCAAGACTACACGCCGGTGCGCGAGAGCTTCCAGCGCATGCAGCAAGTCGGACTCGGGCTCGGGCTGGCGGGGCTGCTGCTGATTCTGCTGCTGCAACGGATCACCGTGCGCCGTGCCTTGCGTCCACTGGAAAAGGCCCGGGAGCAAATCGCCCAATTGCAACAGGGCCAGCGCTCGCAACTGGATGATCAGGTGCCGGTGGAGCTGGAACCGCTGGTGGCGCAGATCAACCATCTGCTGGCCCACACCGAAGACAGCCTCAAGCGTTCGCGCAATGCCCTGGGCAACCTCGGGCATGCCTTGAAGACCCCGCTGGCGGTGTTGCTCAGCCTGGCCTCCAGCGAAAAACTCGACGCCCACCCGGAGCTGCGCAAAGTCATCCAGCAACAGTTGGAACAGGTGCAGCAACGGCTGAATCGCGAACTCAATCGCGCCCGGTTGTCCGGCGATGCCTTGCCGGGTGTGTTGTTCGATTGCGATGCCGAGCTGCCGGGATTACTGGCGACGTTGAACATGATTCACGGCGAACACCTTGAACTGAGCTACCACGCACCCGCCGGTTTGCTGCTGCCTTGGGACCGCGAGGACTTGCTGGAACTGCTCGGCAACCTGCTGGATAACGCCTGCAAATGGGCGGACGCCGAGGTTCGTTTGAGCGTGGTCGAGGTGGCCGACAAATTTGAACTGAGCGTGGAAGACGACGGCCCGGGCATTCCCGAGGACCAGCGCGCCCAGGTGTTCAGTCGCGGCACGCGGCTGGATGAACAGACGGATGGGCATGGCTTGGGGTTGGGCATCGTGCGCGATATCGTCGATACCTGGGGCGGCACGTTGCTGTTGCAGGAAAGCGAGTGGGGCGGGTTGAACGTCGTGATCGAATTGCCCAAGCGCTGAAATCCCCGGATGTCGATTAACCTGTGGCGAGAGAGCTTGCTTGTGGTGAGGAGGCTTGCTTGTGGCGAGGGGGCTTGCCCCCGTTGGACTGCGTAGCAGGCCCGCTTTTTTTGGGGCCGCTTCGCAACCCAACGGGGGCAAGCCCCCTCGCCACAGATAAACGCCAGCCATGAGGCCAGTGCCGTTCTCAGGTGTGATGAATCTCCCGATCCTTGGTTTCCGGCATAAAGAAAATCCCCAGCACCGCCGTCATCACCGCAATCACAATCGGGTACCACAACCCGTAATAGATATCCCCCGTGGCCGCGACCATGGCAAACGCCACCGTCGGCAGGAACCCACCGAACCAGCCATTCCCAATGTGATAAGGCAGCGACATCGAGGTGTAGCGGATGCGCGCCGGGAACAGTTCCACCAGCCACGCGGCGATCGGGCCGTAGACCATGGTCACGTAGATCACCAGGATGGTCAGTAACAACAGCACCATCGGGTAATTGGTCTTGGTCGGGTCAGCCTTTTCGGGATAGCCGGCGTCCTTGAGCGCGGTGCCGAGGGTGGCGGTAAAGGCATCGTTTTTGGCCTTGAAGTCGGCGGCGGGCATGCCAGAGCCTTCGAAGCTCTGGATTACTTTGTCGCCGATGCGCACCTGGGCGACGGTGCCGGGCTCGGCCGCGTCATTCTTGTAGGGGATCGCCCGCTTCGCCAGCAGGGTCTTGGCGAGGTCGCAGGAACTGGTGAATTTGGCCTTGCCCACCGGGTCGAACTGGAACGAGCACTGGTCGGGATTGGCAATCACCGTGACCGGGTTCTTCTCCTGGGCGATGAACACGTCGGGGTTACCGTACTGGGTCAGCGCATGGAAGATCGGGAAGTAGGTCGCTGCGGCGAGGATGCAACCGGCCATGATGATGCCCTTGCGGCCGATGCGGTCGGACAGGCTGCCGAAGATCACGAAAAACGGCGTGCCGATCAGCAGCGAGCCGGCAATCAACAGGTTGGCGGTTTGCGGGTCGATCTTCAGGGTTTGCAGCAGGAAGAACAGCGCATAGAACTGCCCGGTGTACCAGACGACGGCCTGGCCAGCGGTGCCGCCGAGCAGGGCCATGATCACGATTTTCAGGTTGTCCCAACGGGCGAAGGATTCGGTCAGCGGGGCTTTGGAAGACTTGCCTTCGGCCTTCATTTTCAAGAACACCGGCGACTCGCTGAGTTGCAGGCGGATGTACACCGAGACAATCAGCAGCAGGATCGACAGCAGGAACGGAATCCGCCAGCCCCAGGCCTCAAAGGCTTCGGTGCCGAGCGCGGTGCGGCAGGCGAGGATCACCAGCAGCGAGAGGAACAGGCCGAGTGTCGCGGTGGTTTGAATCCACGAGGTGAAGTAGCCGCGCTTGCCCTTCGGCGCATGTTCCGCCACGTAAGTCGCCGCGCCGCCGTACTCACCGCCCAGGGCCAGGCCTTGCAGCAGGCGCAGGGTGATCAGGATGATCGGTGCCGCCACGCCGATAGTCGCGTAGCCGGGCAGGAAACCTACCACAGCGGTCGAGACACCCATGATGACAATGGTGATCAGGAACGTGTGCTTGCGCCCGATCATGTCGCCCAGTCGCCCGAACACAATCGCACCGAACGGCCGCACGGCGAAGCCTGCGGCGAACGCGAGCAGGGCGAAAATGAAGGAGGTGGTCTCGTTGACGCCCGCAAAGAAGTGCTTGGCGATGATCGCGGCGAGGGAGCCGTAGAGGTAAAAGTCGTACCACTCGAACACAGTGCCCAGGGACGAAGCGAAAATGACCTTGCGCTCCTCCTTGGTGATGCCGTGGTGGGGCGCGCTGCCTGTGCCCGTGGTTGTGCTGTCGATTACGGCCATGGGTCTTCTCCGTCTTGCTCTTGTTGTAGGCCGGAGCACCTCATTACTCTTATTGTCGCACCCAGGCCCTGGGGCTGATGTCATGGGATCGCGTGAAGCATGGAGCTGAAAGCCTCGCGTTGCGGCAAGGTTTCCTAAAGCATAATCACGATCGCGCAAATATCCACTCGCCAGCCCGCAAACCCTGGAACCTGTTAAAGAACCTGTGGGAGCGGGCTTGCTCGCGAAAGCGGTGGGTCAGCCAACATTGATGGTGACTGACACGGCCTCTTCGCGAGCAAGCCCGCTCCCACAGGGGGATTGGGGCGGGGCCGGGATCTTGAGTTTGATCGTTCCCACGCTCCGCGTGGGAATGCAGCCCGGGACGCTCCGCGTCCCAAAAGCGGACGCGGAGCGTCCATTGAGGCATTCCCACGCAGAGCGTGGGAACGATCAATTACAGGGATGGCGGCGTTAGACGCGGAACTGATCCATCAAGCTCTGCTGCTGATTCGCCAGGCTGTTGAGCGACTGACTCACCCGCGCCGATTCATTGGCCTGTCCCGACAGCGATTCGGTCACGTCGCGAATGGTCGCCACGTTGTTGTTGATCTCCTCGGCCACCGCGCTTTGTTCCTCCGCGGCACTGGCGATTTGCAGGTTCATGTCGCTGATGACCGTCACTGCCTCGCCGATCTGGCGCAGCGCGGTCACGGCCTGGCCGACTTGCTCGACGCTGCCCTGGGCCTGGCGATGGCTGTTGTTCATCGAGCTAACCACGTCTTGCGTGCCGCTCTGCAATTGCTCGATCACTTGGCGGGTTTCTTCGACCGACTCCTGGGTGCGTCGCGCCAGGTTGCGCACTTCATCGGCGACCACGGCAAAACCGCGTCCGGCTTCACCGGCCCGGGCCGCTTCGATCGCTGCGTTGAGCGCGAGCAAGTTGGTCTGCTCGGCGATGGCGCGGATCACTTCCAGCACCGAACCGATCTTCTCGCTGTTCGCCGCCAGGCCTTCGACTTGCACCATCGCTGCACTCATGTCGGCGGCAAGGTTGTCGATGCTGGCGGTGGTGCGGTCGATCACGGTCAAGCCCTGACGGGTCGCCTGATCCGCATCCCGCGCCGCGTGGGCGGCTTGGGCGGCGCTGCGGGCGACGTCCTGGGCGGTGGCGCTCATTTCGTGAGAGGCGGTGGCCACCTGATCGACCTGACGGTATTGCTGTTCCATGCCGGCGCTGGTCTGGGTGGCGATGGCGGAGGATTGATCCGCGGTGCTGCGCGCGTCCTGCACCGAGCGTTTCACCTCGGCGATGATCGGTTGCAGCTTGTCGAGGAAGCGGTTGAACCAACCGGCCAACTGGCCCAGTTCATCCTTCTTGTCGTAGGCCAAGCGTCGGGTCAGGTCACCTTCGCCGCTGGCGATGTCTTCCAGCATATGGGCCACGCCGAGGATCGGTTTGGTCACGCTGCGGGCCATCAGCCACACCAGCAACAGGCCGATCAACGCAGCGAGCACGCCCAGGCCGAGCTCGACCAGCGTGCCGGCGCGGTTGCTGTCGTCGAGTTGTTTTTTCAGCGTTTCGGCCGGGCCGACCAGGACTTTCTCCGGCACATCGAGCAACACACCCCAAGACTTGCCACCGGGGATCGGCTGGAACGGCGACAGTACTTTCAACTGCGCGTTGCTGTGCAGGCTGGCGGTTTTGCTGCTGGCGGCGAGCATCCGGATCAGCTCGGCACCGTTGGTTTTGTCCACAACATCCAGGCGCTGGCTGAGTTTGCTGGCGTCCGGGCTGTATCCGGCGAGCAGGCCCACCGGACTGAGGATGCTGACGCTGGTCTGGCCGTCATAGAGCTTTTTGCTCGCTCCCTGGCTGATCGCTTGCAGGCTGTTGAGGTTGATGTCCACCGACAGCGAGGCGATGACTTTGCCGTTGACCATCAGCGGGAACACGATGCTGGTCATCAGCACGTTCTGGCCGTCGATCACATAAAAGTACGGCTCGATCACACACGGCTTGAGCGTGGTGCGCGGGCAAGTGAACCAGGCGTTGGCCGGCTCGCCGCTGGGGCCGGTGCTGGTGTCGGCCATGTCGCTTTCCGGGAGTGCCATGGACGTCACTTTGCCCGGCGTCGGTTGCGACCAGTACAGGGCGAAGCGGCCCTTATCGTTGCTGCCCAGCTCAGCTTGGCCGGCGAACAGTTCGTCCTTGCCGTCCAGCGCATTGGCTTCGAACACCAGGGATAAACCGAGCAGTTCCGGGTTGGCTTGCAGCGCCGACTTGACCTGGCGGGTCAGGTCTTCGCGCAGGTCGAAGGCATCGAGAAAACGCTTCTCGGCCTGATCCCGCAGGAACAGCACCTGTCGCGAAAACCCGTGACCGTATTGATAGGCATCCATGAACTGCTGACGAATATTCAACGCCTGGTTTTCACCCTGGGACTCGATCCGCGCCTGGGCAGATTCGGTGAGCATCTCCATGCTCGACGCTTTCACCAGCGCGGAGCTGTGCTCCATGCGATACAGCGAAAGACCCACCAACAGCGTCACGATACCCGCCAGGCAGAGCCCGGCCAGCAGGGTGATTTTCCATTGAATGGAGAGTTGTCTGAGCGACATGGAGACGTCCTTATTCGATATTTATCTGAGACTTTGCACTGTAACGGCCGCGAAACTGCTTTCTTTATGGTGTCATCTGAATTCGCTGCGCTACTGCTTTTGTGGTGATAACTCTTTCCTGTGGCGAGGGGGCTTGCCCCCGCTGGGTCGCGAAGCGGCCCCCTGCATGCCTTCAGCCACACCGCATTGGAAGGTTTTGCGACTGCTGCGCAGCCGAACAGGGGCAAGTCCCCTCGCCACAGGGTCCATCACAATCCGTAATATCTGCATAGTCCAAGCGCTTTGACACGAGGCCCTCTCTGCGGCACAGTGCGCGCCCTCTAATAAAACCCATTCCTTGTTCCGCTGGCGGCTCTTCGCAGACTGCCGGCCGGGCTCATTTCGCTTGCCTAGAGGTAACGATGATTAATGCTGTAATTGCCGCGGTCGGCGTCATGCTGGTGCTCAGCCTGTCCCGCGTGCACGTAGTAATCGCGCTGATTATCGGTGCCTTGGTCGGTGGCCTGACCGGTGGCCTAGGCATCGACGCGACCCTCAAGGCCTTCAACAGTGGCCTCGGCAATGGCGCGACGGTGGCCTTGTCCTACGCGTTGCTCGGCGCGTTCGCGGTGGCGATTGCCAAGTCCGGCCTGGCCCATGCCCTGGCGGACAAGGCCCTGGCAATGGTCGACCGCCAGCACGCCAACGGTGGCGGTTCAGTGAAGTGGCTGCTGATCGGCCTGCTGTGGGTGGTGGCGATCGCTTCGCAGAACATTCTGCCGATACATATCGCCTTTATTCCGTTGCTGGTGCCGCCGCTTCTCTATGTGCTGACCAAGTTGCAACTGGATCGGCGCTTGATCGCTTGCGTCATGACCTTTGGCCTGATCACGCCGTACATGGTGTTCCCGGTGGGCTTCGGCAATATCTTCCTGAACCAGATCCTGCTGGCCAACGTCGCCAAGAGCGGCGTTGATATCAGCCAGATCAACGTCATGCACGCCATGGCGATTCCGGCGATGGGCATGGTGTTCGGTCTGTTGGTGGCGGTGTTTTTCAGCTACCGCAAAAAACGTGTCTACGACCTGGCGAAAATCGAGCAGGTGGAGCAGGTCAGCGTCGCCTACAACCCGCTGACCCTGTGCGTGGCCGGTCTGGCCATTGCGGCGGCGTTCATCATTCAGTTGCTGCTGGATTCGATGATCATCGGCGCCCTGGCGGGATTCCTGATCTTCTCGGCGTCGGGGATCGTGAAGTGGCGTGAAACCGACGACCTGTTCACCGAAGGCATGAAGATGATGGCGATGATCGGCTTCATCATGATCGCCGCTTCCGGTTTTGCCGAAGTGCTCAAGGCCACCGGGCAAGTGCGTACGCTGGTCGAAAGCGCGGCGGCATGGATCGATCACAGCAGGGCGATTGGTGCCTTGTTGATGCTGTTGGTGGGCTTGATGGTGACCATTGGTATCGGTTCGTCGTTCTCCACGGTGCCGATCCTGGCGGCGATCTTCGTGCCGCTGTGCGTGCAACTGGGATTCAGCCCGATGGCAATCGTGTGCATCGTCGGCACCGCCGGCGCCCTGGGCGACACCGGCTCACCGGCCTCGGACTCGACCCTGGGCCCGACCTCCGGCCTGAATATTGACGGCCAGCATCACCACATCTGGGACACCGTGGTCCCGACCTTCCTGCACTACAACCTGCCGCTGCTGGCGTTTGGGTGGGTGGCGGCGATGGTGCTCTAAGCAACAGAGATCAAATGTGGGAGCGGGCTTGCTCGCGAAGAGGGAATGTCAGTCGACATCATCATTGACTGACACGACGCCTTCGCGAGCAGGCTCGCTCCCACAGTGGGATTGTGATATCCGACGATTCAACTTTTGATCTGGCCTGCCGTTAAAGCCTTTAACCACGCCAATAAAATCAAAAGAGTGAACCGTCATGCGCATGAGCCTGAAGGCTAAAGTCCTGTCCCTTGCCGTTCTCCCGGTGTTGCTCTTCGCGCTAGTCATCAGCCTGACCACGCTGTTCATTCTTCAGGAACAGGCGCGCAAGGAGGTCGAGGAAACCCGTCAGAGCCTGCTCAAGGACGCCAAGGCCACCCTGCAAAGCTACGTGGCCGTGGCCATGACCGCGATCAAACCGCTTTACGACGCCGCCGCCCCCGGCGATGACGCGGCGCGGGCCCAGGTGGTCAAGCTGCTGTCGAGCATCAGCTACGGCAAGGACGGCTACTTCTTCGGCTACGACTCCAACACCGTGCGCCTGTTCAAGTCCAACAGCCCGGACGGCGTGGGCCAGAGCTTCAAGGACAACCGTGACCCGAACGGCGTCTACGTCAACCGCGACCTGGTGAAAGTCGCGAAGGACGGCACCCATTACCTCGAATACAGCTCGCCGCTGCCCGGCAACACCCAGGTGCTGGTGCCCAAGCTTGGCTACACCGAATACCTGCCTAAGTGGGACATGGCGGTCGGCACCTCGGTCAACCTCGACGGCATCGAAGCCCAGGTTGCACTGGTCCAGGCCAAGGTCACCGAACGGATGGAAGGCGTGGTGCTGAGCATCGTCGGAATTGCCGTGGTGGTGTTGCTGGTGATTGCGGCAGCGGGGATGCTGCTGGCCAACGCGATTTTGCGTCCGCTGAACCTGATGAAAGCCAACCTCGACGACATCGCGGCGGGCGAGGGCGACCTGACCCGGCGCCTGACCATCACCAGCCAGGATGAACTCGGTCAACTGGCCGGCTCGTTCAACCGCTTCGTCGACAAGATCCACGGCCTCGTTCGCCAAATTACCGAAATGACCTCGCAACTGACCGGGCTGGTGAACCAGGTGTCGGATCAGGCCCAGCGTTCGGATCAAGCGATGGAGCGTCAGCGTCACGAGACGGATCAGGTCGCCACGGCGATCAACGAGATGTCCGCCGCCGCCCAGGAAGTGGCCAAGAGCGCGCAAAACGCCGCCGTCGCCGCCCAGCAAACCGACGCCGAAGGCCAGGCTGCCAAGCGTGTGGTGGCCGGCAGCATTGTGAAGATTCATGCGTTGGTGGATGACATCCGCACCAGCGGCGTGTCCTTGGACAGCCTGCAAAAAGACGTGTCGTCGATTGTCAGCGTGCTCGGGGTGATCCGTTCGATTGCCGAGCAGACCAACCTGCTGGCGCTCAACGCCGCCATCGAAGCCGCCCGCGCCGGTGAGGCCGGCCGTGGCTTTGCGGTGGTGGCGGACGAAGTACGGGCACTGGCCAGTCGCACGCAAATCAGCACCCAGGAAATCCAGGGCATGATCGATCGCTTGCAGGCTGGCACCCAATCGGCGGTGGAAGCCATGCGCCGTTCCAGCGAGGCCGGCGACGGCACCTCGGCCCAGGCCAACGAAGCGGGGGCTTCGCTGGACACCATGGCCCAGTTGATCGGCACCATCAATTCGATGAATGCGCAGATCGCCAGTGCTGCGGAAGAACAGACGGCGGTGGCGGAAGAGATCAATCGCAGCGTGCATCAGATTGCGGTAGCGGTGGACAGCGTGGCGGATGAAACGCAGCTGGGGGCGCAGACGTCGCGTAGTCTGGCGGATCTGGGGCAACGCCTCGGCAAACTGGTCGGCCAATTCCGGATCTGACCTGCTCACCCAATATTGTGGGCATGCAATGAACCTGTGGGAGCGGGCTTGCTCGCGAAGGCGGTGTGTCAATTAATACATATGGTGACTGACACACCGCATTCGCGAGCAAGCCCGCTCCCACAGGGGATGTGTGTAGTGTCAGGGCCTGTCCCAGTAGGGCACCACGCCAAAACACTCCACATAAAAATCAATCACCGTCCGCACCTTCACCGACAACCGCCGGCTACCCGGCCACAGCACGGCAATTTGCTGCGGCTCCAGGCTGTTGGACACCTGATAATCCCCCAGCACCGGCACCAGCGTGCCTTCGCGCACCGCTTCGCCAATCAGCCACGACGGAAACATCACCAGCCCCAGCCCCTGTTCGGCGGCTTGGGTCAGGGTGTCGGCGTGGTTGCCGGTGATCGGTCCCTTCACCGAGTAGGGCGTCCAGTCCTCCTGACCCTGACGAAAGAACCAGCGCTGCTGACCGGTCACGCCTTTGTAGGCCAGGCATTGGTGAGCGGCGAGGTCTTGCGGATGTTGCGGAGTGCCATGGCGTTCCAGATACGCGGGACTGGCCGCGACTTGAAAGCGGTGGGGCGCCAGGATTCGCGCCTGCATGCTCGAATCGTGCAGCGGGCCGATGCGAAACAGCAGGTCGGCGCCTTCCTGCAACGGGTCGACGTAGCTGTCGGTCTGCTGGATATCCAGTTGCAGCTTCGGATAGCGCTCGCACAACTGCCCCAGCCACGGCGTCAGATGCCGCTGGCCAAACACCACCGGCGCATTGATCCGTACAAGTCCGCTGGGTTCGCTTTGCTGTTCCTGCAAGGCCTGTTCGGCTTCTTCCAGTTGCACCAGCACCAACCGCGCGTGATGCCCAAGCATGCGCCCGGCTTCCGTCGGCGTGACCGCCCGGGTGTGGCGATAGAGCAATTGCTGGTTGAGGGCCTGTTCCATTAACTGGATCTGCCGGGAAATCGAAGAGGGCGCCAGGCCTTCGCGGCGGGCGACTTCGGAAAAACTACCGTGATCGAGCACCGCGACGAATAGCCGAAGCGCCTTGAATCCGAGCTCGTTGAGGCCGTGCATGGGGAGTCCTGCTGTGCGAGATGCGCAAAAGTGTTGTCCGGATGCTCCCATTTATCGCAAAGGATCGCCAGCCGATAATGCGCGCCACACGGCAAGAACACCGCAATCCTTTGTGGGAGCGGGCTTGCTCGCGAAGGGGCCGTGTCAGTCGCTATCAATGGCGACTGATACGCCGCATTCGCGAGCAAGCCCGCTCCCACAGGATCTGCGCCACAACTGATGAATTGGCAGGTTTTCCTTATGCAATCTTCTTCAATCGATACCGCGGGCGTTGTCACAACGCCAACCACCAAGCCCGGGCTGCGGCTATTGCTGCTGCCCCTGGTCATCCTCGCCGGCATGGGCCTGTCTGTGGAGGCCGGTTTGCTCGGGCCGCTCGGGGCTCAGGTCGGGCATCTGTGGGCGACCCTGAGCATCTTCGGTGTCGGCTCGGCGATTCTGTTTCTGTTGCTGCTGTTCAGCGGCAAGCAACAGGGCCCGGCCTTCGGCGAATTGCCGCGCTGGCAGTTGATCGGCGGTTTTCTCGGGCCGATGTACGTGGTGGTGCTGACCCTGGCCACGCCGCACATCGGCATTGCCATGACCATGATCGCGATCCTCTCCGGGCAGGTGGGCAAGAGTGTGTTGATCGACCACTTCGGCTGGTTCGGCGCCACCCGCAAAAAGGTCAACGGTGAACGTTGGCTGGCCTTGCTGCTGATTGTTGCGGCACTTGTTCTGATCGCTCGAGGTTGATGATGAATCTGATTATTTTGTTGGCCGTGGTCGTCGCAGCCGGTGCGGTGTTGAGTGTCCAGGCCGCGATCAACGGGCGCCTGGGGGAAACCGTCGGTGTGTTGCGCAGCAGTTTGCTGACCTTTGTGGTCGGCGCGGTGAGCACCGGGTTGCTGATCCTGTTTTTCGAACCGGCCCACGCCGTGAGCCTGCTGGACGTGCCGAAATGGCAGCTCAGCGGGGCGCTGTTTGGCGTGGTGTACATGATGGTCATGGTCGGCGCGGTGCCCCGGGTCGGCACGGCGGTGGCGACCGTGGCGGTGATCGTCGGGCAACTGGGCATGGGCATGTTGATCGACAATTTTGGCTGGCTCGGCAACCCGGCGATCGAGTTGTCCGGCAGCCGGGTGCTGGCGATGGTGTGCCTGGCGCTGGCGTTGGTGTTCATGTATCGCAGCAGCACCCGTCAGGTGTGACAGCGGCGCCTACACTGGTAATACGGTGCGCATCCCTCGCACCGGACGACCCTGACAGTGGAGTCCGACTCATGATCGACAGTGAAAGTACCTGCGACTGCCCAAAATGCTCCTGCAAACTGGGCCAGCATCCGATAGCGCGTCACGGCAAGCACTACTGCTGCGAAGCCTGCGCCAAGCATCATGAACACGGTGAAGAGTGTTCCAGCAAGGGCTGCAAATGTGCCCACGGCTGATCGCTCATCAAAAAAAGTGGAGCCACCCGGGCTCCACTTTTTGTTACTGACGCTCCCTGTCCTCCTTATCCCTTTTTAGCTCGCCGGTCGCCAGGTGACGTTCTCGACGCCGAATTTTTCCGCCAGCGGTTTGCTGGTCTTTTGCACCTTCTCACGGCCAAAGCGCGGGATGCGGCCCACGCCGGCATCGCAACTTGCCCAATGCCAAGCCTCGGCGTTGTCCATCTTGTCCAGACGGATGATGAAAGACTTGGGGGCGCCATGAAGGGTGTATTCAATGACGAATAGTTTTGCGTTGTTCATAAAGCCCGTATTCCTCCCTGTGGTAATAGAGGGATCCCGGGCGCTGGTAAAAATTCACTCGGATTGTCAGACGGTTGCCGTCACTGGCGGCAATCCGAGTGCCTCGTTACCATGATGATTCCCTGAACCCCAACGATCCTTGCCCATGGCTCTTGCCGCACCGCCCGACCTGACTGACACCGACGTGCCCGTGCAACCACTGGCACGCACCTATCCGCGCGGTCTTTACATCGAGCCCCATGAACATGCCTGGGGTCAACTGCTGTATGCAATGAGCGGGGTGATGTGGGTCGAGACACCGCACGAAGCGCTTGTGGTTCCACCGCAACGGGCGGTGTGGCTGCCGCCGGGCGTGCCCCACGGGATTCGCGTGGTGTCGGACTTGCAGATGCGCAACATCTACCTGCGACCGGCCCTGGCGGCGACCCTGGATGCCAAGGTGCAGGTGATCGAGGTCGGTGGATTGTTGCGTGAACTGATCGTCGGTCTGGTGGAGCAGGGCGACGATGGTGCGCCGGAGTATTACGAGGCGCTGGTGGGCCTGGCGTTACTGGAACTGAAACGCGCCCGGCGTTCGATGCTGACCATCCCGTTGCCGGACGATTCCGATCGCCGCCTGCTGAACCTGTGCCAGGCCGTCATGGCCGCGCCGTCCCTGGATATTTCCTTTGAGCAACACGCCGAAAACGCCGGGGCCAGCGTGCGCACCCTGGCGCGGTTGTTCAAGGAGGGGCTCGGCATGGGCTTCGCCGAATGGCGGCGACAGGTGCAACTGGCGACAGCGACGGCGGAGTTGATCCAGGGCGTGCCGGTCAGTGCCATCGCCCGGGAACTGGGGTATTCGCCGAGCAGCTTCAGCGACATGTTTCGCCGGGAGTTGGGGGTGGCGCCTTCGCAGTTCACAACCGGTCGTTAGGCGAACACTGTCCCCCTGTGGGAGCGGGCTTGCTCGCGAATGCGGTGTCTCATTCGATACATGTGGTAACTGACACTGCGCCTTCGCGAGCAAGCCCGCTCCCACAGGAGCCGCGTTGTCGGATTGTCCTTTGTCCGATATTCAGAAGCCCTTGGCCGACGGGTTTCGTTGCCCTTCTCTAGACTTCTCGCATACCCCCTGTGCCACGGAGTCTGTCATGAACTACCTCATTTCCCTGGGCATCGGCCTGGGCGTCGGTCTGCTTTACGGCGCGCTGGATTTTCGTTCCCCGGCACCTCCGGCCATCGCGCTGGTGGGGCTGCTGGGCATGCTGGCCGGCGAGCAGTTGTGGCCCATGGGCCGGCAGTTGATCGCCGGTTGGCTCTCCTGAAAACCCTTTATCAATTCAAATGGAAACGCCCATGAAAGCTCTGCAATTCGACAAGACCGGCGACCTCTCCTCCCTGCGCTACGTTGAGGTCCCGACCCCGGTGGCCGGCCCCGATGAAGTGCTGGTGCAAATCAAGGCTGCGGGCCTGAACCCTAGCGACGTGAAGAACGTGCTGGGACGTTTTCCCTACACCACGCTGCCGCGTATTCCTGGTCGGGATTTCGCTGGTGTAGTGGTGGAAGGCCCGCAGGCGTTGATCGGTCAGGAAGTCTGGGGCACCGGTCGCGACCTGGGCTTTTTTGCCGACGGTTCCCACGCACAGTTCGTCAAGTTGCCGGCCAATGGCGTGGCACTGAAACCGACCCACTTGAGTTTTTCCCAGGCGGCCAGCCTCGGCGTGCCGTACACCACGGCGTGGGATGCGTTGGAACGCAGTCTGGTGACGTCCGGTACACGCTTGCTGGTGATCGGCGGCGGGGCGGTGGGCAGTGCGGCGCTGGCGCTGGCGAAAATCCGTGGCGCCCAGGTACTGGCGGCGGCGCGGCGGGTGGAGCAGGTCAAGGAGTTGCAGGCATTGGGTTATCAGACCCTGCAACTGGACAAGCCTGAAGACCTCGGCGCGCAGGTAAATGCGGTGTATGCCGGTGGCGCTGATGTGATCTTCGACACCACCGGTTTCTGGCTGCCGGCCTCGGTCCCGGCGCTGGCCCCGTTTGGGCGCATCGCGATCATTGCCGCGCCGGTGGACGGCCTCGTGCAATTACCGGCGCTGGCGTTGTACCGCAAGGGCGGCTCGGTGGTGGGGATCAACTCGTTGTTGTATGGCGTGCAGGCGTGTGCGGCGATGCTGGATCAGTTCGGGAAGTTCTTCGATCAGGATCTGTTGCCGTTGCCGGAAGGGCTGGTGGAATCACCGTTGGCTGACGGGGTAGCGCGGTATGCCGAGGTCAATCAAGGCAGTGGGGACAAGGTGATTTTGTTGCCATAACCCAAAATCCATGTGGGAGCGGGCTTGCTCGCGAAGGCGTCGTATCAGCCGATGATGATGTCGACTGACACTCCGCCTTCGCGAGCAAGCCCGCTCCCACAAAGGGTTAGGTTGGGTTATCAGGTCAGGCCTCGGGCACACCTTTCTCCCAAGCCGACCAGTTTTTCAAGATGTCCTGCACCAACGGATTCCCCGTGCGGTAGAGGTTTTCCAATGCCGGCACGAACCCGCCCTGGTCTGCATATTTGAGCAAGTTATCCACTTCACTCTGCCCCGGCGCCGGTCGGTCGAAGTCGGAGCCAGCGCGTACCACCGCCAGGCGCTGCACATCCACCAAGCCTTCACGACTGGCCCGCAGCAGCGCTTCGTAGGTGGAGTTGTCTTCCTGCTGGGTCGTGCAGTACTCGCCTTTGTTGTCGGTCAGCAGCTTGGTCCAGACTTCCGCGCGCTCACTCAAACGCGTCCCGGAAAACCAGGTATTGCCCGCCAGCGTGTCGCACTTCGTCACCACCGGCGGCTGATTGGCCGGGGCCGACGGGTACTTCACGCGCCAGGCTGCGGATTCCTTGCTCTCACTCAGCTCGACTTTATGCGACAGGGCAAACGCCTTGGCGAGCAATTTTGGATTGAGTTCGAAGACTTCGGTCTTGTAGTCCAGCGGCGGTTTTTCGTTCGGGCCTTTGGTGTTGATGCCGATGTAACCGGTCGGCCAGTCTTTCGGCGCGTCCCGGGAATCGATCTCCCACTGTGTGCCGAATTCCACCAGGTAATGCGCCCACGCAGCGGTGCCGATCGTCCCGTGTTTCGGGCTGATGCCGGCAATCCCGGCGATCAGGAAGTAACTTTTGCGCAGGTCGAATTTCGGCGACAGCGCCAAGGCCAGGGTCGATGCCGCCGCGTTGGTCTGGCCCATGCCGGTGACCATCAAACACACCTGCTGCGTGTTGCAACGAATGCTCGGGTACTCGGCGGACAGTCCTGGCACGCGGACTTCCTGCTTGAGTTCCAGGCGCTCGATCCAGTTCTGCGCCTCCGGGGCGAACATGGTGATCAGCATCACTTTCGGCTGGATCGGTGCTTCGCTCGCCCACGCGGTGGAGGCGAGCAGGGTGCCGCAGGCCAGGCCAACGGACAGGGAAAGACGCGTCATTGCCTTCATAAAACCTCCTTAGAATTGATAACCGATGCCGGCGTAGTAACCCCAGCCATTGGAGCGCGCGCGGAAATCGCCGTCGCCGAAATTCAACTCGCTGCCATCCTCCCAGTTGCCGCCGTTGTGGAAGTAACGGCCGACCAGGGTGAAACGCAAATGGGTAAACGAGTAGAGCAACACGTTGGTGGCCACGGTGGCGTTGGCGGTGCGCGCCGGGTTGTCCTTGTGCAGGTCCGAACCGAAGTCGAAGTTGGTGAAGCCGATGTAGGTCAGTGACGCGCCATTGCTGAAGCTGCTGATGGGCACGATGTATTTCAGCTGGGCGCGGTAGCCGTCCCAGGAATACTCGTTGCTGGCGCCGTAGTTTTCCCACTGGTAGCGCCCGTAGAAGTTGGCTGACAGGTTGACCCGCGAGTGGGTGTCGATGTCGGTGCCCAAACCGCTGTACAGCGTGTTGGCGCGGTTGCGGGTGTTGCTGCCGTGGTCGTAGATCCAGTCGAACGCCACGTACCATTCCTTGAAAGGCCCGACGGCCAGGCTGCGGCCGGCCAGGTAATCGATGGAGATGCGCGGTTCGTGCTCCATGAACAGCGGCGAACCGTGGTCCCACGCGCCTTTGTCATGGCTGTTGCCGATGTCGAAGATTTTCGGGATATCGACATAGCCGTACAACTCGAACGGTCCCTTGCGGCCGAAGTACTCGTATTCCAGGTACACATCGTCGGCCGGTTGCGGGCCGAAGCTGATGTCCTTGCTGCCGATGACCGTCAGGTCCTGGTTGAACCAGTCCGACAGGTACGCGCCTTTTTTCGGTGGGCTGGCCTCGGGGCTGAGGGTTTCGCCCTGGGCGGATTCTTCAGGAAGGGCGGGTTGCGCCAAAACGGTGCTGCTGAGTAGTCCTGTAACGCTGGCCAGTAGCAAAGAAACAGCAAAGGAGCGCGAGCAAGTCACGCGGCTGGACATGCGGTGCATTAAAAGTCCCTTTTCGTGCGGATCGAAGGCCCGGTTTTTCGGGCTTGCGCAGTTATGTAGCGAAAAAGCCGTTATCGGCGACTCGCAAACGTTTGCACATCCCATACCAATTGTTTCAATTGCATGAAAATTCTAAGGAATCGGCGGTTTTACTGTCCTTTTGATCAGGTAATCAATTAGCCAGCATCCACACAAATCTCCCCCTGTGGGAGCGAGCCTGCTCGCGAATTCTGAGTGCCAGCGCACATTGATGTTGAGCATGCAGGCCTCTTCGCGAGCAGGCTCGCTCCCACAGGAATGGGGGCTTGCGCACGAAAGTATTAATGCTAATTAACCCGCGCCGGATCCCGGACCATCAACTAACGTGCCGGAATGAAACGGTTTTTTCAGCCGATCGCAGTCTTGATTTGCGTGTCGTTGGATTCATGGCCAGGGTGGCCGATGTAGCACGCCCTTCAAGGAAGAATGGTTAACCACGTAAAGGAATTGCCCGTGGACTTGAGATCTGTCATCGCCCCGATTTTCCGCGTCTGCCCTCTTTCTCTTGCTGTCCGCCTCGGTATCGTCGGGGTGGTTGCCACGCTCTCAAGTCCTCAAGTGATGGCCGCCTGTACGCCCGGCAGCCCGGCAGCGGGCGGGACGGTGACCTGTAGCGGCGTGCCGTCGTTGCCGTTGTTCCTCAATACCTTTTCCAGCGCGGTGAACGACCTGACGGTCAACGTCGGTTCCGCCGCGCAACTGAACGCCACCCTCGGCGGGCAGGTGCTGAACCTCACGGGCAACAACATCACGCTGAACAACGCCGGGCTGATCGACCCGGCCATGCTCGGCGCAGTGACCCTGCTGAGCGCGGGCGCGGTGATCGGCAACGCGGGCGCCTCGGTGGTCAACGTCACCAACGCCGCCACCGGCATTATCCGTGGCACTGGCGACTTGCTCGGCGTCAACCTGAGCAGCCTCAACGGCATGGCGTTGAACATCAACAACGGCGCTGGCGGCAGCACCAACATCGTCAACAACGGCACCCTCGGCTCGACTGCGCTGTTGAACATCACGCTGTTCTCGGCTGATACCCCGATCGTTGCGGCGCAGGGTGGCGCCCAGGTCAACGTGATCAACGCCGGCACCATCAACGGCCGGATGGCCTTCGAGACCTCGGCCAGCGGCAACACGTTCGTCAACTCCGGCACCATCAGCGGTGGCGTCTCGATGGGCGACGGCAGCACCAACACCTTCACCGCGATTACCGGTTCGACCATCTCCAACGGTGGCGGTATCGGCCTGGCCCTGGGCGGGTTGATCGGCGTCAACCTGACCTTCGCTCCGACCGGGCAAATCGACGGCGGCGCGGGGGGGATCAACGCGCTGATCCTGCAAAACCCGATCGGTATCGGCGGCGGCACCTCCGGGGTCGGCGTGGTGTCGAGCGCCAACTACGTCAACTTCAACAACCTGACGGTCAACAGCGGTACCTGGACCTTGCAAGGCCCGTTGATCACCGGCAGCACCACGCTCAATGGCGGGATCGCCCAGTTCAACAACAACGCGACTTTCGGTAGCGGCGTGCTGACCTCCAATGGCGGCGGGTTGCAGGCCAGCAGCGGCGGCTTGTCGTTGAGCAACCTGATCAACCTCGGCGCCAGTGGCGTGCAGTTTCTGGGCACCAACGCCATCACCGTCGGCAACGTGATCAGCGGCAGCGGCGGCATCACCAAGAACGGCACGGGCCAACTGGTGCTCAACGGAGCCAACACGTATCTGGGCTCCACCACCCTCAACGGCGGTTCGGTGCAATTGGGCAACAACCTGGCGTTCAGCACCGGCACGGTGAGCGTGGGCGGTTCGACCGTGCTGCAGGCGCCGGGCACCATTACCCTGAACAACAACATCGTGCTCAACAGCGCCATGGGCACCTCCGGCGTCGGCAGCTTGACCCTGGCGGGCCTGGTCAGTGGCGCGGGCGGCATCTCGAAAAACGGCAGCGGCACCCTGGCGTTGACCGGCAACAACGCCAGTTATACCGGCAGCACCGACTTGAACGCCGGCACCCTGAGCCTGGGCAACAACAATGCGCTCGGCAGCGGCTCGCTGAACGTCAACGCGGCGGCGAGCCTCAATACCACCACCGGCGTGACCCTGAACAATTCGGTGGCGCTGAACGGCAACCTGACCGTCGTGGGCAGCAACGCGCTGACCCTCAATGGCCTGATTTCCGGCAGCAGCGGCCTGATCAAGAATGGCTTGTCGACCCTGACCCTGAGCGGCAACAACACCTATCTGGGGCCGACCGCACTGAACGCCGGCGGCTTGTTGCTGGCGTCCAACACTGCGCTGGGCACTGGCGCGTTGAACGCCGCCGCCGGCACGTCCCTCGACACCAGCGTTGCGGTGACGTTGGCCAACGCGGTCAACCTCGGCGGCGACCTGACCGTCGGCGGCACCCAGGCGTTGGGCCTGACCGGCGCCATCAACGGTGCCGGCGGTCTGATCAAGAACGGCAGCGCCGCACTGAACCTCAGCGGCACCAATGGCTACGCCGGCGACACCACGCTGAACGCCGGCTCGCTGATTCTCGGTTCCAACTCGGCACTCGGTCTGGGCACCTTGAACACGGCGGCGGGCACCACACTGGATGCCAGCTCCACCGTTGCGGTGACCAACGCGGTGAACACCACCGGTAACCTGAACATCGGCGGCACCGCCAACCTGACCCTCGGTGGCGCGGTCGGCGGCAGTGGCAGCCTGACCAAAAACGGCATCGCCAACCTGACGCTCAATGGCGCCAACACCTTCCTCGGCGGCACCACCCTGAACGCGGGCACCCTCACCGTGGGCAACGCGAATGCCTTGAGCAGCGGCGTGTTGACCGTGGCCGGCGCTTCGACGCTGGACAGCAGCAGCGGTGTCGCCATCGCCAACGACATTGCGGTGAACGCTGACCTGAGCATCGGCGGCACCAACCAGCTAACCCTTGATGGCGTGCTGAGCGGCACCAACCAGTTGATCAAGAACGGCGCGGCCAACCTGGCCCTCAACGGCATCAACACCTTCCAGGGCGGCAGCACGCTGAATGCCGGTAGCATCACCGTCGGCAACAGCGCGGCGCTGGGCACCGGCGGCCTGACCGTGGGCGGTGCGAGTACGCTGACCGGCAGTTCAGCCCTGAGCCTGGCCAACGCCATCACCCTCAACGCTAACCTGACCACCGGCGGCGCCAATGCGCTGACCCTCGACGGCCTCATTGACGGCGCGGGCGGGCTGATCAAAATCGGCGCATCCAGCCTGACCCTCACCGGCGCCAACACCTACACCGGTACCACGGCGCTGAATGCCGGTTCGCTGATCGTCGGTTCCAATACCGCGTTGGGCTCTGGCGCATTGAACGCGTCGGGTGGCACCACCCTGGATGCCAGCGCTGCATCGACCCTGGCCAACGCGGTCAACCTGGGCGGCAACCTGACCCTCGCTGGTACCAATGCGTTGACCCTCAACGGTGTCGTCAGCGGCATCGGCGGGCTGATCAAAAACGGCGCATCCGACCTGACCCTCAACGGCAGCAACAACTACCTCGGCGCCACCGCGCTGAACGCCGGCAAATTGATCGTCGGCGCCAGTGGTGCCTTGGGCGCCGGTGCCTTGAACGCGGGGGCCAACACCACCCTCGACAGCAACACCGCCGTCAGCCTGAGCAATCAGGTGAACCTGGCCGGTGCCTTGAACGTCGGCGGCACGGCCGACCTGACCCTGACCGGGCTGGTCAACGGCGCGGGCAACCTGGTGAAAAACGGCACGGCGAACCTGGTCCTCAATGGCGCAAACGGCTTCCTCGGCGGCACCACGTTGAATGCCGGCACCCTGACCGTCGGCAACGGTTCGGCACTGGGCCTCGGCGGCTTGACCGTCGCTGGCGCGGCGACCCTCGACAGCAACGCCGCGGTCAGTCTCGGCAACAACGTGGCACTGAATGCCGACCTGACCGTTGGCGGCACCCAGGGCCTGACCCTGGGCGGCGTGATCAGCGGCTCCAATCAACTGATCAAGAATGGCGCGGCCAACCTGACCCTCAATGGCGTCAACACCTACCAGGGCAACACCACCCTGAATGCCGGCACCCTGGCCCTGGGTAACGGCGCGGCGCTGGGGACTGGCGCGCTGATCGTGGGCGGCACGTCGACCCTCGACAACAGCGCGGCGTTCACCGTGGCCAACGCCATGACGCTGAATGCCGATCTGAACATCGCGGGCAACAACAACCTGAACCTCGGCGGCGTCATCGACGGTGCCGGTGCGTTGAGCAAAAACGGCCTGTCCGACCTGACCCTCAGTGGCAACAACAGCTTCACCGGGGCCTTGAACATTCTGTCCGGCAGCGTCACCGCCGCCAGCACCGGCGCACTGGGCAACACCTCCGGCGCCAACATCAGCGCCGGCGCCAGCCTCAACCTCGGCACCGACGCCAGCCTCGCGGGCCTCAACGGCAGCGGTGATGTGCTGATCGGCTCGGGCAACACCTTGTCGGTGGGCGGCGTCAACACCACCAGCACCTTCGACGGCGGTCTGGCCGGCCCTGGCGGCTTGACCAAAGTTGGCACCGGCACGCTTAACCTCACCGGTATCAACGGCCTCACAGGCAACACCGCGATCAACGGCGGCACCCTGGACCTCAGCGGTTCCCTGGGCAGCGTCAACGTAAACGTCAACACCGGCGCCACCCTGACCGGCACCGGCTCGGTGCTGGGCACGCTGAACGTGAACAACGGCGGGCACCTGGGCCTGAGCAGCGGCAACACCTTGTCGGTCGGCGCGCTGGCCTTGAACAGCACCTCCAATATGGACGTCGCCCTCGGCACCCCCTCCACCAGTTCGCTGCTGAACATCGGCGGCAACCTGACTCTGGACGGCAACCTGAACGTCGCGGATGCTGGTGGTTTCGGCGTCGGCGTGTATCGCTTGATCAACTACACCGGCAGCCTGCTGAACCTGGGGATGAACATCGGCGCGATCCCGATCGGCTACAGCCTGGCGGACCTGGCACTGCAAACGTCAGTCGGCAATCAGATCAACCTGCTGGTGACCGCGCCTAACGCGAACCTGCGTTTCTGGGACGGCAGCCAGACCTTGCCCAACGGCTCGGTGGACGGCGGCTCCGGGACCTGGAATGCCGGCAGCACCAACTGGACCTCGGTTGATGGTTTGACCAATCAGACCTGGGCCAGCGACTTCGCGATCTTCCAGGGCACGGCGGGCAACGTGACGGTGCTCGGTACGCAGACCTTTAATGGCATGCAGTTCGTCACCGACGGCTACAACTTGCTGACCGGCGCGGCGGGGCACCTGACCGCAGTGAATGGCACCGGCGGCAATGCGGCGATCCGGGTCGATCCGGGCTCCACGGCGACCATCGGCGTCGCCATCGACGGTGCGGCCACCCTGGCCAAACTCGACAGCGGCACCCTGGTGCTCAACGGTGCCAACACCTACACCGGCGGCACGTTGCTGAATGGCGGTACGCTGGTGGTCGGTAGCAACACGGCGCTGGGCAGCGGTCTGTTGACCGCGGCTTCGGGCACCGCCCTGGACAGCAACGCCGCCGTCACTTTAGGCAATGCCGTCGATCTGGCCGGCAACCTGAACCTCGGTGGTTCCAATGCATTGACCCTCAACGGCGCGATCAGCGGCGTGGGTGGTTTGGTCAAGGCCGGTGGAGCCAACCTGACCCTCGGTGGCAACAACAGCTTCCTCGGTCCGGTCACATTGAGTGCCGGTGGCCTGGTTCTGGCCTCTGACACGGCACTCGGCGCCGGCGCGCTGAATGCCGCCAACGCCACCACACTGGATGCCGCGACGGCGGTGACCGTCGGCAACGTGATCAACCTGGCCGGCAATCTCGGCATCGCCGGCAGCGCTGACCTGACCCTCAACGGCGCGGTTAACGGTGCGGGCAGCCTGAGCAAAACTGGCGCGGCAAACCTGGTGCTCAATGGCGTCAACGGCTTCCTCGGCGGTGTCGACTTGAACGCCGGGACCCTGACGGTCGGCAATGCATCGGGCCTGGGCCTGGGTAACCTGACGGTCTCAGGTGCCTCGACGCTGGATAACAACACGGCGCTGACTCTGGCAAATAACGTTGGATTGAACGCCACGCTGGCAGTGGGCGGCAGCAATGACCTGACCCTCGGCGGTGCCATCAGTGGTGCCGGTGGCCTGATCAAGAACGGTGCGGCCAACCTGACCCTCAATGGCGTCAACGCCCTGCAAGGCGATATCACACTCAACGCCGGCACCCTGACCCTCGGTAACGCCGCGGCCCTGGGCACTGGCGCCTTGACCGTCGCCGGCACCTCGACGCTGGGTAACAGCTCGGCGCTGACCCTGGCCAACGACGTCAATGTCAACGCGGCCCTGAATGTGGCCGGCACCAATAACCTGACCTTGGCCGGTGTCGTGGGCGGCGCCGGAACCCTGAGCAAAAACGGTGCGGCGGACTTGAGTCTCAGCGGCAACAACACCTTCAGCGGCACTTTCAACGTGTTGGGCGGCAGCTTGAGTACCACCTCCGCCACGGCTCTGGGCAACAATGCCGGAGTCAATCTTGGCGCGGGCAGCAGCCTCAACCTCGGCGCGTCCGGCAGTCTCGCCAGCCTGACCGGCAGCGGTACGGCGCTGATCGGCGCCGGCAACACCCTGAGCCTTGGCGGCAACAATGCCAGCAGCACTTTTGATGGTGTACTCAGCGGCAGCGGCTTGCTCGACAAACTCGGCAGCGGCACTTTCAACCTCACCGGCATTAACAGCCTGACCGGCGACACCAGCATCAACGGCGGCACCCTGAATGTCAGTGGTTCCCTGGACAGTGCCAACGTCGCGGTCAACAACGGCGGCACGCTTGCCGGCAGTGGCAGCCTTATCGGTGCAGTGAATGTCGCCGATGGCGGTCACGTCGCGCTGGCCACCGGCAGCACCTTGTCGGTGGGTTCGCTGGCCTTGAGCGGCAACTCCAACCTCGACGTCGGGCTCGGTGTACCGGTGTCCGGCGGCGGTAATGCGCTGATCAATGTCGGCGGCAACCTGACCCTCGACGGTAACCTCAACGTCAGCGACATCGGCGGCTTCGGCAGCGGTGTGTATCGCATCATCAACTACACCGGCGCCCTGACTGACAACGGTCTGGCCGTCGGCACCGTCCCGGGCAGCGTATCGCCGGGCAATCTGCAAGTGCAGACCGCCGTGGGCAGCCAGGTCAACCTGCTGGTCACCGCGCCGAACACCACCGTGCAGTTCTGGGATGGCACCCAAGCGGTCGGCAATGGCGCGATCGATGGCGGCAACGGCACCTGGGCCGGTGGCAACACCAACTGGACCAATGTCGACGGCACGGTCAATCTGGGCTGGGCCAACAGCTTCGCGGTATTTCAGGGCGCGGCGGGCACCGTCACGGTCGACGGCACGCAGAGCATCACCGGCATGCAATTCGTCACCGACGGCTACAGCCTGGTGAATGGCACGGCGGGCGCACTGAATCTGGTCAACGGCGGCTTGGGCAACGCGACTTTCCGCGTCGATCCAAACAGCACCGCAACCCTCGGCGTAGCGATCAACGGCGCCGGCACCCTGGGCAAATACGACACCGGCACCCTGGTGCTCAACGGCGTCAATGGTTACACCGGCGGCACCGCGCTGAATGGCGGCACCTTGGTCGTGGGTAATGGCGCGGCGCTGGGCAGTGGTGTCCTCACCGCCGCCAACGGCACCACGCTGGACAGCAACACCGCCGTCAGCCTGGCTAACGCGGTGGTGTTGAACGGTGGAATGAGCGTCGCCGGTTCCAACGCGCTGACCCTCGGTGGGGTTGTCAGCGGCACCGGCAGCCTGATCAAGAATGGCGCTTCCAGCCTGACCCTCAACGGCAGCAACAGCTACGCCGGCGGTACTCAGTTGAATGCCGGCTCACTGATCCTCGGCAACAACAGCGCCATCGGCATCGGCGCACTCGGCGTCGGTGGCAGTGCTCAACTGGACAGCACCGCCGCCCTGCAACTGGCCAACGCCATCAATCTCACCGGGCAACTGACCCTGGCAGGCACCCAGGCCACCACCCTCAGCGGCATCATCGCGGGTACTGGCAGTCTGGTGAAAAACGGTAGCGGCGCGCTGTTACTCAGCGGCACCAACACCTACAGCGGCGGCACCACCCTTAACGCCGGCACGATCAGCGGCGACACCACCAGCCTGCAAGGCGCGATCCTCAACAACGCCGCGCTGACCTTCGAGCAAAGCAACAACGGCACCTACACCGGTAACCTCACCGGCAGCGGTACGCTGACTAAAAACGGCACCGGCGATTTGCTGCTCACCGGCACCAACGGCCTGACGGGTGACACCAACGTCCAGGCCGGTTCGTTGCTGGTCAACGGCACACTCAACAGCGCCAATGTGAACGTGGCGAGCGGGGCGAAAATCAGCGGCGCTGGCCAGATCGGTGGTGCGGTGCAACTGGGCAGCGGCGCGACGCTGGTTGGCGGTGGCAGCATCACGCCATTGTCCGTCGGTTCCCTGGCCTTGGCGTCGGGCACCCATCTGGACTTCAGTCTCGGCTCGGCGACCAGCTCCACTAACGTGGTCAATGTCGCCGGCAACCTGACCCTCGACGGTACGTTGAACATCACGGACGCCGGTGGCTTCGGCACTGGCGTCTATCAACTGTTCCGCTACGGCGAAAGCCTGACCGACAACGGCCTCGACTTCGGCACATTGCCGGGCGGTGTGGCGTCCTCCAGCCTGACCCTGCAAACCGCACTGGCCAATCAGGTCAACCTGCTGGTGCAAAGTACCCAGGGTGAAGTGCAGTTCTGGAACGGCGGCAAAACCAATGCTGACGGGACGATCAGCGGCGGCGACGGCACCTGGGGCTCGAGCACCAACTGGACGGATGCCGGTGGTACGGCAAGCCAGGGTTCGGCCCGTCGGTTCGCGGTATTTGGCGGCCAGGGCGGCACCGTGACGATCGCTGGCAACCAGGGCTTCACCGGGTTGCAGGTCCTCGACAGTGGTTATCGCCTGGTGCCTGGCGCAGACGGTAGCCTGACTCCCGTCAATGCGGCCGATGGCAGCCTCGCGGCGGTGCGGATCAACTCCGGCGTCACCGCCGAAATCGCGGCGCCTCTGGTGGGCACTGGCGGTATCGAGAAACTCGATTCCGGCATCCTGGTACTCAGCGGCGCCAACACTTACAGCGGCGGCACCACTGTCAGCGGCGGCACGCTGGTCGGTAATACCACCAGCCTGCAAGGGCGTTTGTCGAACGCTGCGCGGGTGCTGTTTGTGCAGAACACCAACGGGCGTTTCAACGGCGTTCTCAGCGGCACGGGTGATCTGGTCAAACAGGGCGCCGGCACGTTGCTGATCGAAGGCGACCAGCCATTCAGCGGCACCGTGGAAGTGGAGCAGGGCTTGTTGCAGGTCGGCGATGAACCGGCGAACTTCGGGGGCCAAGTCACTGTGTTCAATGGTGCCGCCCTGACCGGTAACGGCAGTGTCGGCTCGGTGGTCAACCACGGGGTGTTCTCTTCCGGCGCCAATGGCGAAACCCTGAGCGTGACGGGCAACCTGACCAACGCTGCGGACGGCCTGCTGGCACTGACCATCACCTCACCGACCGTCACACCGTTGGTGGTCGGCGGCACGGCCACCCTCGATGGAGCCCTGCAAGTGAGCAATCTGCTGCCGTACAGCGGCGACACTGCTTATAAGCTGATTACGGCGGGCGGAGGCATCAGTGGCACGTTCAGCGCGACCGATCTGCCGGAACGCGCCTTCCTCGACTCGTCGCTGGTGTACAGCGCCAACGAGGTTGACCTGGCCGTCAGCCGCAACCAGACATCGTTTGCCGAAGTCGCCGCCACGGGCAACCAACGGGGCACGGCGTCTGCACTCAGCCGCAATGGCGTGGCCGGTGCGGCGCTGCAGAACGAAATTATCAACCTGAGCACCGCCGGCGCCCGTGCGGCATTTGACAGCTTGTCCGGGGAGATTCACGCCAGCACCGCCAGCGCGATTCTCGAAGATTCGCGTTACATCCGTGACGCGGTCAACGACCGTATGCGCCAACCGTCCTGCAGTGGGCCTGACGATCCTCGCCGTGCCTTGGCTCCGAGCGAAAATCGCCTGACCAGCGCTGGCTGCCACGGTGAAATGGTCGGCTGGATGCGCGCACTCGGCGCCTGGGGCGAGATGGATGGCGACAGCAACAGCGCCAAGCTGGATCGCAACCTCAGCGGCTTCATGCTCGGCACCGACAAACAGATCGACGATCAATGGCGTGCCGGAATGGCCGCCGGTTACACCCGCAGCGACCTGGACGCTCACGACCGTCGTTCCGACGCCACGGTTGAAAGCTACCACCTGGCGGCGTACCTCAACTCGCAGTTCGACGCCCTGGCCGTGCGCCTGGGTGCCGCTTACAGCTGGCACGACATCGAAACCAAACGTGACGTCAACGTCGGCGGCTACAACGATCGCTTGAAAGGCGACTACGACGCCCGCAGTGCGCAGGTGTTCGGTGAAGTGGGTTACACGGTCGAAGCGGCGGGTATCGCGCTGGAACCGTTCGCCGGCCTGGCCTACGTCAACTACGACAGCGACACCGTCCATGAAAAAGGCGGAGTAGGGCGCCTGAAGGCTGATTCCAGCCAGGACATCACCTTCTCCACCCTGGGCCTGCGCGCCGGCAAAGTCATCACCCTGGCCAACGGCGGGCAGTTCACCCCGCGTGCGGCCCTCGGCTGGCGCCATGCCTTCGGCGACACCAAGCCGGACGCCGACCTGAGCTTCATCGACGGCGGCGCCTCGTTCAGCACCCAAGGCGTGCCAATTGCCAAGGACAGTGCGGTGCTTGAAGCGGGCGTGGACTTCCAGATCAGCCAGAACGGCAAACTCGGCCTCGGCTACTCGGGGCAGGTGTCGGGCAAAAACGAAGATCACGCCATGACGATCAGTTTCATCCTCGGGTTCTAATCGCGGTCGAAGCACTTTTAGCCGCCCGTAAGGGCGGTTTATTTTGTCTGTCTGTCAGGGATGCGGTGTCTGTAGTGCCGCCTTCGCGAGCAAGCCCGCTCCCACAGTGGATCTTCAGTGGACACAAGTTATGTGTTCACCATCGATCCACTGTGGGAGCGGGCTTGCTCGCGAACGGGCCCTGACAGTCGCCATCAATCCCGTCTGCTAGAATCGGCCCCACTGATTCTACGAGGTGCACCCCATGAGCGAGCCGATTCGTCTGACCCAATACAGCCACGGCGCAGGATGCGGTTGCAAAATCTCGCCTCAGGTCCTGGAAGTGATCCTGGCCGGCAGCGGTGCGCAGAACCTCGATCCCAAGCTCTGGGTCGGCAACGCCTCGCGGGATGATGCGGCGGTGTACGCCATCGACGACGAGCGCGGCGTGGTCTCGACCACTGACTTCTTTATGCCGATCGTCGACGACCCGTTCGACTTCGGCCGCATCGCCGCCACCAATGCCATCAGCGACATCTACGCCATGGGCGGCGATCCGTTGATGGCGATTGCGATCCTCGGCTGGCCGGTCAATGTGCTGGCCCCGGAAATCGCCCGGGACGTGATTCGCGGCGGCCGTTCGATTTGCGACGAGGCGGGCATTCCCCTGGCCGGCGGGCATTCCATCGACGCCCCGGAGCCGATCTTCGGCCTGGCCGTCACCGGGCTGGTGCAAAAACGCCACATGAAACGCAACGACACCGCCACCGCCGGTTGCCTGCTGTACCTGACCAAACCCCTTGGCATCGGCATCCTCACCACCGCCGAGAAGAAGGGCAAGTTGCGTAACGCCGACATCGGCCTGGCCCGGGACTGGATGTGTACCCTCAACAAACCCGGCAGCCGCTTCGGCAAACTCGACGGCGTGACCGCGATGACCGACGTCACCGGTTTCGGCCTGCTCGGGCACCTGGTGGAAATGGCTGACGGCAGCCAAGTCACCGCCCGTATCGAATACGACCGCGTGCCACGTTTGGCCGGCGTTGAGTATTACCTGGAACAGGGCTGCGTACCGGGCGGCACCTTGCGTAACTTCGACAGCTACGCCAGCAAACTCGGGCGCTTGCAGGAACTGCACAAACGCGTGCTGTGCGATCCACAAACCAGCGGTGGCCTGCTGATCGCGGTCACCCCCGAAGGCAACGGTCAATTCCTCGCGGTTGCTGCCGAACTGGGTCTGAGCCTTGAGCCTATCGGCGAACTGGTTGAGCGACAGAGCAACGCGGTCGAGGTGTTTTGATGTCTGTCGACTGCACCGATTACCGCGACATCTTTCTCAACGACCGGCCGATGATGGATGCCCGGGCGCCGGTCGAATTCCTCAAGGGCTCGTTCCCCGGCGTGGTCAATCTGCCGCTGATGAATGACCACGAGCGGCAACGGATCGGCACCTGCTACAAGCAGCACGGGCAGCAAGCGGCCATTACCTTGGGACATCAATTGGTGTCAGGCGAGATCAAGGCCGGGCGCCTCCAGGCCTGGGCCGACTTCGCCTGGGCTAACCCTGAGGGTTATTTGTATTGTTTTCGCGGCGGCTTGCGCTCGCAGATCGTGCAGCAGTGGCTCAAGGACGAGGCGGGTATCGACTATCCGCGGGTCGGTGGCGGCTACAAGGCCATGCGTTCGTTTTTGCTGGAGACGACGGATCAAGCGGTGGCCCAGTGCGATTTTGTCCTGCTCGGCGGCATGACCGGCACCGGCAAGACCGAAGTGCTGACGCAGTTGAGCAATGGATTGGACCTCGAAGGTCATGCCAATCATCGGGGATCCAGCTTCGGCAAACGCGCCACCGGCCAACCTTCCAATATCGATTTTGAAAACCGCCTGGCCGTGGACATCCTGAAAAAACGCGCCCGTGGCATCGAGCAATTCGTGCTGGAAGATGAGAGTCGTGCGGTCGGCAGTTGTGCCTTGCCGCTGCCGCTGTATCAGGGCATGCAGCAGTTTCCGATGGTCTGGCTGGAAGACAGCCTGGAAGGGCGGGTCGAACGGATCCTGCGGGATTATGTGGTGGACCTGTGTGCCGAGTTTATCGGCGTGCACGGCGAGGACGGCTTTGTACTGTTTTCCGAGCGTTTGCTGGAGAGCTTGAACAATGTGCAGAAGCGACTGGGCGGGGAGCGTCATCGGCGGATGCTGGTGTTGATGGAAGACGCCTTGGCGGAGCAGGCGCGTAGTGGCGCGGTGGATTTGCACCGGGGCTGGATCGAAGGGTTGCTGACTGAATATTACGACCCGATGTATGGGTTTCAGCGGGAGAAGAAGGGGGCGCGGATCGAGTTTTCCGGGGAGCGCGGGGCGGTTCTGGAATATTTGCGAGAGCGGGTTCATCCGCTTGGTTGATGGTGGTTTTGCTGGCCCCTTCGCGAGCAAGCCCGCTCCCACAGTAGATCTTTGGCGAACACATATTTTGTGTCTGACACAGATCCCCTGTGGGAGCGGGCTTGCTCGCGAAGAGGCCCTGACAGGCGCTGAATCCCTTAAAGCAAAGCAGCCCCGACCAACCCACTGATCACCCCGATCCCCATGGTCATCAGCGCCACGCTGACCAACACCCGAGTATTGAAATCCTTACGCAGCATCAGCAGCGACGGCAGGCTGATGCTCGGCAGGGTCATCAGCAATGCGACCGCCGGGGCGGTGCCCATGCCCAGGGTCATCATGGTTTGCACGATGGGGATTTCCGCGGCGGTCGGGATCACGAACAGTGTCCCGATGATCGCCAGCGGCACCAGCCACAACAGGCTGTTGGCCATGGCGCCATCGATGTGCGGGAACACCCAGACCCGTACCGCCCCCAGCACCAGCACCGCCAGGACGTAGATCGGAATGGTGCTCCAGAACAACTGCCAGATCGTCCGGCCCCAGCGGGTCAGGAACGGTTGCTCGTTGATCTCGCGGGCTTCGGCCACGGCCTCGACGGCGGCCTCAGGTACGTTCTCCGGCCCGGCGATACGCTGGGCCACCAGCGACACGCCAAACACCAGCACGATGCCCGCCACCAGCCGCAACGCAGTAAAGCCCCAGCCAAGCACGAAGCCCATGAATACCAGCGTGGCGGGGTTGAGCACCGGGTTGCCGATCCAGAACGCCAGCGCCGCACCCACTGACACGTTCTGCCGACGCATGCCCGCTGCCACCGGGGCGGCGCAGCACGAACACATCATGCCCGGCAGGGCGAACAGGCCTCCACGCAATGTCGAGGCGAAACCGGCGCGGCCGAACAGGCGCAGCAGCCAGTCTCGCGGAATCAATACTTGCAGCAAGGAGCCGAGGATCACCGCCAGCACCGCGGCTTTCCAGATCGCCAGGAAATACACCTTGGCATACGCCAGGGCAGCGATCAGCGGGTCGGATTGTTGATCATTGATGATCGAGGCGCCGATGCTGTGATTGTCAGCGGCGACGAAGGCCTTGAGGTAGTAGGGCGACCATTTGACGTAGTAGAGGCCGACGCAGGCCACCAAGACGAACAGTGCGGGTTTCCACCAGAACGACCAGCCCCGGGAGGGGACAGCTGCGGATGAGAGTGACATGGCAAGGTTCCGGGCAGGGGAGAGATGAAGTGATGATAGCCCAGCCCCTTCTTACCCGTGGTCCCGACAGTGTGTGGGACGTGGCAGACGTCTTATGTAGGACAGTTCTGCGAGCCGTTATCCAGCCCTTGTTTATACGTGTGGCTGACCAGGCTGGCCTTGCCGTTGTGCCAGGTCAGGGTCAGCACGAACAGCGAATCGTAGTCGCTGGACTCCCAGTCCTCGGTGATGTTCTGTTTCTTGCCGACCGCATCGCCGGCGACCTTGTTGATCAGCTCGGGCAGGTAGCCGTGGGACCAGGCGGTGTAGATGATCGAGTTGTGATACTTGTCGTGCAGCAGTTCATCCGCCAGGTCGCTGGTGTCATTGGCCGAGAACTCGATGTTCACCGGCAAACCGAGCTTGATCGCGCTGGGGCTGATGGTCATCAGGGGACGGATGTAGCTGTAGGAATTGTCCAGTTCGCCTTCTTCGACATTGCGCGTCGGGTTGGCGGCGAACACATAGTTTGCCTTGCCGAATTTCTCTGGCAGCAAGGTGGACAGGTTGATCGCACGGTTCAGCCCCTGGCAATTGAGCTGGCCCAGGCCGCCGTCGGGCTTTTCCGCGTGGCGCAGGAATACCAGCGTCTGGGTGCCGTCGGCCGGTTGGGCGCGGCTTTCGCTGGACTCAAGCGACAGGAACAGCGCGCTGGCCGCCAACAACGTGGGCAGGAAAATGTACGCGCGATGCTTGAAGCGTTGGGCGAATTTCAAAAGGTTCATCATTGAATAATGGGTTCTTCAGCGCACTCGATTAAGGCTGACAAACCTTTACACCGCGCTCCCAGCGTCGGGTGTTTTCCATGTCGTTGAGCCGGTCCGTTTTCATGTAGGGCATTGCTCAGAGTCCTCTGAAGCCCATTTGGTTCGATACCGGCGGGTTCGCAGCACTTTAGCCGCAACCTTCGACGGGATGGCCGAAGGTTATCGACAGGATGTTGCGGATTTATGGATGCCGGCAGATTTCTGCGCCAGAAAGCCATGGACCTACATTATGATCAGCGCTCCAATGTCTGCGTGGATGCTCCCATGACCGATCTTTCTGCGTTCCCGATCAATCAAAAATGGCCGGCCCAGTACCCTGACTGGATTCAGCTTTACTCCTTGCCGACCCCCAACGGCGTCAAGGTCTCGATCATGCTTGAAGAGATCGGCCTGCCGTACGAGCCGCACCGTGTGGGCTTCGAGACCAACGATCAGTTGTCGCCGGAGTTCATGTCGTTGAACCCCAACAACAAGATCCCGGCGATCATCGACCCCCACGGCCCGGGCGACCAGCCGCTGCCGCTGTTCGAGTCCGGGGCGATTCTGATCTACCTCGCCGACAAAAGTGGCCAGTTGCTGGCCCAGGAATCGGCGGCGCGCTACGAGACGATCCAGTGGTTGATGTTTCAGATGGGCGGTATCGGGCCGATGTTCGGCCAAGTCGGTTTCTTCAATAAGTTCGGCGGCAAGGATTACGAAGACAAACGGCCCCGTGATCGCTACGTCGAAGAGAGCAAACGCCTGCTCAACGTGCTCGATAAACGCCTGGAAGGGCGCGACTGGATCATGGGCGAGCGCTACACCATCGCCGACATCGCGACATTCCCGTGGGTGCGCAACCTGATCGGTTTCTATGAGGCCGGCGATCTGGTGGGCATCCAGAACTTCCCAAATATCACACGGGTGCTGGAGCGCTTCCTGGCGCGGCCGGCGGTGATGCGCGGGCTGGAAATTCCCAAATAAAAGCTATTCAAGACCAAGGCAGGCCATGGGTTCTTTTAATTTCAAGCAAGTCGATGTCTTCAGCCGGACGCCGCTAAAAGGCAATCCGTTGGCAGTGGTGTTCGGTGCGGACGAGCTCAGTGATGAGCGCATGGCGGCGTTCGCGACCTGGACCAACCTCAGCGAAACCACGTTTATTCTGGAGCCCCGGGACCCGCGAGCCGATTATCGGGTGCGGATTTTCACCACGCTGTCGGAATTGCCGTTCGCCGGTCATCCGACCCTGGGCACCTGTCACGCGTGGCTTGAGGCCGGCGGCGTGCCCAAGGGTGAGGAGATCATTCAGGAATGCGGCGTCGGGTTGGTGCGGGTTCGTCGGCAGGGCGCGGAGCTGGCATTTCTCGCGCCACCGCTGCTCAGGACCGGGCCGGTGGAGGCTGACGTGCTGGAGCGGGTGCGACGTGGGCTCGGGCTGGCGGCGGGGGCGATCGTTCGCGCGCAATGGGTCGATAACGGCGCGGGCTGGCTGGCGGTGATGGTCGAGAATCGGCAGCAGGTCCTCGATTTGCAACCGGATCATTCGCAGATGCTCGGTTTGGCGGTTGGCGTGATCGCGCCGTGGCATCCCGAACGGGATGGCGATGACGCGCAGTTCGAAGTCCGGGCGTTTATCTCCGGCGACGGCATGCCGGAAGACCCGGCCACCGGCAGCCTGAATGCCGGGATCGCGCAGTGGTTGCTCAGCGAAGGGTTGGCGCCGGCGTCTTACGTGGTAAGCCAGGGGTTGACCATGGGACGGGCGGGGCGGATCCAGGTGGATCAGGTGGGGGATGAAATCTGGATTGGCGGCGCGGTAGTGACCTGCATCGCCGGGACCTTGACCCTGTAGCTGCCTAAACACAAATCCCCTGTGGGAGCGGGCTTGCTCGCGAATGCAGTGCATCAGTCAATACATGTGGCAACTGACCCACCGCCTTCGCGAGCAAGCCCGCTCCCACAGTAGCCCAGCATCGCGCATATGTTCCTGGCTCGACACAACTCCCACAAGGTGGATTGTTGCCAGACTGGTAAAGGTTTGTTCCTTTCTCGAGGTTTGTACCCTGCGCCTTACAGGGCATAAGCTTCGCCCCCTACGACTTTTGTCTCAGGAAAATCCATGTCCAGCCAGTTCCCCGAAGCACGTCCACGCCGTCTGCGCCGCAATGCGAGCCTGCGCAGTCTGTTCCAGGAAACCGAATTCAGCCTGAACGATCTGGTGTTGCCGATTTTCGTCGAGGAAGAAATCGACGACTTCGTGCCGATCAACAGCATGCCCGGTGTGGTGCGCATTCCCGAGTCGAAACTGGCCGGCGAGATCGAACGGTATGCCCGTGCCGGGATCAAGTCGGTGATGACCTTCGGCGTGTCCCATCACCTGGACAGCAGCGGCAGCGACACCTGGAACGACAACGGCCTGGTCTCGCGCATGGCGCGCATCGCCAAGGACGCGGTGCCGGAGATGATCGTGATGTCCGACACCTGCTTCTGCGAATACACCGACCACGGCCATTGCGGCGTGCTGCACAACCATGAGGTCGACAACGACCAGACCCTGATCAACCTCGGCAAGCAAGCCGTGGCCGCCGCCCGTGCCGGCGCTGACGTGATCGCCCCGTCGGCGGCGATGGACGGCCAGGTCCAGGCAATTCGTCGGGCGCTGGACGAGGCCGGTTTCACCCAAACCGCGATCATGGCCTACTCGACCAAATTCGCCTCGGCACTGTATGGCCCGTTCCGCGAAGCTGGCGGCAGTGCGTTGAAAGGCGACCGCAAAAGCTACCAGATGAACCCGATGAACCGCCGCGAAGCCGTGCGTGAATCCTTGCTGGATGAGCAGGAAGGCGCCGATGCGCTGATGGTCAAACCCGCCGGCGCCTACCTGGACATCATCCGCGACATCCGCGAAGTCTCGCGTTTGCCGCTGTCGGCATATCAGGTCAGTGGCGAGTACGCGATGATCAAATTTGCCGCCCAGGCCGGGGCGATTGATGAAGATCGCGTGGTGCGGGAAAGCCTTGGCGCCATCAAGCGCGCCGGCGCGGACCTGATCTTCACCTACTTCGCCATGGACCTGGCCTTGGCCGGGATCTAACCCACACCACAAATTCCCCCTGTGGGAGCGGGCTTGCTCGCGAAGGCGGCGTGTCAGCCAATACACATGGCGACTGATACACCGCTTTCGCGAGCAAGCCCGCTCCCACACTGGATTGTGTGAATCAGTGGGACCCAATAAACGGCCGAATCCCATGATCCCGGAAGTACCGCTCGATCACTTTCGGATCGGCGCTGTTATCGGCAATCGCCACATAGGTGTCCGGCCTTAACAGGTAAAACCCGTTGCGCGCCAACCCGGCGGTGTCGAACGCCGGCCGCCAGTCGAACACATGCAGCGGCAAATGATGCTCGATGCACCAGGCGATCATTTCGTCGCTGGTGTCGCCGTAAACATGCACCTGCCATGTCGGGTTTTTCAGGGGTTCGTAATTGTCGCCTTCGCCGTCATGGGCCCAGGGCAAGCGGTCGCCGCCGTGGACATGGCCCGCAGTGCCTTCGCTCAACGGCATGCCGCGATAGTTGAGGGTGATTTGCGACACGGTGCGGAACAGGAACTCCCGGCTCGCGCCGAACGACGTCATTTTGGGGATCAGGAACGGTGCCAGTCGCGTGCGCAGCAGGTCGGCGACTTTGCCCTCGGCGGTGACGAAGCTGAACACCCGGTCGGTGGTGGACACCAGGCGCCGGGCGAAGGCGATGCGTTCGGTTTCGTAGCTGTCGAGCAGTTTGGCGGTGGCGCCGCCACCCAGGACCGCCGCAAGTTTCCAGGCCAGGTTGATCGCGTCGCCGATCCCGGTGTTCATGCCCTGGCCGCCCGCAGGGCTGTGGACGTGGGCCGCGTCGCCGAGCAGAAACGCGCGATCGCGACGAAAGAATTCCGCGACCCGGTGATGCACGCGGTAGGTCGAGAACCAGTTCACCTGTTCAATCTTGACCTTCAAATGCTCGATGGCCCGGCTGCTGACGTCTTCGAATTGTAAGGTTTCGGCCTGCTCGGCACGTTCGTCGCGCACGGTGCCGATCAACCGTGCGTGACCTTCGCTGGCCAATGGAAACACCGCGAGAAAGTCTGCTTCGTCGAGATCCACGTGCAGTTCGCCGTTGAACGCCGGGCCGCTGGCCTGCACGTCGGCGACGTAGAAAATCTGCTGGTAGGTGCCGCCGGGAAATCCGCTGTCGAGTGTCTTGCGCACGATCGACCGGGCGCCGTCGCAACCGGCGATATAGCAGGCCTGGCAAGTTTCCTCCTGGCCATCGGGCAGGCGAAGTTGCGCGGTGATGCCGTCGCCGGTTTCCGTGAAATGTTCCAGTGCGGTATTGCGTTCCACGCGGATGCCGAAGGTGTCGAGGCGTTCGATCAACAGCGCTTCGTGTTCGTCCTGGGGAAAGATTTCCAGGAAGGCGTAAGGCGTCAGGCCCTCGCCAATCCGGGTCAACGGCAGGCGCGCCACGGCTTCGCCCTTGACCCAGAAATTCGCCGCCGCCACCCGGTGGCCGTTTTGCACGATGGTGTCGGCGAGGTCGAGTTGACGGTACAACTCAAGGGTTCGCGCCTGCACGGCCAGGGCCCGGGAGGTGGTGCCGGGGGCCGAGGTCTTGTCGATGATGCGCACCTGAATGCCGAGCTTGCTCAGCCACAACGCCAGCACCAGACCGGTCGGGCCGGCGCCGATGATCAGCACGTCGCTTCGGTTCATGGGGGCACTCTCCGAAAGGTGGGTCGGACAAGTATGGTTCAGGCAGGGCTATCAAGCTTGGGCAAACACAAAACACCTTGTGGGAGCGGGCTTGCTCGCGAAGGCGGTGTGTCAGGCAACATTCATATTGACTGATCCACCGCCTTCGCGAGCAAGCCCGCTCCCACAGGAGGGGTGTGTTTGTCTGGTTTTTTTGGCCAACAAAGAAGGCCCCACAGCCATCATGCTGCGGGGCCTTTCTGTTATGCCGAAGTGCTTAGAAGTCGATGGTGCCCGACAACTTCGCCACTCGCGGCTCGCCCTGGGTCAGGTAGCCGGCCTGGGCCGATTCCCAGTATTTCTCGTTCGCCAGGTTTTCGATGTTCAGGCGCAGGGTGATGTCTTTCTGATCGACTTTGAAACCATAACGGGCGCCGGCGTCGAAGCGGTTCCAGGTTGGCAGGCTGAGGTTGTTCGCCGCGTCGGCGTATTGGCCGCCGGTGCGCAACATCCGTGCATTCAGCGCTACGCCTTGCAGGCCCGGCACGTCCCAATCCACGCCCGCGTTGAACTGGAAGGTCGGTACGCCGATGGCGCGGTTGCCGTCGTTGGCGCCGTTCTGGGTGTTCTTCAGTTCGGTGTCCATCAGGGTCAGGCCACTGATCAGGCGCAGACCTTCGATCGGCTCGCCGAAGACGTTGAGCTCGACGCCTTTGTTGATCTGTTCACCCTGGCGAACATATTCCGCCGTGGTGGCGCTGGTGATCACCGAGTAACCGTCGCTCGGCTGCTCGATGCGGTATACACCGAGGCTGGCGCCGTAGGTGCCCATGTCGACCTTGACGCCGGCTTCGATCTGTTTCGAACGGGCCGGGGCGAACGCCTGGTTGCCGTTGGTCACGATGCGGTTGCCCGACGTGGTCGGCGAGGTCGGGCCTTTCGCCAGGCCTTCGATGCGGTTGGCATAGAACGACACATGGTCCCAAGGCTTGAACACCAGGCCATAGACCGGCGTGGTGATCGATTCGTCGTAGACGGACGTGCGGCTGCCGGAACCGTAAGGCGCGTAGCCGTAACCCTGAACCACCATTTGCTGGCGGCGCAAGCCGACGGTCAGCAACAGCCGGTCGTCGAAGAAACCGAGGGTATCGGACACCGCGCCACTGCGGGCGAAGGTCTTGCCGACGATGCCGGGATCGCTCAAGTCGCCGCCGGAGAAATTGCCAACGGGCGAGGGCGTTTCTACCGGATGGTAGATGTTGTTCGAGTAACGGGTCAGGTCGAAATCGTAGGCGCTGCGCTGTTCGGTCCAGATACCGGCCAGGCCGAAATTCAGCTTGTGGGTGACCGGGCCAGTGGCGAATCGGCCGTTGAGGCCGGCCATGACGCTGGTGTTGTCTTCGTCATGCGGGATGAACGAACCGGTGGTGGTCGAGGCCCCGTCGTTGCCCACCAGGGTGGTGGAGTTGTAGCGCCCGGTTTCACGGGTGTGCTTGGCGCCGCCCGCGGCGTAGGCGGTCCAGTTGTCGTTCAGGTCATACTCGGCGCGCAGCATGCCGAAAGTGTCTTCGATGTCGGTGAAACCCCACTTCGGCGCGTAGTTGGTGTCCGCCGATGGCGCATCCGGAATGTGCGTGGTGTTGCCCAGGTTGACCGTGTTGCGACCACCGTTGACGCGTTCTTTCTGGTAGGCGAAATCACCGGAAATGCGCAGGGCGTCGCCGCGATAATCGAGGCCGATGGAGAACAGTTTCGAACGCTGGTTTTCGTGGTCGATGCCGGTGTCGCCTTCACGCTGGGCCAGGTTGACCCGGGCGCCGAAACGGTTGTCTTCGCCGAAGCGCTGGCCGAGGTCGAGGTGCTGGCCGACGCGGCCTTCGTCATTGATGTCGGTGGTGAAGCGGCGGGTTGGTACGTCACCGGCACGCTTGGGTTGCAGGTTCACGCCGCCGCCGATGCCGGAACCGGTCGGGGTCACGCCGTTGATGAAGGCGTTCGGGCCTTTGAACACTTCCACCCGCTCCAGGGCGTCGGTGGAAATGATCTGGCGCGGCAGTACGCCGTACAGGCCGTTATAGGAAATATCGTCGCCGGTCAGGGGCAAACCGCGGATCATGAAGATCTGCGCCTGGTTGGAGAAACCGGAGGCCTGGCGCACTGAGGAATCGTTGAGCAGCACGTCGGCGACGTCTTCGGCTTGTTGGTCCTGGATCAGTTGTTCGGTGTAGGAAGACAGGGTGAACGGCACGTCCATCATGTCCTGATTGCCCAACACGCCCAATTGACCGCCGCGCGCTACCTGACCACCGGCAAACACCGGGGGCAGGGCGGCTGTCGCGGTCGGGGCCTGGGCGTTGACGTTGACTTCGTCCAGCACCAGCGCTTTGCCGTCGTTGTCGGTGGTGGCGGCGTGGGCAGAAACGGACAAGGCGCAAAACAAGGCGAGAAGGGTCGGGCGAAAAGGAACGCCGAGTCGGGCTGGAGTGGGCATGTTCGATCCTGGCGGCGCGCCGCCGATGAGAAAAAGGATAACGGCGCGGGGAACTCCTTGCGCAAATGCGACTCCAGGCGCAAATGATATGTTTTCTCAGTAACGTTCTGCAATGAGTTTGTCTTCAGCGGCTTCAATCCCCTGTGGGAGCGGGCTTGCTCGCGAAAGCGGCCTGTCAGTCACCACATGCATGGGCTGACACACCGCCTTCGCGAGCAAGCCCGCTCCCACAAGGTTCTGTGTTGTTAAGAAGATTGGTGTGGAACAGTCACCCCTGACCACAGTCATAGCCTGCACCCAGCCATTGATCGTATGGTTAACCCGGCTAAACGGACTTTATGGAGCAACATGCACGCCCACCGATTGATCATGAGCCTCGCTGCCTTGCTGGTCCTGGCCGGTTGCGGCACCCGGCAGGCCCAGGAAGCACCGCCCCGCAAGCCCGCCGAGGTGAAGGCGCAGATCGTGCGGCTGTTGCCGGCGAAAACCGTCGACCGAGAAGGTTGGGCGACGGATATCTATGCAGCGTTTGCCGCCCAGGAGATTTCCCCGACCACGCAGAACCTGTGTGCGGTGCTGGCCGTCACCGAGCAGGAGTCAACCTTCCAGGTCGACCCACCGGTGCCGGGCCTGGGCAAGATCGCCCGGGACGAGATCGATCGCCGCGCCGCCAAGGCGCATATCCCCGGTCTGTTGGTGAGCGGTGCCTTGCAGGTCAGTTCGCCCAACGGCAAAAGTTACAGCGACCGGCTCAACGCCGCCCGCAGCGAAAAAGAACTGAGCGGGATTTTTGATGACTTCATCGGCATGGTGCCCATGGGGCGGACGCTGTTTGGTGGATTCAACCCGGTGCACACCGCCGGGCCGATGCAGGTCAGCATCGAGTTCGCCGAGCAGGAGACGCGCAATTATCCCTATCCGGTGACGGGTTCGATTCGCCATGAGGTGTTCACCCGTCGCGGCGGACTGTACTTCGGCATTGCGCACTTGCTCGGTTACCCGGTGAGCTACACCCAGCCGCTGTATCGCTTTGCCGATTTCAATGCCGGGTGGTACGCCAGCCGTAATGCGGCGTTCCAGAACGCCGTCAGCCGCGTATCAGGCATTCCGCTGGCGCTCGACGGTGATTTGATTCGCTACGATTCGATCATGCCCGGCACCACGGAACTGGCGGTGCGCACCCTCGGCAAGCAATTGGGCATGCGCAATCCGACGATTCGCGATCAATTGGAAACGGGCAAAAGCCTGGAGTTCGAGGAGACGAGGCTTTATCAGAAGGTCTTCGCCATGGCGGACAAGGCTGAAGGGCGGCAATTGCCGCGTGCGATGTTGCCGGGGATTACCCTGGAAAGCCCGAAGATCACCCGCAAACTCACCACCGCGTGGTTCGCCAAACGGGTTGATGAGCGGTATCAGCGGTGCATGGCGAAGGGGCGATGAAGATCAAAAGATCGCTGCCTTCGGCAGCTCCTACACGGGCATTGTGTACACCCGTAGGCGCTGCCGAAGGCTGCGATCTTGGCGAATGACCAGGCGCCACGTGGATAAAGGATTTCCGCAGACGTAAAAAAACCCGGCTGATGAGGCCGGGTTTTTCGGTGAGTACCGCTGTAGAACCATTCATTCAGGCAACGCGGTTCTGGATCAGACGGTCGGAACCACCTTCGGCAACACGTTTTTCGAGCAGGCGATCCGAGCCACCTTCAGCAACGCGATTCTCGATCAGACGATCCGAGCCACCTTCGGCAACGCGTTTCTCGATCAGACGATCCGAGCCACCTTCAGCCACACGATTCTCGATCAGACGATCAGAACCACCTTCAGCAACGCGTTTTTCGATCAGACGATCCGAACCACCTTCGGCCACACGATTCTCGATCAACCGATCCGAACCACCCTCAGCCACGCGGCTTTCAATCAAGCGATCCGAACCGCCTTCAGCGATCATGGTGCGAGAAGGCGCGGCAAAAGCATTAACTGCGAAAACCGAGAAAGCGATGCTGAGAAGGATTTGGCGTTTCATGATCGTGTGCTCCGGGTGTTGTTAGTTGGGTATGGAGCGGATGTTACGCCGAGGAATTTTTATGAGAACTTCATTGACGTGATGGTGACCATCGACGGCAATGATGGTTGGAGCGGGGCACCTCTTGCGGGATTGATGATGCGGTCGTCGGCTGGGCCCGATGGGGGCGGTGGCGGGTTCTACACTGGATAGCTGGCGCAGGCCTTAGTCCCTGAGGAGTCGATCATGAATGCCAGTTTCTATCTTCCCGCCCAAACCGGTCTGCTGCTGGTGGATCCGTATAACGACTTCCTCAGCGAAGGCGGAAAACTCCACGGTCGAGCCAAACCGGTGGCCGACAGTGTCGGCACCCTGGTCAACCTGAAAGCCGTGGTGGCGGCTGTGCGCAAGGCCGGCATGCAGGTGTTCTACGTACCGCATCACCGCGCCGAACCCAACGACCTGGCGCGCTGGAAACACCCCGGTCCCTCTCAACTGCGCGCCAGTCACGCCCAGGTGTTTGCCGCCGGAGAATGGGGCGGGGAATGGCACCCCGACTTCCAGCCTGAGGCCGGTGATGTCATCGTCAAGGAACACTGGGCCAGCAGTGGTTTTGCCAATACCGACCTGGATTTCCTGCTCAAGCAGCACGGTATCGACAAGGTAGTGATCGTCGGCATGCTCGCCAACACCTGCATCGAAACCACCGGCAAATTCGCCGCCGAACTGGGCTACCACGTCACCCTGGTACGCGACGCCACCGCAGCATTCAGCGCTGAAGCGATGCACGCGGCGCACGAGATCAATGGGCCAACCTATGCCCATTCGATTGTCACGACGCAGGAGTTGCTGGCGCTGCTTGGTTAAGCGATGCGGTCTATGTGATGAAGGAGCTTCTGTGGCGAGGGGGCTTGCCCCCGTACGGCTGCGAAGCAGTCGCAAGTCAGGCACCGCGGTTTGTCAGCCAGACGGTGTGCGCAGGTTTTGGGGCCGCTTCGCAGCCCAACGGGGGCAAGCCCCCTCGCCACAAAATGCTCTCTTTACCAAAAGGTTGTGTCTGGTCTTTGTTACCGGCTCACACCCGACGCCGCACAAACTTGCGCCACAACCAGACCCACAGCATCAACAGCGGGAAAGCCAGGATCAGGAACGGCAGCGCGTAACTGCCTTTCTCCAGCGCATCGACGGCGCCATCGGCCAGGTTATCCAGCAAGTTGCTGAACGCCTGGCTCAGGTGTGACGAGCGGCTGCTGGCGCCGGTCGGTTGGAACGACAGCGTGACCCGATTGGTGTCGAGTCGGCGCTGGTGCCCGGCGGCGACCTGGGCCAGGGCTTGCAGGTCGTTTTCGATGCCGGCCTGTTCTTTGCTCAGGGCGATCAGGTCGGTGACGCTGATGTCCCGGCGGCTTGCCAATTGGTCCAGGCGCTGTTGCTGGGCCTTGAGGCGTTCCTGGCGGCGGCGAGTGTCGTCCACCGCATCGGCGAGGTCTTCGGCGCTGGTGACGCGTTGGCCCATTTCCCCGCCCTCGGCGGCCATGGCGACCAACGGCTCCACACCGGCCGGAGCAATGCGCAAGGTGATCTCGGCGCGACCGGCGCCTTGCTCGATGCGCAACACGTTACAAGCGCCGAAACGCGCGGTTTCGCAGGCTTCGCGGGTGGCCTGCAAACGCGGCACGATTTGCGCCTGGGGCAGCAATAACTGCACATCATGCTCATAGGCGAGCATCGCGCCACCACGTCCTTGTTCACCGGCTAGACTGGCCGATGATGACCGGTCGCTCGGCGAGCAGCCGCTCAGGGCCAGGCAGGCCAGTACAAACCAATAGACGCGAGGCAGTGAGGCAGGTTTGCCATCCGGTTGGCGCATGTTCTTTCCTTGAAGTGTGCAGCGGGACGTCGGCAGTGCGCCCCGGGATGGCGCATCTTACCTGCATCAATCGGCCAAATGGCAGGGAACATGCTCCCGTGGCCGGCCGTCTACCGACTGACTGTTTGTTCGCCGGGAGGGCGCGACATGTATCAGCTTTACGGACACCCGAATTCCGGCGCGGCGGCGATCGAAGCGGCCCTTGAACTCTGCGCGATTCCTTATCGCTTCATCGATGTGGCCGCGTCCGCCGAAGCCGCCCACGCTTTGGAAAAACTCAACCCGCTGAAGCAGATTCCGGCCCTGGAATTGCCCGACGGCAGCCTTCTCACTGAAAGCGCGGCGATCCTGATTCACCTGGGCCTGACCTTTCCCTCGTCGGGCCTGTTGCCGGACGATCCGATAGAGCGGGACCAGGCCATTCGCGGCCTGGTGTACATCGTCAGCAATTGCTATTCGGCCATCGGCATCATCGACTACCCCGAGCGTTGGTTGATCACAGCGGACGAGGCGTCCAGGGAAAATCTCATGGCCGGCACCCGCAAGCGATTGCACTGGAGTTGGGAGGTGTTTGCCGATGAGTTTTCCGGCGAGCTGTACCTGGGCGAAGAGACGCCGGGGGCGCTGGATGTGCTGGCGGCGGTGGTGTCGCGCTGGGCCGGCAGCCGCGAGCATCTGCGCAATGCCCGGCCCGGGTTTTATGCGTGGCTGACGCGAATTGACCGGCATCCGACATTGGCGCCGGTCTTCGCGCGGCATTGGCCAACCTGAGCAACACCGCCGAACAACTGTCCTGATTGCCCTTGTGACCACTGAAGATTCAAATGTGGGAGCGGGCTTGCTCGCGAAGGCGGTGTGTCAGTCAACATCCTCATGGACTGACACACCGCCTTCGCGAGCAAGCCCGCTCCCACAGGGGATTTTCAGTGTCAGGGATTATTCCCCGCGAATGTACTGCTCCAACTGCCGAATCAATTCCGCCTGTTCGGCAATCGCTTCCTTGACCAGGTCACCAATCGACAGCAACCCCAGCAGCTTGCCGTTCTCCACCACCGGCAAGTGGCGCAGGCGTTTGTCGGACATGATGCCCATGCAGGTTTCGACGCTTTGATGGGTGTCCACGGTAATCACCGGCGACACCATGATTTCGCTGACCGGCGTGCCGACCGAGGAGCGGCCCTTGAGCACCAGTTTGCGCGCGTAATCCCGCTCACTGATGATGCCCACGACCTCGCCATTTGCCAGCACCGGCAGCGCACCGACGTTTTTCGCGGCCATGACCATCAGCGCTTCCAGCACCATTTGATGTGGCGCGATGGTATGGACTTCCTGGTTTTCGTTGGCCTTTAACTTGAGCAGTTGGGCGACGGTTTTCATGGCGGCTTCTCTGGTGTTGTCGTTGTCCTTGAAGAATCGTAGACGCAAGCGTTCAGGGCAAGGGAGAAAGCGGCAGATAACACGCAAAAAACGTCATTCGGCGGTTTTTCCGCCGTAAACCTCGCGAACCAGGTCGATAAACCCGCGCAAACCGGCGGGAACGTGGCGGTTGGCCGGGTAATACAGGCACAGGCCGGGGTAGGGCGGCAGCCAGTCTTGCAGCACCGGAATCAGCCGGCCGGCGGCCAAGTGCCCGGCAATCGAATGTTCGCTGGTACAGGCCAGCCCAATGCCTTGAAGTGCTGCGTCGACGATCAGTTGATGGCTGTCGAGGGTCAACGGGCCGTTGACGTCGATGATCTGCTGATGCCCGCGCTTTTCGAATTCCCAACGGTACAACGTGCCGCTGGCGAACCGCGTGCGAATGCAGTTGTGCGTGGCCAGGTCTGCGGGTGAACGGGGTTTGCCATGGCGGGCGAAATAGTCGGGTGAACCGACCACCGCAAATTGCAACGGCGGACTGCAGGGCACGGCAATCATGTCCAGAGGCACGCTGTCGGCCAGGCGGATGCCGGCGTCGAAGCCGTCGGCGACGATGTCCACCAGCGCGGTGTCGGTGACAATCTCCAGGCGCATGTCCGGGTAACGCTTGAGGAATTCCACCACCACCGGGGTCATGATCATCTGCACCGCGCCTTCGGTGGCGTTGAGGCGCAGGGTGCCGCTCGGGGTGTCGCGAAACTGGTTCACCGCTTCCATCGCCGCCGAGATCTCGTGCAGTGCCGGCCGCACCCGGGCCAGAAACTGCTCGCCGGCCTCGGACAGCGACACGCTGCGGGTGGTGCGATTGAACAGCCGCACGCCCATGCGTTGTTCCAGCGCGGCGATGGCATGGCTCATGGCCGAGGGCGATATGCCCAGCTCATCCGCTGCGCGGCGGAAACTGCGGTGGGTTGAAACGGCGACCACGGCGTTGAGTTCCAGCAAGCCCATCTTTTGCATTGTGCCGATTCCTGCATCAGTTCATCCCATATTAGCCCGATTGTTTGAAGGATGGTGGGGGCTTACTTTGATCCGTGTTCACCACAAAACCCCTGTGGGAGCGGGCTTGCTCGCGAATACGGTGTGTCAGTCGCCGCATGTATTGACTGACTCACCGTATTCGCGAGCAAGCCCGCTCCCACAGGGGGGATCTCCATTTAATCGGGAATATCGCAATGACCCAGACTGTTTTGATCACCGGCGCCTCTACCGGCTTCGGCCAATCCGCCGCGCAACGGTTCGCCGCCCTTGGCTGGAACGTCATCGCCACCATGCGCAACCCCTCGGCTGGCGCAGTGCTGGCGACCCTGGAAAACGTGCTGGTCACCCGCCTCGACGTGCAGGACCCCACCAGCATCGACACCGCGATTGCCGCGGCGATCGAACGTTTCGGGCAGATCGATGTGCTGGTCAACAACGCCGGTTTCGGCCTGTTCGGCGTGTTCGAAGGGACTTCCCGTGAAAAGATCCGCGAGCAGTTCGATGTCAATGTCTTCGGCGTGATGGACGTAACCCGGGCGATCCTGCCGCATTTTCGCCAGCGCCGGGCCGGGGTGATCATCAATGTCAGCTCCGGCGCCGGGGTGTTCGGCTTGCCGATGATTTCCGCCTACAACGCCAGCAAATTTGCGCTGGAAGGGTTTTCCGAGTCGCTGTCCTATGAACTGGCGTCGCAGAACATCACCGTGAAAATCGTCGAACCGGGCGGGGTGGTCAGCACCGGGTTTGGTTCGCGCTCGGCCACTGAGGCCGCGCAACTCTCCACGCCGAAGGATTACGACGGGTTTGTCGGCGCGGCGATGAAGGCTTTTGAAGGATTGCGCGGGGAACGCCTGGCGACTTCCGAGGACGTGGCGCAGGTGATTGTCGATGCGGCCAGCGACGGGACTGACCGCTTGCGCTATGTGGCGACGCAGGATATCGAGCCGTTGGTGAAGGCGCGGCGGGAAACCTCGGAAGTGGAATATATGGCGATGATGCGCGGGAAGTTCGGCGGTCTGTGACATCACACGGACCCTTGTGGGAGCGAGCCTGCTCGCGAAGAGGCCCTCACATTCAGCATCTTTGTTGACGGGTACACCGCTTTCGCGAGCAGGCTCGCTCCCACAGGTATGAGTCGGTCAGATCATTCTGCGCCTTGCCTCATTAATGACGCGTAGAATTGCGCCCTGAATCAGTTTCGAGGTTGCAGTGGTGGATTTACAGCAGGGCTTCGTCCTGACCCGGCATTGGCGCGATACCCCGGCCGGCACGGAAGTCGAGTTCTGGCTGGCGACCGATGCCGGTCCCCGGCGCATCCGCCTGCCTTATCAACCGTCGGTAGCGTTCATCCCGGCCGAGCAGCGCGAGCAGGCCGAAGGCGTGTTGCGCGGGGAAAAGAACGTCGAGTTGCGGCCGCTGGCTCTGCTGGACTTCGAACATCGTCCGGTACTCGGCCTGTATTGCCAGCAGCACGGTCAGTTGATGCGTCTGGAAACCGCGCTGCGCAAGGCCGGCGTCGAGATGTTCGAGGCCGACGTGCGCCCGCCGGAGCGCTACATGATGGAGCGCTTCATCACCGCCCCCGTGCAATTTGGTGGCACGCCCGGTGATGAAGGCCTGCTGCTCGACGCGCAAATGAAACCCGCCCCCGGTTACCGGCCCAACCTGCGGCTGGTGTCCCTCGACATCGAAACCACCGCCCAAGGCGAACTGTATTCCATCGCGCTGGAAGGCTGCGGCGAGCGGCAGGTGTATATGCTCGGTCCGCCCAACGGTGATGCCAGTGCCGTGGATTTCCAGCTCGAATACTGCGATTCCCGAACCCTGCTGCTGAAAAAACTCAACGAGTGGTTCGCCCGCCACGACCCCGACGCGATCATCGGCTGGAACGTCGTGCAGTTCGACCTGCGCGTCCTCCACGAACACGCCCGGCGCCTCGCGGTGCCGCTGAAACTCGGGCGTGGCGGCGAAGAGATGCAGTGGCGCGAACACGGCAGCCGCAACCATTATTTCGCCGCAGCCGCCGGGCGCCTGATCATCGACGGCATTGAATCCTTGCGCTCGGCGACCTGGAGTTTTCCGTCGTTCAGCCTGGAAAACGTCGCGCAAACCTTGCTCGGTGAAGGCAAGGCGATCAGCACGCCGTACCAGCGCATGGACGAAATCAACCGCATGTTCGCCGAGGACAAACCGGCCCTTGCCACGTACAACCTCAAGGACTGCGAACTGGTGACGCGGATCTTCGCCAAGACCGAGTTGCTGACCTTCCTGCTGGAACGTGCCAGCGTCACCGGTTTGCCGGCGGATCGCAGCGGCGGCTCGGTGGCGGCGTTCACGCATTTGTATATGCCGCTGATGCACCGCCAGGGTTTCGTCGCGCCGAACCTCGGCGGCAAGCCACCGGAGGCCAGCCCCGGCGGATTTGTCATGGATTCTCAACCGGGGCTCTACGAGTCGGTGCTGGTGCTCGACTACAAGAGTCTTTACCCGTCGATCATCCGCACCTTCCTGATCGACCCGGTGGGGCTGATCGAGGGCCTCAAACACCCCGACCACAGTGAATCAGTGCCGGGCTTCCGTGGCGCTCGGTTTTCCCGCACAAAGCATTGCCTTCCGGCCATCGTCGCCCGGGTCGCCGACGGCCGCGAAACTGCCAAACGTGAACACAACGCGCCGCTGTCCCAGGCGCTGAAAATCATCATGAACGCCTTCTACGGCGTGCTTGGCTCCAGCGGTTGCCGGTTTTTCGATACGCGGCTGGCGTCATCGATCACCCTGCGCGGCCACGAAATCATGTTGCGCACCCGGCAGTTGATCGAAGCCCAGGGCCACGCGGTGATTTACGGCGACACTGATTCGACCTTCGTCTGGCTGCGTCGCGCCCACGGTCAGGAAGAGGCGGCACAGATCGGCCGCGCCCTGGTGGATCACGTCAACCAGTGGTGGCGCGAGCATGTGCAGCAGCAATACGGTCTGGAAAGTGCGCTGGAGTTGCAGTTCGAAACCCACTACAAGCGCTTTCTGATGCCGACCATTCGCGGGGCCGAGGAGGGCAGCAAGAAGCGTTACGCCGGGCTGGTCAGCCGCGCCGATGGTACGGACGAAATGATCTACAAGGGCCTGGAAACCGTGCGTACCGACTGGTCGCTGCTGGCCCGGCAATTCCAGCAGGAGTTGTACTCGCGGATTTTCCATCGCCAGCCGTATCAAGACTATGTACGCGACTACGTACGCAAGACATTGGCCGGGGAGTTCGATGATCGGCTGGTCTACCGCAAGCGCCTGCGCCGCACCCTCGATGACTATGAACGCAACGTGCCGCCCCATGTGCGGGCGGCGCGGATGGCCGATGCCTACAACGATCAGCAGGGCCGGCCCCGGCAGTACCAGAACGGTGGCTGGATCAGCTACGTGATCACCGTTTCCGGACCCGAGCCACTGGAAATCCGCAGTGCGCCGATTGACTACGACCACTACGTCACCCGACAGCTGCAACCGGTGGCCGATGCGATCCTGCCGTTTGTCGATGACGACTTTTCAACCCTGATTGGTGGGCAACTGGGCCTGTTTTAAGTCCAGCAGCGACAGCGTCCAGTCATCCTGTATGCCATGGAAATAGTGGTCCAGCGCTTGATGGAACAGGCTGCCGTCAGGGGCGACCTGGGCGAACAAGGTCATGGAGGAGTGAAACTTGAGGTCATCGGGATGGCCGAAAATCTCGGCGATGGAGCGCTTTTTCAGGTTCAAGACCAATTGGGTGCAGGTGCGCAAACGTGGACCCAAGAGTGGGTGATTCAGGTACGCCGTCGCTTCTTCGGCGCAACTGATGGCGAAGTGACGGGACATCTCGCTGCCGCCGAGCCCGGCAATCTGCGGAAAGATGAACCACATCCAGTGCCGGCGCTTCTGGCCGGCGCGCAATTCCTCCTGGACCCTGTCGAACACGGGGTCTTGTGCCTGGACAAAGCGTGGCAGATTGAACGAATCGAGCGGATCGGTGCTTCTCATTCCGAAGCCCTCTACGGGCGCGATGGCTCAGACCATGGCCAGTCGCTGCTTTCGTTGTGGCGCGCGAAACGCTTGGTCCAGCGCCTCCAGATCCGTAGCTTCCAGCTGCAATTGCGCGGCTTGCGCATTGAGCGTCACGTGCTCGGGTCGGACCGCTTTGGGGATGGCGATGACACTGCCCTGACGCAGTATCCATGCCAGTGCTACTTGAGCCGGTGTCACCCCGTGACGGGCGGCCACCTGCTTGAGCGTCGAGTTGACCAGCATATGCCCACCTTGACCGATGGGACAGTAGGCCATGACCGGCATTTGCTGTTGCTGGCACCAGGGCAGCAGATCGAATTCGATGCCGCGTTCTTCCAGGTTATACAGCACCTGGTTGGTGGCGCAGGCCGGTGCAGCCAGTTCATGCAGGTCATCGACGTCGAAATTGGACACGCCCCAACGGCCGATCTTGCCCTCTGCGCGCAGGCGTTCGAAGGCTTCGACGGTTTCTTCCAGGGGATATTGGCCGCGCCAGTGCAGCAGGTACAAATCGATGTAATCGGTGTTCAAGCGCCGCAGGCTGCGCTCGCAGGCCTGGGGGATGCCTTTGCGGCTGGCGTTGTGCGGGTAGACCTTGCTGACCAGGAAGACCTGATCGCGCAGACCGGCGATGGCTTCCCCCACCACCTCTTCGGCCCCGCCCTCGGCGTACATTTCGGCGGTGTCGATCAGGGTCATGCCCAGCTCGACGCCCTGGCGCAGGGCCGCGACTTCATTACGGTGCGCCGAGCGATCCTCGCCCATGCGCCAAGTGCCCTGGCCGATGATCGGTACCTCAACGCCAGCCAGTTCAAGAGTCCGCATAAAACCTCCTTTCTTCAACGCGATCGATACTACTGTGGGCAGCAGAATAGCCGTTGGGTTCCCCTGTGGGAGCGAGCCGGGAATTTGTAAACGACGCGATCCCTTGTGGGAGCGGGCTTGCTCGCGAAAGCGGCCTGTCAGTCACCACATGCATGGGCTGACACACCGCCTTCGCGAGCAAGCCCGCTCCCACAGGGTTTTGCGTCAACCGGTTACTTGGCGGAGAACTTGAACACGGTGTGTTGGGTGTATGTTTTGCCTGGATCCAGCCGTGCGGAAGGGAAGTTCGGTTGATTCGGCGAATCAGGGTAATGCTGGGTCTCCAGGGTAAATGCGCCCCAGTGCGGGTAAACCTTGCCGCCCTTGCCCTTGACCGTGCCATCGAGGAAGTTGCTGGTGTAGAACTGCACGCCCGGCTCGGTGGTGTAGAGCTGCAAGCGGCGGCCGGACTGCGGATCGCTGACATCGGCGGCGAGTTTTTTCACGTCACCCTTGGCGTCCAGCGCCCAGTTGAAATCGAAACCACCTTGTTTCGGCTCGGCGAACTTCAACTGCGGGTGATCGACCTTGATGTTTTTGCCGATGGCGGTGGGTTGGGTGAAGTCCATCGGCGTGCCGGTGACCGGCGCCAGTTCACCGGTGGGGATCAACGTGCCGTCGATTGGCGTGTAATGGCTGGCGTGCAGGGTGGCGAGCTGTTGCAGCACATCGCCATTGCCGGCGCCGGCCAGGTTGAAATAGCTGTGGTTGGTCAGGTTCAGCACCGTGGGTTTGTCGGTGCTGGCCTTGTACTCGATGCGCAGCTCGTTGTTCTCGGTGAGGCTATAGGTGACCTCGGTTTTCATGTTGCCGGGGAAACCCATTTCACCGTCCTTCGACAGGTAGGTCAGGGTCACGCCTACCGAGTCCTTGCCTTTGCTCGGTTCAGCCTTCCACACATGTTTGTCGAAACCCTGGGTGCCGCCGTGCAGCGAGTTGGGGCCGTCATTCTTTGGCACTTGATAGCGTTTGCCGTCCAGTTCAAACGCACCGCCGGCCAGGCGATTGCCGAAGCGGCCGATGGTCGCGCCGAAATACGCGGTGCCGGCCTGATAACCCTGGACGTCATCGAAACCGAGGACGATGTCGTCGACCTTGCCGTTTTTGTCCGGCACTTTCAGCGACTGCAACGTGGCGCCGTAGGTAATGACCGTGGCTTGCAGGCCATGGCTGTTGCGCAGGATGTATTGCTCGACGGGCGTGCCGTCATTGGTCTTGCCAAAGGCTTTGTGTTCGCTGGACAGGCCAGCGGCGTGAGCGGGAAGGGTGGCGATCATCAGGGACAGTCCGAGGCCGGAGAGCAGGTAGCGGGATTGAAGCATGGTTGATCTTCCTTTTTGTTGTTTTGATCAGTAGTCATACTAAATATCGACTGAAATAAAATTTATAGCTGATTAATCGATTAATTCCAAAATAAAGTCCGACTAAATGCCGGCGACAGAAAAGCCGGTGATCGGTCCGGTGTCCTCGGCACTGCACTTTTTCGAATTCACCGGCTCTATCCATGGCCAGGCTGCGGCGACTCCCGCCGCGCAGGAACGTGTCAGCCCGAGAACCCATGGCTCGAGTGTTACCCCACCTCCAAACCCGAATTCGCCTGCTGTTGTGCCTGTCGCTGCTCTTTGCCAGCGGCTGCAGCCAGCAGCAAGGCAGTGACGTGATCAGCCAGTTTCGCGAAGGCAAACCCCAGGAATTCCTCCAGACCAGCGTCGATCGCATGGCCACGTTGTCGATGCACGACAACCTGGAAAGCCTCTATTTGTTGATGAGCAAACTCTACCTGCGCAATCCCCAAGAGCTGAAAAAATCCGGCTTCCTCGACGCCCGCACCGCCGAAAAGCAAGTGCGCGAAGCCATCGAAATGCAGCAACCGCTGCCGACCCTGGGCGGCAAGAAAGACCTGGCGGCGTTGAGCTATGCCATGAGCCCGGAGTTTCTCGGGGACCGGGTCGGCGCCTTCATCTATGCCATCGGCAGCATGCTGGTCACGGCCCACGGCAATCGGCTGGAGTTCTACATGACCGATGCGATCAACCCGGTGTTCGTCAGCAACGCCGCGCGCAACATCGAAAAAGCCACGTGGATCCTCAGCCAACGGCAAAACAAGAACGGCGAGCCGTTGCTGTTTTCCAACGAGATTTCGGAGGAGGGCAGCAACCTGAGTTTCGCGGTGGAGTTCGGCAAGATCGTCGCGCGCCTGGATTTACTGACACAGATGCTGGATGAGCGCTATCGGCGGATCGGGTTGAATTATGCGCAGAGCTTGTTGTTCCTGAATTTCCTGCCCGTCCAGTAACGCGCTCTCAATCTGTACTCCCACAAGGGGAATGTGGTGTGTCAGGGGGTGATCAAGGCATAACGATAGACCGTATCGATATAAGTAGTTATAAGAAAAATCGCTATGCTGCGGGCCAGTTTTTTCATGCGTTTTCTGTGGGCGTGTTAATGGATTTCGGTAATTTCGGGTTAGTCGTTGCTGGGCTGGTAGTGGGCTTTATCGTGGGGATGACCGGCGTAGGCGGCGGCTCGCTGATGACGCCGATCCTGTTGTGGTTCGGGGTCAACCCGGCGACGGCGGTGGGCACGGACCTGCTGTACGCGGCCATTACCAAATCCAGCGGCGTGCTGGTGCACCGCAAGAACAAGAACATCGATTGGGCGATTACCGGTTGGCTGACCCTCGGCAGCGTGCCGGCGGTGGCCATGACCCTGTGGTTCCTGAGCAGCCTGCACACAGCGCCCGAGGCGATGAACGCCATCATCAAACAAGCCCTGGGCTTCGTGTTGTTTGCCACGGCCATGGCGATTTTCTTCAAGAAACGCCTGCTCGACTTCGCGCACAAACGTGCCGGCGGCAACTACAACCCCAGTGGCACGCGTCTGAACGTGATGACCGTCATCACCGGCCTGATCCTCGGCACCATGGTCGCCCTGACGTCCATCGGCGCCGGCGCCTTGGGCACCGTGGCGCTGTTTATCCTTTATCCGCTGCTGCCGACCCGTCGCCTGGTCGGCACGGAAATCGCCCACGCCGTGCCCCTGACCCTGGTCGCCGGCCTTGGCCACGCGAGCATGGGCAACATGGATTGGCACGTGCTGGGTTTCCTGCTGGTCGGTTCGCTGCCGGGGATCTGGCTCGGCAGCCACCTGACCGGGCGCATCTCCGACGAACTGCTGCGCCCGTGCCTGGCGACGATGCTGTTGTTGATCGGCTATAAACTCGCGTTTTGATCCCCCCGATCTATCTGGTTGAAAACTCACCTGTGGGAGCGAGCCTGCTCGCGAAAGCGCTGGGTCAGTCAACATCATCGTTGAATGTGATGGACTCTTCGCGAGCAGGCTCGCTCCCACAGGGATTGTGTTAACACCGCGCCCCCCGCAAACAAACCACTTCTCGCCGTCTATAGATGCTACGGTGAAGAGCCACCCTTTCATTCGTCCGCGAATGACCTGTCGGCATCCCCCTGATGATCGACGACAAAGAGGTGACACGTGCACGGGTTAATCGACGTGGCTGAGCGTCAAATCCACACAGCCGGGTATTGCCTCGACGCCTTGTCGTGACTGTCCCGCCCAAGAGCCTGCCGCTGATTCTCAGTGAGCTGCGCATCGCGACCACTCAGCAACATCAGCTGCTGGAAAAACGCATCCCTTTTTTCACCGCCGATCAGGAACTGTATACGCGCCTGATCGAAGCCTATTTCGGGTTTTACCGGCCACTGGAAAACCTGCTATGCCAGACCGCCATGACGATTTCCGGCCTGGACTGGCTGATCCGCAGCAAAACCCCGTCTCTGGAAGCCGACCTGTATGCGTTGGGCCTGGACTCGGACGAGATTGCAAAGATTCCCCAGTGCCCGTTTTCCCTGAAAATCAACTCTGTTGCCGATGTATTGGGCGTGTTGTACGTCCTTGAGGGCGCGACGCTGGGCGGGCAGTCCTTGCGCAACGGTTTGTACTCGCGCCTGGGCATCGATGAACACCGGGGCGGGCGGTTTTTTGCGGTGTACGGCACCTCGACCCTGATGATGTGGCGCAGTTTTCTGATGTGTCTGTATGAGATGCGCGAGCCGGCGGAACGGGCGCAATCGGTGGTGGCTGCCGAGGCGACCTTCAAGGCTTTCGGAGACTGGCTTGAACGTCGCGGGGTGTTGCAATGATGCGTCTCAGCGCCGAACAACTGGACGCCGCGCTCGCCCAATGCGCCGATGAACCGATCCGCATTCCCGGTTCGATCCAGCCCCATGGCGTGCTGCTGACCCTGAGCGAGCCGGGGTTGATCATCGGCCAGATCAGCAGCAACTGCGCGGCGATGTTCGGGCATTCGGTAGAGGCGTTGTTGCGCCAACCGTTGTCGACGCTGACCGGCGCGACGGCGGTGGAGCAAGTCCGTGAGGCGCTGCTGCCGGCGGAACTGGAAGACGCCAATCCGCTGGTGCTGGAGATCGGCGGTCAACGCTTCAATGGCTCGCTCAGTCGCCATGACGCCGTGATCATTCTTGAGCTGGAACCGTGGCGGGAAGCCGCCCAGGACAACACCGTCATTCTGCTGCGCGCCTTGCGCCGGATGCAGGCGGCCACGACGTTGCAGGACCTGTACACCGTCAGTGTTGAAGAGATCCGCCACCTGACCGGTTTCGACCGCGTGATGATTTACCGCTTCGAACCGGCCGGTCACGGCCAGGTCATCGGTGAAGCCTTGGGCGGTCAGTTGCCGGGTTATCTTGGCCAGTGTTTTCCCGCCTCGGACATTCCGCCTCAGGCCCGAGAGTTGTATCGCCTGAACTGGATCCGGGTGATTCCCGATGCGCGTTATGTGCCGGTGCCGATCCTGCCGGTGCTGCGCCCCGACACCGGACAGTCCCTGGATCTTGGATTTTCGATGTTGCGCAGCGTGTCGCCGGTGCACTGCCAGTACCTCGACAACATGGGCGTGCGCGCGTCCATGAGCCTGTCGCTGCTGGAACAGGATCGGCTCTGGGGCCTGATCACCTGCGCGCATCACGAACCGCTGTTGGTCAGCCATCCGGTACGTACCATGTGCGCCGCGATTGCCCAGTTGCTCAGCGTGCAGATCACGGCCCTGCAAACCCGGGGCTTGCAGACGGAGCGCGAGCAAAAGGCGCTGCTGATCAACGAATTGACGGCGGCGATGCGCCAGGCCAAGCACGATGTGCTGGACGGTCTGGCCAATCATCCGCAACAACTGTTGAGCCTGACCGGGGCCAGTGGTGTGGCGGTGTTGATCGAGGATCGCTTGCAGCTGATCGGCGAGTGCCCGACGGAGGAACAAGTGCGCGCGTTGTACCTGTGGGTGCGCGAGCAATGCCTGGCCAGCGGCGAGTTGCTGGTGACCGATCATCTGCAAAGCCTGCATGGCGTCAGCGCCACGTACAGCGATGTTGCCAGCGGATTGTTGGCGTTCGTCCTGCCCAAACCCGTGGACAACGGGGTGATCTGGTTTGGCGCGCAACTGCGTTCCAGCATGAAATGGAGCGGCAATCCCGACGAGCATTTCGTGGCCGGGACCGACGCCAGCCAACGGCTGCAACCGCGCAAATCTTTCGAGGTGTGGGAGCAACAAGTGGAGGGCAGGGCGCGGCCATGGAGCGCCGCCGATGCCTACGCTGCCCTGCAATTGCGTCGCGGCGCCATCGAGGACGACTTGGCCCGCCAGGTGCGCCACATGAAGCGGTGCGGGTGCGCGATGAGCTGGTGGCAGTGGTGTCCCACGATCTGCGCAACCCGATGACGATCATCATCATGCAGTGCGGCATGATGCAGCGCCTGGTGTCCCGCGACGAAGGCAAGCACGCGTTACGCATGAGTGCCGCGCTGGGCACCATGGAGGAAGCCACTGATCGCATGAACGCGTTGATTGCCGATTTGCTCGACAAGTCGAGGCTGGATGCCGGGCAATACCCGCTGGATTGCAGGCCGCTGGATGTCGTCGAGTTGCTTGAACAAGCCTGCGGGTTGCTGGTGACCCTGACCTCGCACAAGGGCATCGAGCTCAATTGCAGCAGCGCCGCCGGCATGAGCATCGACGCTGACCCGCAGCGGCTGTTCCAGGTGTTGTCGAACCTGCTGGGCAACGCCATCAAATTCACCCCGGCCGGCGGGCGCATCGACCTGAATGCCTGGCAGGAGGGCGACACGGTGATGATTTCGGTGCGGGACAATGGCGGTGGGATTCATGCCGTGCAATTGCCGCATATCTTCGAACGCTACTGGTCGGTGCGCGAAGGCAATCCCAACGGCAGCGGTCTGGGCTTGTACATCTGCCGCAGCATCGTCCAGGCCCATGGCGGCGAGTTGTGGGCGGAAAGCGAGCCGGGTGTCGGCAGCGTATTTACCTTTTCCATCCCGGCGATGGTTGCCTAGGGCCGGGTCATGATTTCCAGCAGGTGACCGTCCGGGTCATCGAAATACACCCGCCGTCCGCCGCCGTAGTCGTTGATCTCATTGGCGCGCTGCTTGCCCGGATCGGCCCACCACGGCTGCTGGCGCGCTTGCAGGCGGGCGAAGGCCTGGTCGAAGTCGTCGTCGCTGATCAGAAACGCATAGTGCTGGGAAGCGATGGGCGGGTCGTTGTCGTAGAAGTCCAGGGACACGTCGTTGTCGAGCTTGACGATCAGCATCGGCCCGAATGGCTCGGGGGCGGGCAGGCCGAGGATCTCGGCGAGGTAATGGGCCGAGACCTGTTTGTCGCGGCACCAGACGATGGTGTGGTTCAGCTGAGCGCTCATTGAGAGGTCCTCATGGCGGATCAGCTGTAAAGACTAGCTCAACCTGTGCCCCGAATCTCCTGTGGGAGCGGGCTTGCTCGCGAAGGCGGTGTGTCAGTCACATTGATGTTGAATGTGCCGCCGCCTTCGCGAGCAAGCCCGCTCCCACAAGGGGTTATGCATTCGCCTGAAAGACTCATCATCTGTTGCGCAATGCCGACCCTGACCTAAGCTTTGGGCTAAGCGAAACATATTCGTGGATCGTCACCCGGAACGATCGTCGCGATGCGCAATCATTAGAGCGTGGATATCAAAAGGAGATGCGCATGCTCATCAGGTCTTTGACCCTGACAACCTTGCTGGCGCTTGCCGGCCCCTTGCTCGCCGCCGACGGCGATTCACCTCTGGATGTCGATAAGGGCAGGGCCCGACCGTTGATCGTGATCACGTCCAGTACCATTGACCCGGTCTGGCTGGGCTTGAAAAAGTCGTTCGAGGATCCCGCCAACAAGCAGGGCGTCGCCCAGCGCAATATCAAGGTCTACAGCGTGCTGAACATGTCCGGCCAACTCGACGGCAAGGACATGGGCCAGCAGGACACCATGGCCCTGATCCGCTCGCTGAAACTCGGCGCCGGTGCGTTGCCCAAAGTCATCTTGCTGGGCAAGGACGGCGAGAAGAAACTCGAAAGTTCGGGGGATGAATCGAAGGCGGTCGACCTGAAGAGAATCTTCGACACCATTGACGCCTTGCCGCCAGAGGAGAAAGAAGCCGCAGCGCCGACCCCTCCGCCAGTGGCCGCAGAGCCTGCACCGACCAAAGGGGCCAAGGGCACCAAACCGGCGAAACCGGCCAAACCACCTGAAATGCCGGATGACTAGGCAATCAAATCCCTGAACACTGCAACCCCTGTGGGAGCGGGCTTGCTCGCGAAGGCGGTGGGTCAGTCAACATTGAAATTGACTGATCCACCGCCTTCGCGAGCAAGCCCGCTCCCACAGGGGATTGGTTTTTAGCCTGGATATTGGGTTGGTTACCAGTTATAGCGATAACCCACCGTCACCGCCCAAGGCTGCTCAATGTCGCGGCCCTTGGTGTATTCCCCTTCGACGTAGATGTTGTGTTTGTCCGCCGTTGTCACGAGCACGCCACCACCGATCTCCGCACGTGAACCCGGCAGGCGACTGTCCAGCCGTGCGCCACTGACCTTCACATGGCTGTCGCCGGCATGCTCGGTCACCCAGGTGGCCGTGGCATACGGTTTCACCGTGACACCGTTATCGAGCGCCAGGTTGCGCCCGAACATCCCGCCGACACGGCTTTGCACCGACAGCATTGCATCCTGTTCGACGCTCAAACCGCTGCTGGCGGTGTAGCGCCCGCCGCTGATCCGCGACACCTGGACGCCCGCCTGAGGTTCGACAAACCAGCCCTTGCCCAGATCGATGGACTGGCCAACTTGCACGTCGGCGCTCACCGCGTGGTTCTTATATTTCGCCTTGACCTTGTCACCGACGTTGCTGGTGATGTTGATCTGGTTGTCCAGGCGGCTGTATTTCAGCGCGCCATCGACGTACACGCCGCTGTGATCCAGATAGCTGGCGTAACCGCCGACGGTGGCGCTGTCGATCGTGCCTTTGCTGGCCTCACCGAAGTGCTGGCGTCCCTGGCCTTTGCCGAGCAAACCACCGACGAACAGCGTGCCGTTGGCGAAGGACAGGGCTGTGTCGGCGCCAATCTCCATGCCGTTGAGTTGTTGCTGGAAACCCCGGCTGCTGCGGGTGTCCAGGTGTTGTTCGGCACCGTAGCCACGAGCCCACAAACCACCCTGATCCTTGCCCGAACGCAGTTCACCAAAATGCCCGGTGGTGGCGTTCATCTGCGCGCTGATCAGCGCTGCGCTGGCGGCTTGCTGGCCGACGGCCGCGTTGGCGCCTTTGCTCAGGGTTTCGGCCTGAGGGAGGCGCGGGGGTTGTACGGGTTTGGTCGGCTGCACAGGTTTGACGGGGTCAACCGGAGCAACTGGATCGGCCGGTACTACTGGATTGACCGGAGCAACTGGATCGGCTGGAACAACTGGATCGACGGGAGCAACTGGAACCACCGGATCAACAGGATCAACAGGATCAACCGGCGGCTGCGGCTCATCCGGTCCATTGGGCTCGTCGATCGGGTCGACCTCAGCGGAATTCGCCAGGTACCAATCCTCGCCGATTTGCTGCAACTGATACCGATACGCCCCGGCATCCACCGTCTCACCGTAAAGCTTGAAATCGCCGCTGCCACCGTTGCCATCCACCAGTGCCAACGCCCGTGCGCTGGTCGGGGTATTGCCCGAATCGGCAACCACCAGTGTGTGAGTGCCGCTGACCGGGCCGAGCACATTGATCAGGTCACCCTGGCGTGCCGCCAGGTCAGTGTTCATCAAAAACGTACCATTGCCGCTCAACGGACCTTTGATCAGCAGGGTATGAAAACCATTGATGGCCGGGTCGGCAAACGCGACCTGACCGTCCACATGGTTCACGCCACCAAGAATCCCATCGCCCTTGAGCTGCAGGAAACCACCCTGGTTGAGGGTGGTGTCACTCGCGTCGGCCCGGTCACCCAGCACCATCATGCCGCCCTGGTTGACGGTGGAGTCATACACGTGAGTGCCGGCCACGATGTCCATCACGCCACCCTGATTGACCTCCGTGTTGGTGGCCGTGGCTTCATCGAAGACCGACAACACACCACCTTCATTAACGGTGGTGCGGTCGGCGTTGCCGTGCTGATAAACCGTCATCTGGCTGTTGTTGACCGTGGTGTTCTTGGCCAATGCATCGAAGTACACGTACATCCTGCCGCCATTGAGCAGCGTGCTGCTGACCGCCGCGTTTTCGACGACCTCCAGGTCGCCACCGGTGACCCTGGTGTGCAGGGCCGTTGCCGAGCCGCTCACCAGCATCACGCCGTTTTCCATGACGGTGTCGTCGGCGTGGCTGTTGTCGTGAAGTGCCAGCCAGCCGTCGTCCTTGAGCGTGGTGCGGACCGCGACGCCCGAGTCCCAGAGGTGCAGTTGTCCGTTGCTGACCGTGCTGTTGGTCAGCCTGCCGCCGGTGCCGACGCCGAACCACGAACCATTGTCCAGCAACAGGTTGTCCTGCGCCGTGGTCAGGCAATTGGCAGGGTCGCACGCGGCATTGGCCAGCAGCGGTGCCGCGCCCAACAGCAACAAAGCGCCCGACATCGAAACTCGAGTTAACCGCACACCAAACGCAAACATAGTGACCCGCCGACTGCATGGAAATGAGTCGCGGATTTTCCGGGTGAAGCCTGGGCGGGTAACGCAGCGGGTTCCGAACTTTTTGTAGGAAGCGTCCTACAAAATCAGCCCTGAAGGCTGCTGCGAAGCTGCTGTTGCAGATGATTCATCTGGGTGACGAAGGCCTCCAGCGAACGGTTCAGTTCACCCATCCCGGCGTTGGCCTGGCAGTGCTGTTCCAGTTGCTCGCAAGCACTGATCAACGCCATCGCATGGATGATGCGCGCACTGCCCAGGATCTTGTGGCAGCGCCGACCCACGCCACTGTAATCGCCCGCGCTGTGCAGGCTTTGCAGGGCATCGAAGTCTTCCTGATTGGTGCGCAACACCGTGGCCAGTAACTGCCGGGTCATCGCCGCGTCGCCGGCGGTGATGGCATTGACCTTGGCAATGTCGAAACAACAGGCGCCGCCCTGGCGTGTCGCTTCCGCCTCGCGCAGATAGTGCTCCAGCACATTGCGAGTCACCGGTTTGAACAGGCAATCATTCATGCCCGCCTCAAGACAGCGCTGGACCTCTCCCGCCTGGGCGTTCGCGGTCAAGCCCAGCACATGGGCAGGTGCGCGTCCTTCGCTGGCTTCCAGCGCGCGCAGTTGGCGGGTCATCTGGTCGCCATTCATCTGCGGCATGTTGCAGTCGGTCAGCACATAGTCGAAGTCTTGCCGACCCCACACCCGCAAACCCTCCAGGCCGTTTTTGGCACAGGTGACCTGCATGCCCAGTGACTCCAGCTGTCGCTGCAAGACTACGCGGTTGAACTCGTGATCTTCGACGATCAACACGTTGCGCGCAGGCAGTGGCGGCAGGTCCTGGGTGTCGAAGGACGGTCCGGCGTCGTCGTCCGGCACGGTGGCAACGTCCAGCGTCAGGGTGAAACAGGAACCGCGTCCCGGCGCACTCTCGCAGGTCAACTGTCCACCCATCAGCTCGGTCAGTTGCTGACAGATCGCCAGGCCCAGGCCGGTGCCGATCTGCAACTCGGTGTCGCTGGCCTCGAACTGCGTGTAGGGCTGGAACAGGCGCTGGCGTTGCTGGTCGTCCATGCCGATGCCGGTGTCGCGAACGCTCAGGCGCAGATGCACGCGATCGCCCTCCGGCACCAGCGCGAGCTCAACCATCACCGTGCCTTCAGGCGTGAACTTGATCCCGTTGCTGATCAGGTTCGACACAATCTGCCGCAAGCGCAGGGAATCCAGGGCGACGGCGATGTCCGCGCCCTGGCTGATGAATTCCAGCGCCACGTTTTTCTGCCGGGCGAGGCTGGCGAACCCCTCGATCACCGTACTCACCAGCCGCTCGGGATGGCAGCGGCCGGTGCGCAGTTCGAACTTGCCGGACTCGATTTTCGACAGGTCGAGAATCTCGCCGATCAGCTCCATCATGCCGCTGGCCGATTTCTGCGCAATGTCCACCAACTCGGCGTCGGGACGGCCATTGCGCATCAGTTCCAGCACGCCGATCAGCGCACTCATGGGCGTGCGGATTTCATGGCTCATCACCGCCAGGAAGTGACTCTTGCCACGGTTAGCCGCTTCCGCCAGGTCTTTCGCCTGATGCAGCGCGTGTTGCAGATTGTGCTGCTCGGTCAGGTCAATCCAGCCGCCGATGACCCCGGTCATAGCGCCGTCGGAATCACGGTAGGGCAGGGCCCAGTGGTAAATCTGCGCGGTCTTGCCGTTGACGGTCATGGCAAAGTTGGCGAAGGACGGTTCGCCGCTTTCGAGGGTGGCGCGGTGGATGCGTTTGTAATGGTGGGCATCGTCGACGGGCAGGATATTCGCCTCGATCAAACCCTTGTTCAGCACCTGCTCGAGCTCGACTTCCATCGCTTGCAAGTAGGCGCGGTTGCAGGTCAGCAGCAGGCCTTTGGGGTCGCGCACGTAGATCGGGTGCGGCGTGCCGTCCACCAACACTTTCATGAACACCAGTTGGTCGTTCAAGGCTTTCTGCGCTTTCAAGCGTTCGGCAATTTGCCGGCGCAGCCCGAGGTTCCACGCCAGAATGGCCAACAGCACCATCAACAGCCCGGCCACGGCGCGGTAGAACCAGTTCTTGTAGACGTTCCAGCCCGCCGGACTCTCTTGCGGGCTCTGCCAGCGGTTGGCGAGGTCGCTGAACTCATCGGGCGGAATGTCCAGCAAGGCCTTGTTGAGGATCGACAGCAACTCGGTATTCTGCCGCCCGGTGGCAAAGCCGATCAGCGCTGGTTGCGAGCCGATCACCGAGTCGATTTGCAGGCGAGCACGGAAAAACCGGTCGATCAGGTAAGCCGCGCCCAGTTGCGGCTGGACAACCCCGTCGACCTTGCCCTCGGCGAGCAATTCATAGGTTTCAATCGGCCTGTCGACTTCCACCCGACGAATATCCGGCCATTCGCGATCCAGCCAGTTGGCCGCAGCCGAGCCTTTGATCAGGGCCACGGACTGCCCTTTAAGCCCGACCAGACCCGCATGCTCGGGTTGTGCACGCGTCACCAGCACAAACGGGTTAACCAGATAGGGCCGGGTAAACCCCAGGTTTTGCTCGCGGTCGGCACTGTAGGTCAGCGCCCCGATCATGCTCACCGGGTCGCGCTGTACGCGGCTGGTCATGGCATCGATCGAGGTCATGTTGGTGGGGCGAAACACCAGTCCGGTACGGTCGTTGATCATCTCCAGCAGGTCCGCCGCCATGCCGCGCAACTGACCTTCGGCATTGAAAAAGCTGTACGGCGAATAGAGGTCGTTGGCCAGCACTTCGACTTCGGGATGGGCCTTGATCCACTGCTGTTCGGCGACGGTCAGTTGCAAGCGGCCGTAACCCAGTTTCGGGTTGGCGCCGATGCCCCAGCGGCGCGCGATCACCGCCCGTTCCTGAGGGGAGATTTTCGCCAGGGTGCTATTGAGCAAGGTCAGCAGCAGCTGATCCTGGCGGCGCAGCGCAAAGCTGAAGCCCAACCCTTCGGAGTCTCGCTGGATCGTTTGTTTCAGGCTCTGCTGATAGCTGCGCTCCAACAGGTATTGCGCCGAAATCGCATCGGTCAGCAGCACCCGGTTTTCGCCATAGGCCACCAGACCCAGGCCCTGTTCCGTGGACAACACCGGCTCCACCGATTGTTCGCGAAACAGCGTGGCCACGCGCTCCTGTTGAATCCAGTCAGGATCAAACAGCACGGTGGTGCCGGGGGGAATCTGATCGTTGGGCCAGTGGGTGCCGAAGCGGCTGATCAGCACGGCCTGATCGTAGGCGTAGGGCGCACTCAGCACGATATCGTTGTAGATCGACTCCAGGTGATTGATGCGCGGCACCACGTCGATGTCCCCGTGTTGCAGGGCAGCCAGTGCCTGTTGCTGGCTGGGATAGCGGTTGACCTGCAAGCGCAGGCCCAGGCCACGGGCCAACACATCGAGGTAATCAGCGGACAGGCCTTCGTAGTCTTTTTGATTGGAGGTCATGTCCAGCGGCGGGCGGTCGGGCAGGTAGACACCAACCTTGACCACGCCTTTGTTTGCCAGCCATTGCCGTTGCGCGGTGCTGAGCGTCGGCGCCACGTTGCTGTCGGCGGCGCGGCTGAGTAGCGTCAGCGGTTCGGCGGATGCCATCAACGACGTCAGCATCAGCACGGCCAACAGGATTCGACGGATCATGATTCAGACCAGATCGTTGCGTTTGGCGAATTCGATCAGTTCCAGCAACGTGGAGGCGTTGAGTTTTTGCAGCAGTCGGGTTTTGTAAGTGCTGACAGTCTTGTTGCTGAGCAGCATGTCTTCGGCAATCTGCTTGTTGCTTTTGCCTTGGGCCAGACCATGCAACACCTTGAGTTCGCGCCGGGTGATGCCGCTCAACAGTTGCGCATCGTTTTGCGCGAAATCGCTTTTGCGCACCGAGGCGAACGTGCCGATGGGGAACCAGGTCTTGCCGCTGGCGACGGCTTTGAGGGCGGTGGCGATCTCCACCGGGTCATCGACTTTCGACAGAAACGCCGCCGCACCCGCCCGCATGCATTGCGCCGCGTAGGCCTGGCTTTTCAGCCCCGTGTGCACCAACACATGGGCCGGGCTGCCGCCGAGGCGCAAGCGGTCGATCACCGCCATGCCGTCGAGTTGCGGGATGTCGAGGTCCAGCACAATCGCATCCGGCTTGAGCTCGAACGCCTTGCTCACCGCATCCACGCCGTTGTCGCACTCACCGACAATCTCATGGCCTTCACGGGCCAGAATCATCCCGATCGCCATGCGCACCACCGCGTGATCATCGACCAACAGCACTTTCATCGATCAGCCCTCATGCCCAGATTCAGCATAGTCCCGGAGTTGAACAGCGGCTCTGTCGGGCTGATGCGTGGCGAGGCACAGTGAAAAAAGAGGGCGATCCTACGCGGTTTGTGGGGGTTAGGTCATCCATGTGGGGGCGAGCAAGTCGAATCGTCGCACCGCCGCTCCCACAGGATCGCGTAGTGCTGATAAAGCGATTGTCAGCGTCGTCACTTCACGCCAGTCTGGTGGCCGCTGATTTGTTACCGAGGCCTTTCATTCCCATGTCAGAAAAAACCGCCGACAGACACTCCACCCGAGCCGCCGCTGTATTGGCCCTGTGTTTACCTGGCGACGTGTTGTTGTACCTGCTCTTGCCGATGCAGCCCCAGGCATTTGGCATCAGTCTGGCCGAGGCGGGGATGTTGCTGGCGGCGAATCGGCTGGTGCGGATTTTCGGTTATCGCTATGTCATGAACTATTACACCCGCAATGGCGATCGCCCGGCGTTGCTGCTGGCCACCGGGACTGCGGCGTTGTGTGCGTTGGGTTATGCGACGTTGTCGGGGTTCTGGTGGTTGTTGATTTTGCGCCTGGGCTGGGGGCTGTCCTATGCGGCGCTGAATTTGTCCACGCAAGTAATGGCGACCGCCGAGCCCTCGGGCGCTGCGCGTCGCACCGGCCGTTCACGGGCGTTGATTGCGGCGGGGCCGATGCTGGCATTGCCGCTGGGGGCGTTGTTGAGTGTGGCGTTTGGGCCGCGGATGATTTTCTTCCTGATGTTCGCAACCTCGTTGATCGCGATGTGGCTGGCGCTGGGAATGCCATCGGCGGCGCATCCGATGTCGGCATCGACACGGCGTTTTCGACTGCCCGACAGCGTGGCGATGTGGTCATTTATCGAAGGGCTGACCCTCGACGGGCTGTTCATCATTGGCCTTTCGCTGTTGGCGCAGCATCTGCTGGAAGGCAACGCAGTGGTGGTCGCCGGGTCGCTGTTGGCGTTGCGTTATGTCTCGGAGTTGTTGCTCAGTCCCTTGGGCGGGATCGCGGCGCAGCGGTGGGGGGCGACGCGGATGTTGATTGTGTTTTCGCTGCTGACATCGATGGCGCTGATCGGCTTTGGCTTCCACTGGCTGATCGTCGGTGGGGCGTTGGTGCTGGTGTTGCGGGCGTTGCAATTGCCATTGGTGGTGACGGTCATTGCGCAACGTCATCCGGACAGCGGGCGTGTCCGGGCGTTGGCGGGGAACGCGGTGTGGCGGGATATCGGCGCGGGTGTGGGGCCGTTGTTGGCGGGGTTTCTACTGCCGGTGGCGCCGTCGGAGTGGGTGTATACGGGGGCGGCGGTGTGTCTGGCGGTGAGTGCGCTGGCGTGTCTGGAGCGGAAGAAGCCTGAGGCGCAAACGCCATAACCCTGTGGGAGCGGGCTTGCTCGCGAAGGCGGCGTGTCAGTCAACACCATTGCCGAATGACACACCGCCTTCGCGAGCAAGCCCGCTCCCACAGGGGAGGGTGGGGTGGCGGGTTACTTGGCCAACGCACTCAATATCTGATGAGCCGCCTTGACCCGCTCCGGGATCGGGTAGTTTTTGTTGGCCAGGATCACGATGCCGATGTCCTTCGCGGGCACGAACGCAACGTAGGCGCCGAAGCCACCGGTGGAGCCGGTTTTGTTGATCAGTACACTTTCCGGCTCAGGCTGCGGCGGGTTCAGCCATTGAACTGTGTGCGCCTCCATGGCCATCGGCGTCGAGTTGCCGCCCAGCAATTTATCGAGGCTGATCGGATAGCTGTAGCGTTCCCAACCCAGGCCTTGAGTCATGTCGCCAACCGTGTAGTAACCGGTGTGAGTCGTCGCGATGGCCTGCTGCAAAGGTTTTTCCAGTGAGGCCGGTTTCAGGTTCGCCTGAACATAGCGAATCATGTCTGCCGTACTGGTTTTAATGCCATAGGCTTCGGAATCCAGCGCCCCCGGATCGACCCGTACCGGCTTGTCGTTCTTGTCGTAGCCCTGGGCGTAAACGCTCATCTGATCTTGCGGCACTCGGAGGAAGGTGTGTGTCAGCCCGAGTTTGGGCAGCAGGGTTTTCTCCATGGCCTCGTCAAACGGCACGCCCAGGTTATGAGCAGCCAGATAACCGAACAACCCGATGCTGGGGTTCGAATACAGCCGATGGGTGCCCGCTGCATAGACAGGTTTCCACTGCTTGAAATAGCCGAGCATCTTGTCCGCGTGATCCGCTTCATCCGGGAACTGCAACGGCAAACCACCGGCGGTGTAGGTACCGAGTTGCAGCACGCTCACGTTGTCGAATGCACTGCCCTGCAAGGCGGGCAGGACTTTACTGGCCTTGTCGCTCAAGGACAGTTTGCCGGTCGCGTTGGCATAGGCGCCGAGGGTCGCGGTGAAGGTTTTACTTACCGAGCCGATTTCGAACAGGGTGTTTTCCGTCACCGCTTGGGCGCTTTCCCTGGAGGCAACGCCGTAGTTAAAGTAATGCGGCTTACCGTTGACGGTGACAGCCACGGCCATGCCGGGAACGCCTTGAGTTTGCAGAATGGGGCGGACGGCGGCGTCGACCGTGCTTTGAATCTGTTGGTCGGTCTGAGCCTGGGCCAGGCACGGGCCGGCGCCGAGCAATGCAACGCAAGCGCCTAAAACGGACAGTCTGGACATGTTGGTTTTGTTGGTCATTGTTTCTATTCCCTGCGAATGGTGGGCGCTACCCGGTAGACTGCCCGCTGAACGGCGAGGCAAATCTAGGCAGTCCGGCGCTGATCGACAACCGATGATATTTCGCATGAGCCATTAGAAAATTTTGGGAGTGGACATGATCCGGCCGCAATTACCGTTGAATGCACTGCGCGCTTTCGAGGCGTCGGCGCGGCATCTGAGCTTCACCCGGGCGGCGGTGGAGCTGTGCGTCACGCAAGCGGCGGTGAGTCACCAGGTCAAAGGCCTTGAAGCTCAGCTTAACGTAACCCTGTTCAAACGCTTGCCCCGTGGCCTGATGCTGACCAGCGAGGGCGAGACCCTGTTGCCGGTGTTGCGCGAATCCTTCGACCGAATCGCCGAAACACTGGAGCGACTCGAAGGCGGGCATTACCGGGAAGTACTGGCGGTGGGTGCCGTCGGCACGTTTGCCGTGGGTTGGCTGTTGCCGCGTCTGGCGGACTTCCAGGCGAAACATCCGTTCATAGATTTGCGCCTGTCGACCAACAACAATCGGGTGGACGTGGCGGCTGAAGGGCTGGATTACGCAATCCGTTTTGGCGCCGGGGCGTGGCACGGGATTGAAGCGGTAAGGCTGATCGAGGCGCCGCTGTCGGTGTTGTGCGTGCCTGAGATTGCCCGGCAGTTGCGCGAACCGGCCGATGTGCTGGGGCAAACCCTGCTGCGTTCCTACCGCTCGGATGAATGGCCGGACTGGTTTCAGGCGTCAGGTCTTTCAACCCACGTCGCACCGCCGCAAAGCATCGTCTTCGACTCGTCGCTGGCGATGATGGAAGCGGCGATGCAAGGCGCGGGCGTGGCGTTGGCACCGCCTCTGATGTTTGCGAGGCAACTGGCGGCGGGGGCGATTGAGCAACCGTTCGCCATCCACATCACCACGGGGAGTTACTGGTTGACGCGGTTGCAGTCGCGGGCGGAAACGGCGGCGATGGTGGCGTTCAAGCAGTGGTTGCTACAGATATCTCAGGGTTAACCACAAAACCTGTGGGAGCGGGCTTGCTCGCGAAGGCGGCGTGTCAGGCAATACAAATATCGACTGACACACCGCCTTCGCGAGCAAGCCCGCTCCCACAGGGGATTGTGGCGAATTGAAGTCAGCGCACCAAACACGGCCGCTTGTTATCGAACTTCCACCCCGGAATCAGAAACTGCATCGCCACGCTGTCATCCCGCGCGCCCAGTCCCATGCCTTTGTACAACTCATGGGCTTTCGCCAACTGATCCAGATCCAGCTCAACCCCCAGCCCCGGCTTCTTCGGCACCTGCACGCAACCACCGACAATTTGCAGCGGCGCTTTAGTCAGGCGCTGGCCGTCCTGCCAGATCCAGTGCGTATCGATGGCGGTGATTTCACCCGGCGCCGCCGCTGCGACATGGGTGAACATCGCCAAGGAAATATCGAAGTGATTGTTGGAATGTGAGCCCCAGGTCAGGCCCCACTCATGGCACATCTGCGCCACGCGCACCGAACCCTGCATGGTCCAGAAGTGTGGGTCGGCCAGTGGAATATCCACCGATTGCAGCTGGATCGCGTGGCCCATTTCCCGCCAGTCGGTGGCGATCATGTTGGTCGCGGTTTTCAGCCCCGTGGCGCGGCGGAATTCAGCCATGACTTCACGGCCCGAATAGCCGTTTTCCGCACCGCACGGGTCTTCGGCGTAGGCCAGCACGCGGTGTTGATCGCGGCATAGGCGGATCGCTTCTTTGAGTGACCACGCGCCATTCGGGTCGAGGGTGATGCGCGCATCGGGGAAGCGTTCGGCCAGGGCGGTGACCGCTTCGATTTCTGCGTCGCCACTGAGCACACCGCCCTTGAGCTTGAAGTCCTTGAAACCGTAGCGGGCGTGGGCGGCTTCGGCGAGGCGTACCACGGCGTCGGCGGTCATGGCTTTTTCGTGCCGGACGCGGAACCAGTCGTTGTCGGCCTCCGGTTCACTGCGATAGGCCAGGTTGGTTTCGTTGCGATCACCCACATAAAACAGATAGCCGAGCATTTTCACTTCATCACGCTGCTGGCCCTCGCCGAGCAGGGCCGCGACCGGCGCGTCCAGATGCTGGCCGAGCAAGTCGAGGAGGGCGGCTTCCAGGCCGGTGACCGCGTGAATGGTGATGCGCAGGTCGAAGGTCTGCAAACCACGGCCACCGGCATCGCGGTCGGCGAAGGTCTGGCGCACTTGGTTGAGGATCTTCTGGTAGGTGCCAATCGGACTGCCGACCACCAGCGAGCGTGCGTCTTCCAGGGTCTGGCGAATGCGCTCGCCGCCCGGTACTTCACCGACGCCGGTGTGCCCGGCGTTGTCGGTGAGGATCACAATGTTGCGGGTGAAAAACGGCCCGTGGGCGCCGCTCAGGTTGAGCAGCATGCCGTCATGCCCAGCCACCGGAACCACTTGCATGCTGGTGATGATCGGTGCTTTTGCGGTGTCATGTGAGTTCATGGTCGTGTCCTTCAAAACAGAAATTCAGGCGTGGCTGGAAGCGGGTTTGCCGACGGCAGCGGCGGGTGCGGTTTTCGGTGTGTTGCGGGCGGCGAAGACGATGATCGCGGCGATGATCGACGTCGCGGCCAAACCGTAGAGCCCGCCCTGGATAGAACCGGTGTGTTCTTCCAGCAGGCCGAACGTGGTCGGCGCGACGAAGCCACCGAGGTTGCCGACGGAGTTGATCAGCGCGATCACGCCCGCAGCGATCCGCGCATCCAGGTATGCCTGGGGAATCGGCCAGAACAGCGACGACGCGGATTTGAAACCCAGCGCCGCAAAGCAGATCGCGACAAAGGCGAAGATCGGCCCGCCCGTGGTGGACATGAACATCCCGGCCGCCGCGATCAGCAGCGCAGCGGCAACCCAGGCTTGCTGATGTTTCCATTTCGCCGAGAACGCGGCGAAGGCGTACATGCCGACAATCGACAGCAACCACGGGATCGAGTTGAACAACCCGACCTGGATGTCGCTGAGGTCGCCCATCTTCTTGATGATGCTCGGCAGCCAGAAGGTCGCGGCGTAAATGGTCAGCTGGATAAAGAAGTAGATCAGGCAGAACAGGATGATCTGGCGATCCTTGAGCAGTTTGCCCAGGGACGGTTTGATCGGCGTCGCAGCTTCGCGGGCCAGTTGTTCGTCGTCGATGGCTTTGACCAGCGCATCTTGCTCGTCGCGGCTCAGCCATTTGGCGTCGTGGGGTTTGGAGTCGAGCCAGAACCAGACAAACACGCACAACCCGACCGAGAACATGCCTTCAATGAAGTACATCCACTGCCAACCGTGCAGGCCGAAACCGTTGAGTTGCAGCAACAGTCCGGACAACGGACCGGAGATCAGCGACGCAACCGCCGAGCCGCTGAGGAAGATCGCAATCGCCTTGCCGCGTTCGACCCCAGGCAACCAACGGGTGAAGTAGTAGATCACCCCGGGAAAGAACCCGGCTTCGGCCACGCCCAAGAGGAAACGCAGGATGTAGAAGTGGGTTTCGTTCTGGATGAACGCCATGCCGGCGGCGACCAGGCCCCAGGTCAGCATGATGCGGGTCAGCCAGATACGCGCGCCGACTTTTTGCAAAAGCATGTTGGAGGGGACTTCGAACAGGGCGTAACCGATGAAGAACAGGCCGGCACCGAGGCCGTAGGCGGCAGCGCCTATTCCCAGGTCCTGCTCCATGTGGGCGCGGACGAAGCCGATGTTCACGCGATCGATGTAGTTGACGATGAACATGATCACGAACAGCGGCAGGACATGGCGTTTGACTTTCGAGATGGCGGACTTGAGGACCGAATCGGCGCCGTCGTTCATCCCGGATATGGATGTATTCACTTGCGTTTCTCCCACTGATTATTTTTATGCGGGGTGTGACTGGGTGTCGCGTTGTTGATAGACATCATACAACTAGGTTTTTTCGTTCTGCAAGCGGCTTTGTCCAACAAAATAAGGATGTTTTGGTCGGTTGTTATTCTTTTAACGATATTTTATGGGCTGGATTCGAGGATTTATCGTGTGTTTGTTGAGTGTTGTCATACAAGATAGGCGCTGTTTTCTCCCGCCTGCGGTGCTACGATCTCGATAGCCCTGCTTTTCGGATAACCGCCATGCAAGAAGACCTCGACGCACCCGCCCGCAAGCGCAGCCATAACCTGGCCCATGACCTGGTGGCCAAGCTGACCCAAAGCATCCTCCTCGGCCAGATGTTGCCGGGGGACAAACTGCCGTCGGAAAACACCATCGTTCAGGAACACGGCGTCAGCCGCACGGTGGTGCGCGAGGCGATCTCGAAGTTGCAGGCGTCAGGGCTGGTGGAAACCCGGCATGGCATCGGTACGTTTGTCATTGAGCGCGCGGCGGAGCAGGGGCTGCGGCTGAACGTCGATACTGCGCTGGGGGTGCGCAGCATTCTGGAGTTGCGCATGGGCCTGGAAACCCAGGCGGCGGCATTGGCGGCGGTGCGCCGTACCGATCAGCAACTGGCGCAGATGCGTGAAGCGCTGGATGACTATCAACGCCTGCTGGCCAACAACGACAGCTGCGTGGAAGCCGACAAGCGCTTTCACCTGTTGATCGCCGCAGCCACCGGCAATGTGTGTTTCACCGAAATCATGCAGCACCTGGGCAACGCGATGATCCCTCGGACCCGGGTGAATGCCGTCGAGCGCGGCGCGACGGACTTGAGCAAGCTCGGGCAACTGGCCAATCAGGAACATGAGGCGATCCTCAACGCCATCAAACGCCAGGACGCGGATGCGGCGCGGGCGGCGATGTGGCTGCACCTCACCAACAGCCGCGACCGGTTTCTGGCCCAGGGCTGACAACCGTTGGTCTACTCGATAGCACGCCTTTCATGCGCCCGCTTCCAAACTGTACGGCCCAGATTAACTGGACCTCATCAGTGAGGTGCATCATGGCTAATGATTCAATGTTCCAAGGCGGAACACCCAACACCGACCCGACCAGACCCATGCCCGGCACAGACGAGCCAACGCTGGATCAGGATGCACCGTCCGACATGGACCCTACCCGTGAACCGGCCGAAGCCGACGCGGATCGACCTGAAGACTGGAAAGACCCGACCGCCGACGAAGACGTGCCGACGGCGGATGAAGAGACGCCGCTGTCCGATGACATGCGGTAAATGAAACCCGGCCATTGCGCCGGGTTTTTTGTATTCGCAGAACCAGGTGGGAAAGATCAGTGTGGAGATCCATGTGGGAGCGAGCCTGCTCGCGAAAGCGTCAGTAGCCCCAACACCCGCCGCTCCAGATTCAACGCCAGCACACTCACCAACACCACCATCGCCCCGACGATCACCATCAACGCCGGCCGCTCGCCCAGCGCAACAGACGCAATCCCCATCGCCGTCGGCGGCACCAGATACAAGGTCATCGCCGCCCGGCTCAAATCCACATGGGCCAGCACATACGCCCAGGCCAGGTACGCCAAGGCACTCGGTAAAACCCCCAGCCCGATCACCGCCATCTGCACCGCGACCGGCGCCCGCACCACCTGATCCAGCAACCCAGGCAGATAAACCAGCAACAGCAGCGTCCCGGACCAGACCGTGTAACAGGTCAGGGTCAAACCGTTATAACGCCCGGTGTGATGCTTTTGCAGGGCGAAGTAAACACTCCACGACACCGCCGCCCCCAGGATCAATAAGCCGTGGGCATCAATGCTGCCCAGCCCTTTATCGCCGGCCACCACAATCACCACGCCGATCAACCCCAGCAACACACAACCCCAACGCCAGACGCTTACACGATCCTTGAACACAAAACGTGCGAGCAAGGTGCTGAACAACGGCGTCGATTGCGCCAGCACACTGGACGCCCCGGCGCTGACCCCTTGCTGGCCGAAATTCAGCAACACGTGGTGCAGGCTCACGGCAAAGAAACCGAGGGCGATCAGGAACGGCAAGTCCCGCAGTTTCGGCAGGCTGATGCCTTTGAATGCCGCGATCACTGCCATAAACATCGATGCCACCAGAAACCGCAGCAGTGCCAAATGGCCAGGATCGTAAGCCTGCAAACCGATATGAATGCCGGTCGGTGAATAACCCCAGCACGCCACGACAAACGCCATGGCCAGGATGATTTTGAGGGGAGGGGACAGTGACAGCATGGTCGGGCACCTGTGGGTTGATACCTTCAGTATCAGAAGCCTGATCATTCGCCACAACTGACTTATACTGCGTTAACTCTTCACTTTAGGTGATGTATGGAATTGGCCCAGATTCGCATGTTCAAGACCGTTGCCGACGTCGGCAGCATCGCTCGGGCGGCCGAGCTGTTGCATTGCGTGCCGTCGAATATCACCGCGCGGATCAAGGCGCTGGAGGCCGAGTTAGGCGTGGCGCTGTTCCTGCGCGAAGGCCGGGGGCTGCGGATCAGTCCGTCGGGGCAAACCTTTCTGGCCTACGCCTCGAAAATCCTCGCGCTGACGGCGGAAGCCAAGCGCGCCCTGGACCCGTCCGCCGATCCTTCCGGGCCGCTGCGCATCGGCGCCATCGAGTCCTCGGCCACCGGTCGCTTGCCACGCTTGCTGGCCAAGTTCCACAAGCGCTATCCCGGCGTGGCGTTGGAACTGACCACCGGCACCTGGAGCCAATTGCTCGACGACACCGCCAATCACCGCCTCGACGGCGCCATTGTTGCGGTGGATGTCGAGCGCTCGCAGCTCAAGCGCACGCCGATGTACCGCGAAGAGTTGTTGCTGATTGCATCGACGTCCTTCGGCCCGGTGCGCGACATCGCCGATTTGCAGGACAAAACCGTATTCATGTGGCCCCAGGGCTGTCCGTATCGCGCGGCGCTGGAACATTGGCTGTTGCGCAAGGGCCAGGCGCTGCCGATTGTCAGCCTGGCCAGTTACGGGGCGATTGTCGGTTGCGTCAGTGCCGGGGCCGGGGTGGCGCTGGTGCCCAAAGGGATATTCGATCAGTACGCCAAGGGCGCGGGTTGCGCGGGGTATGAGTTCCCGGAGCTGACGGCGGTGGAAAATTTGTTCTACTGGCATGAAAACGCCGGGGTGCACCCGGCGCGGGAGGCGTTTGTGGGGATGTTGCGCGAGGAATTCGCTTGACCCTTGGCCTCCCACAGGGGATTTGTGTTGTTTGATAGATATCAGCGTTCGCCGACATCCCGCATCAACAACCCAAACCGCAAATCCACCGCGTCCGGAATCGGCAGGTACACCGTGTGCCCATCCCCCGGCGCGACTTCAATCGGCTCGCCTTTGACGTTCTGCAACTGATGCAAATCGAAGTGAAAGTTGCCCTTGGGCGTCATCAGTTCCATGTGATCCCCCAGGCCAAAGCGATTCTTCACCTTCACCTCCGCCAGTCGATCCCGTCGTTCACCCGTCAGTTCGCCGACAAACTGCTGGCGCTCCGACACCGAGCTGCCGTTCTGGTAATTCTGGTACTCATCATGCACATGCCGGCGCAGGAAGCCTTCGGTGTAGCCGCGCTGGGCCAGGGATTCCAGGTCGGTCATCAAGCTGCGGTCGAAGCCGCGCCCGGCCACCGCATCGTCGATGGCCCGGCGATACACTTGGGTGGTGCGGGCGCAATAGAAGTGGGATTTGGTCCGGCCTTCGATCTTCAGTGAATGCACGCCCATTTGCGTCAGATGTTCGACGTGCTGCACGGCGCGCAGATCCTTGGCGTTCATGATGTACGTGCCGTGCTCGTCCTCGAAGGCCGGCATCAACTCATCCGGGCGATTGGCCTCTTGCAACAGGAACACCCGGTCGGTCGGCGCGCCGATGCCGAGGGTCGGTTGAAACTGCTGAACAATTTCGCCGAGTTGGTTTTCCGTGGCTTGCGCAGCCGAGTACTTCCAGCGGCAAGCGTTGGTGCAACTGCCCTGATTGGCATCGCGCTTGTTCATATAGCCCGACAACAAGCAGCGTCCGGAGTAGGCCATGCACAACGCACCGTGGACGAACACCTCCAGCTCCATGGCCGGCACCTGCTGGCGGATCTCGGCGATTTCTTCCAGGGACAGTTCCCGGGACAGGATGATCCGGCTCAGGCCCTGTTGCTGCCAGAACTCGACACTCGCCCAGTTCACCGTATTGGCCTGCACCGACAAGTGAATCGGCATCTGCGGGTAGTGTCGGCGCACCAGCATGATCAGGCCGGGGTCGGACATGATCAGCGCGTCCGGCGCCATGGCGATCACCGGTTCCAGGTCTTTGAGGAAGGTCTTGAGCTTGGCGTTGTGCGGCGCGATGTTGATCACCACGTAGAAACGCTTGCCCTGTTCCTGGGCTTCGCGAATGCCTAGGGCCAGGTTGGCGTGGTCGAATTCGTTGTTGCGCACCCGCAGGCTGTAGCGAGGCTGGCCGGCGTACACCGCGTCGGCGCCGTAGGCGAAGGCATAACGCATGTTTTTCAGGGTGCCGGCGGGGGCCAGCAGTTCGGGAGCGATGAGGGACATGGGGGCTTCGACCACAAAAGCCCGGCAGGGTAAACGGCTTGGCCCGAGGGTTTGTTGATCTGGATCTATGCTTGATGAACAAACGGATGGCACTCACGCGAACCGTGGCGGACTAAGCATCAGGAGACGAGTTTCGCGCTCCTTTTTGCGCACTGACATGGATCGGACATGAAAGCAACCACGCTACAAAACAGATCGCTGCTCGTCTTACTGCTGGCGGTCACCGTCGCGTTTATCGGGATCCTGCTGCCGTTCTATGGCGCGGTGTTCTGGGCCGTCATCCTCGGCATCGTTTTCGCGCCGTTGCAGCGGCGATTGCAAATGAAATTCGGCTGGCCACGCAACCTGACATCCCTGTGCACCTTGAGCATCTGTCTGGTGATCGCGATTTTACCGGTGATCATCATCAGTATTTTGCTGGTTCAGGAAGGCGCGTCGCTGTACAGCCGCATCGAAAGCGGCGAACTGGACATTGCGGCGTATGTGGCGCAGTTCAAGCACGGCTTGCCACCTTATTTCCAGCATTTGCTCGATCGCTTCGGTGTCGGCGAGTTGAAGGGCCTGCAGGACAAAATCGTCAAGGGCGCGATGCAGGGCAGTCAGTTTGTGGCTGCGCAGGTTGTGACGTTTGGCCAGGGCACATTCGAATTCATCGTCAGCTTCTTCATCATGCTGTACCTGCTGTTTTTCTTTCTGCGGGACGGCGCCGAACTGGCGCGTAAAGTGCGCACGGCGGTGCCGTTGCAGGAGCACCAGAAACGCCGCTTGCAGCTCAAGTTCAACCGCGTGGTGCGGGCCACCGTCAAAGGCAACCTGCTGGTGGCGATCACACAGGGTGCGTTGGGCGGTTTGATTTTCTGGTTCCTGGATATCCCGAGCGCGTTGCTCTGGGCGGTGCTGATGGCGTTTCTGTCGCTGTTGCCGGCGGTGGGGGCGGGGATTGTCTGGGCGCCGGTGGCAGTGTATTTCCTGCTCAGCGGGGCTATCTGGCAGGGCGTGGTGCTGGGGCTGTTCGGTGTGTTTGTGATTGGCCTGGTGGACAACGTGCTGCGTCCGATCCTGGTGGGCAAGGACACAAAAATGCCCGATTACATGATCCTGATCTCGACCTTGGGCGGCATGGCCGTCTTCGGTCTCAATGGCTTTGTAATCGGGCCGTTGATCGCCGCGCTGTTTATGTCGAGCTGGGCGATCTTCATCGACACCAAGCCGCGGGTTCAGCTGCCTTAGGCCCTGAGCTGCCCGGTGCCGATACGTTGCGACAAGGCCTGTGCGGCGGGAAGCGAAGTGAGCGGGCCGCTGATCGGTTCGCCGTCGCGCATCAGGTACCAACAGGCGAGCAATCCTAGCTCTCTGAGCGATGCGGGAACGGCGCTACCGATTACGGACATGATCTGAACCTGGGACATCATAAGTACCTCCATCAATCTATGGAGCTACCTTACGGACCGCGTGGTTCAACGGACAATCAACGTTTTCGATAGTGGTCATTGATGCCAACGAGGGGTGGCGATCAATCCACGACCAGATCGAGCATATGAACCACTTCCTGCTCGTTGAGAACGCCTTTGCGCACCAGGTTTTCGGCCAGCAGCGAGAGAAACTTGGCGCTGCGATGGCCTTCCAGGTGCTTGAGTTCGGTCAGTGCGTTGTACACCTTGCTGGAAGTGCACAAGCCGACATTGCGGTGCGGGTTTTGCGTGGGCATGAGGTCGTCCTTGTTTTTATCAACCTGTTGTTTACGGACAGATCCCAGCTTGCGGACCTGACATGACATAAATATGACCGTATTTCCCAAAGTGGGGGAAGGGCGGCCCCGTCAATCTTGCCTACTTTACCCGCCAACACTGTCCCGACAGCGACCTTGACGAGATTTATCCAGACCTTGCCCGACTGGCGGGCATAAAAAAGGCCCCGCTTTTAAGGCGGGGCCTGATGAACCTGTTACCAGCGTGGGCCACCATAGTAACCATGGGGGTGACCGTAGTAACCGCGTGGCGGGCCGTAATAAACCGGTGCCGGGCGGTAGTAGACCGGTTGTTGCACATACACCGGGGCCGGTTGGTAGTAGACCGGTGGTGGCGGTTGTTGCACGTAGACCGGTTGTGGCTGAACGTAAACCGGCGCCTGTTCTACATAGACCGGCCGATTGGCGTTAATGAGGGCCGAGCCGACGATGGCCGAGCCAACGATCGCACCAAACACCGCTGGACCTTGCCAACCGCCACCGCCATGGGCTTCTGCCTGCCCTGCGACAGCCAGTACACCAATCAACAAGGCTACTGTGGGGATTTTACGGATCATGATAATTCCTCGGTTCTTCGACCCGGCGCTTGAATCTGCAATAGACCCAAGGATTGTCGCGGGGATACTTCTAAGACAGCGCTTTTTTGAAAAACTGCACAGCCGTTAGGTAAATTTTGTGTAAGGTCTGTACCGGCTTCCTTACGCTGCTGCAAAGCCGCGTGCGGACAGGCCTAATGATCGAACAGAACAGGATGGAATGGCTAATCCCGTCTATCTGAAAGTGCAATCGAAGGAGATATTTCATGCAGATGAACCCCAACAAAGACACCCAGCTGTGCATGTCCCTCTCAGGACGCCCCGGGAACTTTGGCCTGCGATTCCACAATCATCTGTACGAACAACTGGGGCTGAATTTTTATTACAAGGCATTCAGCAGTAAAGACCTGACCGGCGCTGTCGGCGGGATTCGTGCCTTGGGTATTCGCGGTTGTGGCGTGTCGATGCCGTTCAAGGAAGCCTGCATCGCGCTGGTGGATGAACTGGACGCGTCTGCCGCCGCCATTCAGTCGATTAACACCATCGTCAATACTGACGGCCATCTCAAGGCTTACAACACCGATTACATCGCCATCGCCCAGTTGCTGGAAACCCATCAGGTGCCGAAGGAGTCGACCTTTGCCCTGCGCGGCAGCGGCGGGATGGCCAAGGCGGTGGCCAGTGCCTTGCGCGACGGCGGTTACAAAAATGGCCTGATCGTGGCCCGGAATGAACGCGCCGGGCGAGCCCTGGCCGACGCACTGGGCTATGAGTGGCAAGCAGAATTGGGCGCGCACCGCCTGCAGATGCTGATCAACGTCACGCCCATCGGCATGACCGGCGGGCCGGAGGCTGATCAATTGGCGTTTGACGCTGAGGCCATCGTTGCCGCGGAGACGGTGTTCGATGTGGTGGCGATCCCCTCGGAAACACCGCTGATCGTGCGGGGAAGGGCGGAAGGCAAGCGCGTGATTACCGGGCTGGAAGTGATTGCGATCCAGGCGCTGGAGCAGTTTGTGCTTTATACCGGCGTGCGGCCGACGGACGAGCAGTTTCAGGCTGCGGTGGCGTTCGCCCGAAGCTGATCCATTCACAAAACCCCTGTGGGATCGGGCTTGCTCGCGAAGGCGGTGTGTCATTCAACATTGATGGTGACTGATACACCGCCTTCGCGAGCAAGCCCGCTCCCACATTGGAATCTGTGTGTTCGGGCTATTCGAGGCGCGCCAGGCGTTCTTCCAGCGCCGCAATTCGCGCTTCCAGCTCTTCGATCCGCTCCACCGACACGCCGCCAGCCCCACGTTCCGCCGGGTTCTGCCGTGCCGCCAGAATCACTTCGATATCCGCCGGATCGCCCAGTGCATGCATGTAACGGTCTTCCCGCTGCCCGGCCTGACGTGGAATCAATAATGCCAAACCCCGCGCAATCAAACGCTCCAGCTGATGCACCACCTGCTCGGCATCTTCGAACTCGTGCATGCGGCCGCTGCGGGTCAGCAGTTCATTGACGGTTTGCGGGCCGCGCAGAAACAACAGCCCGGTCAGGATCACCTGGGCCGGCACCAGTTCCAGCGCCTTGTCCACCTTGTGTTCCCAGCGATCGGCACGGCTGCCCATCACCAGTTTGGTGAAGCCGCGGCCTTCGAGGGCGCGCAGGCTCTGGCCGACCTGGCCCTGGGTCAGGTTCATCACCGGTTCGCGGCTGGTTTTCTGGTTGCAGGCAATCACCAGCGCATTAAGGGTCAGCGGATAGGTTTCCGGGCTGGTGGCCTGTTTCTCGATCAAGGAACCCAGAATGCGGATTTCCGTGCTGTTGAGGCGCGGCTCGTCGAAGGATGTCTCTTGCTCAGTGCTCATTCGCGCTTTTCCCTTTGCTGTCGATGCGTGCAGTCGAAGCCGCCTAGCCTAATCCTTGCGATACAAAAGGCAAGCCGCCCGGTCATCAAGCATGGCTATAATCGCCCCACGTTTTCACACCCGCCACAAACACGAGACTGCCATGACCATTTCTTTGTATGCCGCTTCCGTCCCGGTTTTCCAGCAAATGCTCAACGCCCTGAGCGATGTGCTGAACAAGGCTGAAGCCCACGCCACCGCCAAGAACATCGACCCGAACGCGTTCCTGCAAGCCCGCCTGTACCCGGACATGTTCCCGCTGGTCCGCCAAGTGCAGATCGCCGTTGATTTCGCCAAGGGCGTTTCCTCGCGTCTGGCCGAAGTTGAAGTGCCGAAGTACGAAGACACCGAAACCACCTTCGCCGAGCTGCAAGCACTGATCGCAAAGGTTCTGGCCTACATCGGCGAGATCAAGCCTGAGCAGATCGACGGCAAGGAAGGCATCGAAATCATCACCCGCCCAGGCACGCCGAAAGAGAAGCGCTTCAGCGGCCAGGCTTACCTGCTGAGCTACGGCTTGCCGCAGTTCTTCTTCCACGTCACCACCACTTACGCTTTGCTGCGTCACAACGGTGTGGAAGTGGGCAAGCGCGATTACATGGGCGCGTTCTAAGCCGTCCAGGCAATAAAAAGCCCCCGCAGCCTCAGGTTGCGGGGGCTTTTTCATGGCCAAGAATTTTTCAATTGCACCGCAGATCCTGTGGGAGCGGGCTTGCTCGCGAAGGCGGCGGCACATTCAACATCAATGTGCCTGACACACCGCCTTCGCGAGCAAGCCCGCTCCCACAGGGGGAGGCGTGTTATGCCAGGCTTTTCTGTTCTTCACCCATGCACGCGGCGGCGGTGAACAACACATCGGTGGACGAATTCAACGCCGTCTCCGCTGAATCCTGCAGCACACCAATAATGAAACCCACCGCCACCACCTGCATCGCAATCTCGCTTGGAATGCCAAACAGGCTGCACGCCAGCGGAATCAGCAATAACGAACCGCCCGCCACACCCGAAGCGCCACACGCGCAAATCGCCGCGACGACGCTGAGCAAAATCGCCGTAGGAATGTCCACGGCAATTCCCAGCGTATGCACGGCCGCCAGGGTCAACACGGTGATGGTGATCGCCGCGCCGGCCATGTTGATGGTCGCCCCCAGCGGGATCGATACCGAATAGGTGTCTTCATGCAGGCCCAGGCGCTTGCTCAATTCCAGATTGACCGGAATGTTCGCCGCCGAACTGCGGGTGAAGAACGCGGTGATGCCGCTTTCCCGCAGGCACATCAGCACCAGCGGATACGGGTTGCGGCGCAGTTTCCAGAACACAATCACCGGGTTCATGACCAGCGCCACGAACAGCATGCAGCCCAGCAACACCGCCAGCAGGTGCGCATAGCCGATCAACGCACCGAACCCCGAAGTGGCCAGCGTCGACGCCACCAGCCCGAAAATCCCCAGCGGCGCAAAGCGGATCACCAGGCGCACGATCAAGGTCACGCCATTCGACAAGTCACCGAGCACCTCGCGGGTGGTATCGCCGGCATGGCGAATCGCAACGCCCATGCCGATCGCCCACGCCAGAATGCCGATGAAGTTGGCGTTCATCAGCGCGCTGACCGGGTTGTCGACCACGCTCAGCAGCAGACTTTGCAACACTTCACCAATACCGCCCGGCGCCGTCACCGCGACATCCTGGGTCGACAGCACCAGGCTCGACGGGAACAACGTGCTGGCCACCACCGCGACCACGGCCGCAGCAAAAGTGCCCAGTAAATACAGAAACAGGATCGGCCGGATATGGGTTTCCTGACCGTGCTTATGGTTGGCAATCGAAGCCATGACCAGCACGAACACCAGGATCGGTGCGACGGCTTTCAGGGCCGCGACAAAGACCTTGCCGATGAATGCAGTGGACTTCGCCACGTCGGGTGCAAACAAGGCCAGGGCAATGCCGGCGATCAGGCCAATGATGATTTGCGTGACCAGGCTGGTGCGTTTCAAGCGGTGAAACAGGGACGGGGATGAAGCGCTCATAACGGTATCTCTGATTTTTTTAGGTGCAGGGTTCCGCGGGTCACGCAGCAAAAAGCAGGGCAGGCCACATGGAGGAACCAAGGGGTATCGCGACATCAATGCCAGCAACTGGCCGATGAATAGGGTGTACGAATCGCAGGGCGCGGACTTTATCACAGGGTCGTCCCGATCCTTCAGACCTGTGACGATCTGCCACCCGGCTGTTCCACGGGATATGCAGGTTCGTGCAACCTGGTTTGGAAACACTCTGTTAAGCTTCGCCCCCTTCATTTTCAATTTCTGCCAGCGGGCCTCCGGGCTATCGCTGCTGTCGGCGTTTTCTGGAGTTCTGCATGCTGTTGTTGCCTATTCTTCTGTTGTCTGCCGCCGGTTTCACGGTGCTGACCACGGAGTTCATCATCGTCGGCCTGTTGCCGGCGATCGCCCGGGACCTTGAGGTCACGATTCCTCAGGCCGGTCTGCTGGTGACGCTGTTCGCGTTTACCGTGGCCGCGTTCGGCCCTTTCCTCACTGCGTATTTCGCCCGGTTCGAGCGGCGCAAACTGTTCATTTCGGTGCTGATCATGTTTGGCGTGGCCAACACGGTCGCGGCGTTGGCGCCGAATATCTGGGTCATGGCCGCCGCGCGGTTGATCCCGGCGCTAGGGTTGCCGGTGTTCTGGGCCCTGGCCAGCGAGACGGCGGTGGACATCGTCGGGCCGGATCATGCCGGTCGCGCGATTTCCAAGATCGGCTTCGGGATTGTGTGCGCGATGGTGTTCGGCATTCCGGTCGGCACGCTGATTTCCGACGCGTTCGGCTGGCGCAGTGCCTTCGGCATTCTGGCGGTGATCGCATTTGCCAAGGCGTTGCTGCTGTTTATCTACTTGCCGAAAACCATCCTGCATCAGCAGCAGGCGAGCTTTCGCTCCCAGTTCAAGATTCTGCGCAGCCCGTTGATGATCGGGCATGTACTGCTGTCGATCCTGGTGTTTACCGGCATGTTCACCGCGTATACCTACCTGGCGGACATTCTTGAACGCTTGGCCGGTTTCAACGGCACGTTGGTTGGCTGGTGCCTGATGGGCTTCGGTGCGGTGGGGTTGATCGGCAACTGGTGGGGCGGCCGTGCGGTGGATCGTCATCCGCTGATTGCGTCGATGATGTTCTGCGCGTTTCTGATTGCCGGACTGATTGCGCTGGTGCCGAACATTCAGTCGCCGCTCGGTCTGGCAGCAGCGATGGGCATTTGGGGGATCACTCAGGCCGCGTTGTTTTTGGTCAGCCATGTGCGCTTGATGAAGGCTGCGCCTGAGGCGCCGGCGTTTGCCGCGTCACTGAACATCGCCGGGGCCAACCTCGGGATCGGCCTTGGCGCGATGGTGGGCGGCCGGGTGATCAATGCCTTTGGCCTGGGTGGCCTGGGGTTCGCGGCGGCGGCGTTTATCCTGGCCTCGATCCTGCTGGCCATGGCGCTGATGACCATGGCACCCCGGGAGCCGGTCATAGCTCAGTAAACAACTCGCGTCGGGCACCTTCGGTAATGGCGACAATGCCGGGGTGCTTGACCTTGCGTTCCACGGAAATGGCATAGAACGACTCGGTCACCGCGTCGGTCTGGCCGATCAACTCCACGCCGTATTGGCGTTTCACCTCGTCGGCAATCACGCTCGGGCCAATGAAAATCCCGCTGCCGGATTGGCCGAACGCCTGCATCAATGCACTGTCATCGAACTCGCCGACGATGCGGGGCTGAATCTGCTGCTCGGCAAACCAGCGTTGCAAACGACTGCGCACCACGGTTTCCGGCCCGGGAATCAGCAGCGGTGCGCCATGCAGGCTGCGCGGGAAGTCCTGGCCGTACTGCTCCGCCAATGCTTTTGTCGCAAAAAAACTGATCCCGCACTCACCGAGTTTCTGGCTGTAGCCCTTGATATCGAGGTGCGACGGCATCGGGCTGTCGGAAATCACCAGGTCCAGGCGCTGGATCGCCAGGTCGGCGAGCAAACGTTCGAGTTTGTCCTCGCGACAGGTGATACGCAGCGGCTCGCTCAATTCCATGGTTGGCGCGATCAGGCGATAGACGATGGATTTGGGCACGACGTCCGCCACGCCGACCCGGAACAGGATTTGTTGCTCATTGGGTTGGGCGCGGAGCATCAATTCCAGTTCGCCGCCGAGCTGGAACATCTGTTCGGCGTAGGGCAGGGTCTGGCGCCCGGCCTCGGTGAGTTCCAGGTTGCGCCCGACCCGGCGAAACAACTCGATGCCGTAGGTTTGTTCCAGCAGGGAAATCTGCCCGCTGATGGTCTGCGGCGTCAGGTTCAACTGCTCGCAGGCGCGCACGATGCTGCCGGTTTTGGCCACGACCCAGAAGTAGTGCAGCTGTCGATAATTCAGCAAATAGGAAACCCCTGTTCAAATCACCCGTAGGAGCTGACGAGTGAAACGAGGCTGCGATCTTTTGATCTGGCTCTTAAAAATCAAAAGATCGCAGCCTCGTTTCACTCGACAGCTCCTACAGGGGCAACGTGGCGATATCGGCTTTTGGCCTGGATTCGTAATGGCCGAAGTATAACCGCTAAAAATACGAATTTTCCTGAAGTGTTTGGCTCCCTAGAATGCCTCGCTATCGACGGGGTGCCTATTCGCACCTGTCCGTTCTATCGAGGAAAGCCCCATGAAACTTACCGCCACGGCGCTGTTGATCACGTCTTTACTGGTATTGACCGGTTGCGACCAAGCCGAGAAGAGCGCCCAGCAACTGATGGGCAAGGCCACCGAAACCGCCAAGCAGGCCATCGACGACACCCACAAGGCTGCCGAAAAGGCGCTCAGCGATGCCACTGGTGGGTTGATCAGCAAGAAAGAACAGCCGACCGAAGATAAAGAAAAGCGCGAATCTTCGTCCCAGGAAATCTAAACCGTCTTACAGCGAGTCAGGACTGACCCATGGAATACCTTGTAGAACTAGCCGCCAGCCCCACCGCCTGGATTGCCCTGGCCACGTTGATCGTCATGGAAATCGTGCTCGGCATCGATAACCTGATCTTCATCTCGATCCTGACCAATAAACTGCCGGAACAGCATCGGCAGAAGGCACGCCGCATCGGTATCGGCATGGCGCTGATCCTGCGCCTGGCGCTGTTGAGCACCATCGCGTTCATTGTTCAGTTGACCGAGCCGGTGATCGATATCCTCGGCCAGACGTTCTCCTGGAAGGACATGATCCTGATCGCCGGTGGCCTGTTCCTGTTGTGGAAGGCGACCACCGAAATCCATCACAGCATGGACCCGGCTCCGGACGATCCGAAGTCGGCCACCTCCGGCGTGAGCCTGGGCTTCGCCGCGGCAATTGGGCAGATCCTGATGCTCGACATGGTGTTCTCCATCGACAGCATCATCACCGCTGTCGGCATGACCGAGCATTTGCCGATCATGATCATCGCGGTAGTAGTGTCGGTGCTGGTGATGTTGCTGGCGGCTGACCCGCTGGCCAAGTTCATCAACGACAACCCGACCGTGGTGATGCTGGCCCTGGGCTTCCTGATCATGATCGGCATGACGCTGATCGCCGAAGGCTTCGGCGCCCACGTACCGAAAGGCTACGTCTACGCCGCCATGGCGTTCTCGGCGACGATCGAGGGGTTGAACATGATGTCGCGGCGGGCCAAGCAGAAGCGCGTCGCTGCTGAAGCTTAAACGGCGCTGAAACAAGCGGCCGCCTGCACTCGAAAGAGTCCAGGCGGCCGTTTTTGTTTGGCTGGCCGAAAAATGTCGGTCAGTGGGCGGTGGCGGGGCGGGGCGCTGGCTGATCGGGTTTAGTCTCGGGCAGCGATTGCACGGGGTGATGATGGTGCCGGCGAGTGATGCGCAGGACCCCCCATAACATGGCGGCGGCCACGGCCAGCCAGCCGGAAATCAGCATTACGATTGTCATTGTCAGGCTCATCGGCGCCTCCTCTTTGCCCTGCATCGGGCACACGCTCTCTGCAAATGACAGTCTAGTCGCTGCTGTGTTTCAGGCTATTGACCAAAGGTCGCCTGTCACCAACCCGTTCGCTCTATCGAATGCAGACAACTGCCGGTTTAGGCTATACCGCTGCGGCGCGGCATCCTATGATCAGTGGCCAAGCCGGGGGCACGATTGCCTGGCGTCTGAACAAGAGAGTGATGATGGTGCGGGTATTTTCTCGAATTCGAACGGCTGCGTTGGTGGCTGGCTGTGTTGCTGTGTTGGCCGGTTGCGCCGGCAGTGTGGCGCCGGAGGTCCAGCGCCTGCCGGAGCGCGTTGAGCTCAGCGGTACGTTCTACCGTGGCCAGGCCAATCAAAGTGGACCGCAGGTGTTGGCCAGCATGCTGTCCCAGCAAGGCGTGGTGATTACGCCGGGGTTGCTGGAAAAACCCCTGCATTTGCCGGGCGCCGAGGCACAGTTGCAACAAAACATGCAGAACCTCGCCCGCGAGTACGGCATGGTGGTGTATCCCCTTGACAGCAATCTGCCGGCGTTGTTGACCCAGGTCGCGGCCGGTTATCCGGTGATGCTGCGCTTCACCGAAGGTTCGGCGTTCTGGGCCGAGCCGCGCTACGCCATTCTCGCCGGGTACAACCGGCAGAAGCAGACGGTGCTGTTGCGTTCCGGGATGAACCGCCGGTTGTTGATGAGCTTCAGTTCGTTTGAGTCGTCGTTCAAGGATGCGGGCGGCTGGGCCGTGCTGATCCAGAAGCCGAACCAGATCCCGGCCAAGGTCGATGAGCAGCGCTGGCTCAAGGCCGCGAATGATCTGGGGCAGGCCGGTCAGGAACAGGCAGCAGCGCGGGCGACCAAGGCGTTGAAGGCTCAGTAACGGTTTCCCTTGTAGACGCTCCGTTCGTCATCTCCCGGGCACCGTCGCGTGCCCCAGGCCTCTTATGAGTAGGGCCCGGATTTCTCCGGGCCAGACCCAAGGAGGCGTCCATGGCACATTCCAAGACTTCAGACGGCCCGCATTCGTCCGAGCATTCGTCCGGCGATGAGTTGGGCTTCGATCCCGATTCGCCCGACCTTGCCGACCCACAGGTCGATCCTGTCGGGCCCGCCAAGGCGCCCCTGGATATAAAGCCGGGTGAGGATGACAAGAAACCCGCAAAGCCCTACGACCCGCTGGGCGATCTCAAACCCTGACGTGCAATGAGGTGGCTTATGTCTACCGATTCGAGTTTTGACGACAAACGTCCGGACAGCGTGCCGACCACACCCGAGGACGACATCGATCCAGTGCTGGACCCGGACAGCCCGCTGCGCGATCCACTTGCGCGACCAATGGTAGCGCCCGAGGAACATCCGCACGGCTGGAAAGATCCGAGTGCCGGCGACGGTATTCCAGATGACGACCAGATGCCGCTGCCCAACGATTAATCCATTCTCCCTGAATGAAAAAAGCCCCGACTGATCGGGGCTTTGCTTTTGCTGTCGCTGGACTATTTCGAAGCTTCAACCACACCGCTCTGGCGCTGTTTCAGGTTCTTCGCGGCTTTGTACTGCAGGGCCACCGACGGCGCGTTAGTGCTCTTGCCAGTTTCGACCCAACTGCGGATTCGCGTGGCGTCGGCAAAGTGCGTGTACTTGCCGAAGGCATCGAGAATTACCAAAGCCACCGGACGATTGCCCATGCTGGTCACCAGCACCAGGCAATGGCCGGCTTCGTTGGTGAAACCAGTCTTGGTGATTTTGATATCCCAATTGGGTTTGTTCACCAAATGATCGGTGTTGTGAAAACCCAGGGTGTAGTTGGGTTTACGGAACGCGACGGTGGTTTCCTTGGTGGTGGTCAATTCGGTCAACAGTGGATATTTGTGCGCGGCGATCAGCAGTTTGCTCAGGTCTCGTGCGGTGGAGACGTTACGCGGGGAAAGCCCGGTCGGTTCGACGAAGTGGGTGTTGCTCATGCCCAGCGCCTTGGCCTTGGCGTTCATCGCCGCGATAAACGCGACGTAACCGCCCGGGTAGTGATGGGCGAGGGTGGCGGCGGCACGGTTTTCCGAGGACATCAGTGCGATCAGCAGCATTTTCTTGCGCGGCAGTTCGCTGTTGAGCTTGACCCGGGAGAACACACCTTTCATTTCCGGCGTGTGGCTGATGTCGACGTTGATGTATTCATCCATGTTCTGGTGCGCTTCAACCACCACCAGGCCGGTCATCAATTTGCTGACCGACGCGATGGGCACGACCACGTCCGGGTTGTTGGCATAAATCACTTTGTTGGTCTGCAAATCCATCAACAAAGCGCTGCCGGAAGCGATCTTCAGTTGTGACGCGTCTCGCGGTGCCGCGGTGGTTTCCGCGGCATGGGTCATTGGCGTGATAACAGTCCCTGTAAATGCAAAAAATAGACTCAGGATGGAAAGACGGATTTTCACGCGGGCGAACTCATAAGGGTGGATATGCCGTTTTGTTACGGGCTGTTTCTTAAAAACGACGCATTCTAGGAGTATGAGCCACGAAAGCGCTAGGCGCCCGTATGACGAGCGCTTTATATGAAGAAAATTTAATGTTTTTAGTGCTGGATCGGCTCGCCTTTATTCGTCTTGCTTACGGTCGGGTTTGCGCTTGATCAAGGGCACCAGCATGGCGACGTTCTGTTGATAGCGTCGGTAGCGCTCGCCGAACATCTCTGCCAGGTCTTTCTCTTCAAGATGAGCGCCGATCAGGACGTAGATCGTGTTAAGCAGCGCAAACAAAAGATGCCCGACCGTCATGTCGGGTGTCGCCCAGAACACGATCAGAAATCCCAGGTACAAGGGGTGGCGGACCAGCTTATAGAGTAAAGGGGTTTTGAACGTGGGGTTGTCGGGCCTGGCCGAGTGCCAGGCGCTGAGTGCCTGGGTAATGCCAAGCAATTCGAAATGACTGATCAGGAAAGTGGAAAGCACCACCACCCCGCAGCCCAGCCAGAACAGCGCCATGAGCAATCCGTGGCCCCATGTGGAGGTCACGCTCCAGATGGGCGTTGCCATGGGTTGCCACAGCCAGAACAGCAATATGAGCACCAGGCATGTCGACAAGACATAGGTCGCGCGCTCGATGGGGGCGGGGATGTGTGCGGTCCACCAGCGCTTGAAACGCTGGCGCGCCATGCCGCTGTGCTGCAGGGCAAACAGCGTAATCAGCAAGGTGTCGACGATGACGGCCAACGGCCAACTAAGGCCGGGACCGGAATTAATATCCTTGGGTACGCCAAGGCCGGAGAGAAAACCGATCAGGTACAGCGCGGTGAGCAGGAACAGCAGATAACTGCAGAGGCTATACAGCAGGCCCGCCAGTTTTCCCGTGAAGGTGCTCAAGCGATGTTCGGGTGTGGTGTCTGGCTTCATGGACGACTCCTGGCGAGCATGCCATTGGTATCCGGTTGCCCTGTTGGCGTCTGTAGGACGTTTATTCTTCTGCCTGTCTTTTATTCTGATAGTTCGCGGGCTGTTTGTCCGGTATTCAGAAACAAAAAAGCCCCGCAAAGGCGGGGCTCTGTTTGTGCAGCAAGCGAACTCAGCTGTGCAGGGTTTCCGCTGCGTACAGGGTGTTCTCCAGCAGGCACGCGCGGGTCATCGGGCCGACGCCGCCCGGAACCGGAGTGATCCAGCCGGCGCGGGGCAGGGCGGTTTCGTAAATCACGTCACCCACCAGCTTGCCGTCTTCCTGGCGGTTGATGCCGACGTCGATCACGATCGCGCCTTCCTTGATCCACTCGCCCTTGACCAGGCCCGGCTTGCCGGCGGCCACGACCACCAGATCGGCACGGCCGACGTGGCCGGCCAGGTCCTTGGTGAAGCGGTGGGTGACGGTGACGGTGCAGCCGGCCAGCAACAGTTCCATCGCCATCGGGCGGCCGACAATGTTGGAGGCGCCGACAATCACCGCGTCCATCCCGTAGAGATCAGCCCCGGTGCTTTCCAGCAGGGTCATGATGCCTTTGGGTGTGCAAGGGCGCAGCAGTGGAATGCGTTGCGCCAGGCGACCGACGTTATAAGGGTGGAAACCGTCGACGTCTTTATCCGGACGAATGCGCTCCAGCAATTTGGAGGCGTCCAGGTGGGCTGGCAAAGGCAACTGAAGCAGAACGCCGTCAATGGACGGGTCGTCATTCAGGCGATCGATCAGATCGGTCAGCGCTTCTTGAGTGGTTTCAGAAGGCAGGTCGTAGGCTTGCGACAGGAAGCCGACCTCTTCACAGTCTTTACGCTTGTGCGAGACATAAACCTGAGAGGCAGGATCGCTGCCGACCAGGATCACCGCGAGGCCGGGCGTGCGCAGACCTTGCTGGCGACGTTCGGCAACTCGTTTGGCGATCTGCTGGCGCAGGCTGGCGGCGATTGACTTGCCGTCGATTAGTTGTGCAGTCATTGCGCGTGATTAACCATCGAGAGGGGAAAAAAAGAGGGCGCATTCTCGCATGTCAGGCGGCAAGGGCAAAGGCGCTTGGTCTGCAAATTCCTCTAAGCCCTTTAATTAAATGAATTTTTTTTAAAAAGGATTTGACGGCCTCTGGGGCGCTCTATACTATTCGTCGCACTTGTCGGGCACAGCCTAGCACTGGATGAGAAGGTCAAGCGGGATTACGGTTCTGCAAGACTGGAAAGCTCTTAGTTTGTAGTCCTCCAAGAGTACAGCTAATAAGGCGCCCGTAGCTCAGCTGGATAGAGCATCCGCCTTCTAAGCGGATGGTCGCAGGTTCGAGTCCTGCCGGGTGCGCCATTAGGCAGCTTTGGCACAAGTAGCGCAATATGGTGGGCGTAGCTCAGTTGGTAGAGCACGGGATTGTGACTCCCGTTGTCGAGGGTTCGATCCCCTTCGTCCACCCCATATTTCGAAAGGCGCCAGATTAACAGTCTGGCGCCTTTGCTTTAACAGCTTCAAGCGCGGATGTGGTGGAATTGGTAGACACACTGGATTTAGGTTCCAGCGCCGCAAGGTGTAAGAGTTCGAGTCTCTTCATCCGCACCAAATAAAGCTTCACCCAGGCCAATTGGCCTGGCTGGGGTAAAGCAAGGAAGTAGTTTGGTTTCTTTGCAATGCAATATGGTGGGCGTAGCTCAGTTGGTAGAGCACGGGATTGTGACTCCCGTTGTCGAGGGTTCGATCCCCTTCGTCCACCCCATATTTCGAGAGGCGCCAGATTTTACAGTCTGGCGCCTTTTTTGTTTTAGCGGTTCGAGTGTTCAGCGACTGCATGTCCTGGGTCGCAGCGGTGGGGTGTTTCGTCGTATTTTTGTTTCTCGATGATGCCGCGCCGTCCGCCGGCCTTGCTCGCAAGATCGGCTGTCAGGGAGGTGATTGGCAACTTCTTCTATATATAGAAGGGGTGGTGCAGGGCCCTGGCTTGATTGGCTGTATTTGCTAACAGGGCGAGGCACAACCGTTTGTCCCTCGCCTATAAATTGCCTGCTGCTTTTTTACCCGTTTTCAGTAGGGTGACTTCTTGAGTTTGACCCACTAGAATGCATGCCCTTGATTCTGGGGTCGGAAACGGCCGGCTAACGTCTGTGCAACGAGGAATATCCATGCAAGTTTCTGTTGAAAATACTTCTGCTCTTGAGCGCCGCATGAGCATCACCGTGCCGGCTGAGCGCATCGAGACTCAGGTCAACAAGCGTCTGCAGCAGACCGCCCAAAAGGCCAAGATTGCTGGCTTCCGTCCAGGCAAAGTGCCAATGAGTGAAATCAAGCGCCGTTTCGGTGCTGATGCACGTCAGGAAGCTGTAGGCGACGTGATCCAGTCCTCCTTCTACGAAGCTGTCGTTGAGCAGAAGCTGAACCCGGCTGGCGCGCCTTCGATCGAGCCTAAGTCGATCGAAGCTGGCAAGGATCTGGAATACGTCGCTATTTTCGAAGTGTTCCCGGAGTTCACTGTCGCCGGTTTCGACGGCATCACTGTTGAGCGCCTGAGCGCTGACGTGGCTGACGCTGACCTGGACAAGATGCTGGACGTGCTGCGCAAGCAGAACACCCGTTTTGAAGAAGCCGATCGCGCTGCCCAGAACGAAGACCAACTGAACATCGATTTCGTTGGCAAGGTTGACGGTGAAGTGTTCGCTGGCGGTTCCGCCAAAGGCACCCAGCTGGTTCTGGGTTCCGGCCGCATGATCCCTGGTTTCGAAGACGGTCTGGTTGGCGCTAAAGCCGGCGAAGAGCGCGTTCTGAACCTGACCTTCCCAGAGGACTACCAGAACCTCGACCTGGCGGGCAAAACCGCTGAGTTCACCGTGACTGTGAACACTGTTTCCGAGCCAAAACTGCCAGAGCTGAACGAAGAGTTCTTCGCTCAATTCGGCATCAAGGAAACCGGTCTGGAAGGCTTCCGCACCGAAGTTCGCAAGAACATGGAGCGCGAGCTGCGTCAGGCGATCAAATCCAAGGTCAAGAATCAGGTAATGGACGGTCTGCTGGCCACCAACCCGATCGAAGTGCCTAAGGCCCTGCTGTCCAACGAAGTTGACCGTCTGCGCGTGCCGGCTGTTCAGCAGTTCGGCGGCAACATCAAGCCTGATCAACTGCCGGCCGAGCTGTTCGAAGAACAAGCCAAGCGCCGCGTTGTACTGGGTCTGATCGTGGCTGAAGTGGTCAAGCAATTCGACCTCAAGCCAGACGAAGCCCGCGTTCGCGAAATGATTCAGGAAATGGCTTCGGCCTACCAAGAGCCTGAGGCTGTTGTGTCCTGGTACTACAAGAACGACCAGCAACTGAACGAAGTCCGTTCGGTTGTGCTGGAAGAACAAGTTGTGGATACTGTTCTGCAGAAAGCTAGCGTGACCGACAAGTCGGTCTCTTACGAAGAAGCAGTCAAGCCGGTAGAAGCTCCACAAGCCGACTGATCGTTTCTGTAGTAAGAAGTAATCACCATAAGCCAGCCTTCGTGCTGGCTTATGCGTATTCAAGACATAACTATTTGGGAGTGACTGCAGAGCATGTTCCGTAATTCGTATATTCAGCAGAACTCTGATATCCAGGCCGCAGGCGGCCTGGTCCCGATGGTTGTCGAGCAGTCCGCTCGTGGCGAGCGCGCCTACGACATCTATTCGCGCCTTCTCAAGGAGCGAGTGATCTTTCTGGTTGGCCCGGTAGAGGACTACATGGCTAACCTGATTTGTGCGCAACTGCTGTTCCTTGAAGCGGAAAACCCGGACAAGGACATCCATCTCTATATCAACTCCCCGGGCGGTTCGGTGACAGCAGGCATGTCGATCTACGACACCATGCAGTTCATCAAACCCAACGTATCGACCACCTGTATCGGCCAGGCGTGCAGCATGGGCGCTTTCCTGCTGACGGCCGGTGCCGCCGGCAAGCGTTTCTGCCTGCCGAACTCGCGTGTGATGATTCACCAGCCATTGGGCGGTTTCCAGGGCCAGGCGTCGGATATCGAAATCCATGCCAAGGAAATCCTCTTCATTCGTGAGCGTCTCAACACGCTGATGGCCAAGCATAGCGGGCACACCCTTGAAGAAATCGAGCGCGACACCAACCGCGATAACTTCATGAGTGCAGAAGCCGCGCGTGAATACGGCTTGATCGATGAAGTGATCAGCCAGCGCCCCGCTTAAAATAAGCAGCTCAAAATAGGCGTGGTCGGCTGCTCCGATCACCAGCGGGCTTGAAAAAGCCCGCAATAGCCTTCATCTTGTGTTGCAAGCCTATCGGATTTGGATCGAACGAATGACTGACACCCGCAACGGCGAGGACAACGGCAAGCTGCTCTATTGCTCCTTCTGTGGCAATAGCCAGCATGAAGTGCGCAAATTGATTGCCGGCCCCTCGGTCTTTATTTGCGACGAGTGCGTTGACCTGTGCAATGACATCATCCGTGAGGAGGTGCAGGAAGCCCAGGCCGAGAGCAGCGCGCATAAATTGCCATCGCCGAAAGAAATCAGCGGCATCCTTGATCAGTATGTGATTGGTCAGGAGCGTGCGAAAAAGGTTCTGGCCGTAGCGGTGTACAACCACTACAAGCGCCTGAATCAGCGTGACAAAAAGAATGACGACGTCGAACTCGGCAAAAGTAACATTTTGCTGATCGGCCCGACAGGCTCGGGTAAAACCCTGCTTGCCGAAACACTGGCCCGCTTGCTGAACGTTCCGTTCACCATCGCCGACGCAACCACCCTCACCGAGGCGGGTTACGTAGGTGAAGATGTCGAGAACATCATTCAGAAGCTGCTGCAGAAGTGCGATTACGACGTAGAGAAAGCCCAGATGGGCATTGTCTACATCGATGAGATCGACAAGATCTCGCGCAAGTCTGACAACCCGTCGATCACCCGGGACGTTTCCGGTGAAGGCGTGCAGCAGGCCCTGCTCAAGTTGATCGAAGGCACGGTCGCTTCCGTTCCGCCGCAAGGTGGGCGCAAGCATCCGCAGCAGGAATTCCTTCAGGTCGACACCCGTAACATCCTGTTCATCTGCGGTGGTGCTTTCTCCGGTCTGGAAAAAGTTATTCAAAACCGTTCCACCAAAGGTGGTATCGGTTTCAACGCAGAAGTGCGCAGCAAGGAAGAAGGCAAGAAAGTTGGTGAGTCCCTGCGTGAAGTCGAGCCTGACGATCTGGTCAAGTTCGGTCTGATCCCGGAATTCGTCGGTCGTCTGCCGGTCCTCGCGACGCTGGACGAGCTTGATGAAGCTGCTTTGATGCAGATCCTCACCGAGCCGAAAAATGCTCTGACCAAGCAGTACGCCAAGTTGTTCGAGATGGAAGGCGTGGACCTGGAATTCCGGGCCGACGCACTGAAATCGGTCGCCAAACGTGCCCTGGAACGCAAGACCGGTGCCCGTGGACTGCGTTCGATTCTCGAAGGTGTATTGCTCGACACTATGTATGAAATCCCCTCGCAGTCCGAGGTGAGCAAAGTAGTGATCGATGAAAGTGTTATCGAAGGCAAGTCCAAGCCACTGTATATCTACGAAAACAGTGAGCCGACAGCCAAGGCCGCGCCAGACGCTTAAGCGTCACGCTGCTGGAACAAAGAAGGGGCCTTCGGGCCCCTTTTCTTTTAAAGCGTTTTTAACACCCTCTTTGCGCTTGTTTTTTTTGAAAGCAGCCCCCATCTTGGTTTCAAGCTTACTTCCATCTGTTTACGGCCTTATGGCCGCCGTAGAGGCAAAATCATGAAGACAACCATCGAATTGCCTCTCCTGCCATTGCGTGATGTCGTGGTTTATCCGCACATGGTTATCCCGCTGTTCGTGGGGCGCGAGAAATCCATCGAAGCCCTCGAGGCTGCGATGACGGGCGACAAGCAGATCCTTCTGCTGGCTCAGAGAAACCCTGCTGACGACGATCCCGGTGAAGAAGCACTTTATCGCGTAGGTACCATTGCAACTGTCCTGCAACTGCTCAAGCTGCCCGACGGCACCGTCAAGGTTCTGGTCGAGGGCGAGCAGCGGGGCGCCGTGGAGCGCTTCAGCGAAGTGGACGGCCACCTTCGTGCCGAAGTCTCGCTGATCGACGAAGTTGACGCGCCTGAGCGCGAGTCGGAAGTCTTCGTGCGCAGCCTGCTGGCTCAGTTCGAACAATATGTGCAGCTGGGCAAGAAAGTCCCGGCTGAAGTCCTGTCGTCGCTCAACAGCATCGACGAGCCAGGCCGCCTGGTCGACACCATGGCCGCGCACATGGCCCTGAAGATCGAGCAGAAGCAGGAAATCCTCGAAATTATCGATTTGTCGGCCCGGGTCGAGCACGTCCTGGCGTTGCTGGATGCCGAGATCGATCTGCTGCAAGTCGAAAAACGCATTCGCGGTCGCGTCAAGAAACAAATGGAGCGCAGTCAGCGCGAGTACTACCTGAATGAGCAGATGAAGGCCATTCAGAAAGAACTCGGCGACAGCGAGGAAGGCCACAACGAAATCGAAGAGCTGAAAAAGCGCATCGATGCTGCCGGCCTGCCGAAAGATGCCTTGGCCAAGGCCCAGGGCGAACTGAACAAGCTGAAACAAATGTCGCCAATGTCCGCGGAAGCGACGGTGGTGCGTTCGTACATCGACTGGCTGGTTCAGGTGCCGTGGAAGGCTCAAAGCAAAGTGCGTCTGGACCTGGCTCGTGCCGAAGACATCCTCGACGCCGACCACTACGGTCTGGACGAAGTCAAAGAACGCATCCTCGAATACCTCGCCGTGCAAAAGCGCGTGAAGAAGATTCGTGGTCCGGTGTTGTGCCTGGTCGGTCCTCCAGGGGTGGGTAAAACCTCTCTGGCGGAGTCGATTGCTCACGCCACCAACCGCAAATTCGTGCGCATGGCCCTCGGTGGCGTGCGTGATGAAGCGGAAATCCGTGGTCATCGCCGTACTTACATCGGTTCGATGCCAGGAAGATTGATTCAAAAGATGACAAAGGTGGGCGTCCGTAACCCGCTGTTCCTGCTCGATGAAATCGACAAGATGGGCAGCGACATGCGTGGTGATCCGGCGTCGGCGTTGCTGGAAGTGCTCGATCCGGAGCAGAACCACAACTTCAACGATCACTATCTGGAAGTCGACTACGACCTGTCCGATGTGATGTTCCTTTGCACCTCCAACTCCATGAACATCCCACCGGCGCTGCTGGACCGGATGGAAGTGATTCGTCTGCCGGGCTACACCGAAGACGAGAAGATCAACATTGCTGTCAAATACCTCTCGCCGAAGCAGATTGCTGCCAACGGCTTGAAGAAAGGCGAGCTGGAATTCGACGCCGAAGCGATCCGCGACATCATCCGCTACTACACCCGCGAAGCCGGTGTACGGGGGCTTGAGCGCCAGATTGCCAAGGTTTGCCGCAAGACGGTCAAAGAGCACGCACTGGAAAAACGCTTCTCGGTGAAGGTCACCGCAGACATGCTGGAACACTTCCTCGGTGTGCGTAAATTCCGTTACGGCCTGGCGGAATCCCAGGATCAGATCGGTCAGGTGACCGGCCTGGCGTGGACTCAAGTGGGCGGCGAACTGCTGACCATCGAAGCCGCCGTCGTACCGGGCAAAGGCCAGTTGATCAAGACCGGTTCTCTGGGGGATGTGATGGTCGAATCGATCACCGCCGCCCTGACCGTGGTCCGCAGCCGTGCCAAGAGCCTGGGGATCCCCCTGGACTTCCACGAGAAGCGCGACACGCACATCCATATGCCGGAAGGGGCGACCCCGAAGGACGGCCCTAGCGCCGGTGTAGGCATGTGCACGGCCTTGGTGTCAGCATTGACCGGAATTCCTGTACGCGCAGACGTCGCCATGACCGGCGAAATTACCCTGCGTGGCCAAGTGCTGGCGATCGGTGGTTTGAAGGAAAAACTGCTGGCTGCTCACCGTGGCGGGATCAAGACTGTGATCATTCCTGAAGAGAACGTACGCGATCTGAAGGAAATTCCTGACAATATTAAGCAAGATCTGCAGATTAAACCGGTTAAATGGATTGACGAGGTCCTGCAAATTGCGCTGCAATACGCGCCGGAGCCCTTGCCGGATGTGGCTCCGGAGATAGTTGCAAAGGATGAAAAACGCGAGTCTGACTCTAAGGAAAGAATTAGCACGCATTAGTACGCATTTGCCTGGGGGGCTTCCTTGACAGTTTTTTAGAGCCCTTGTTATAAAGCGGCTCTTAAGTGTCTGTAGGCCATTCAGCACTCGTTTTTGCTTTCACCAAAAAACTTAGAATCATACTCAAATAGAAATAAGGGGACTTAGAGAGAACAACACCAAACAGAAACAAAAAAACACAACAAACACAAATAAACACAAAACAAAAAAATACAAAACAAAAGACAC